>DSAP01000021.1 GCA_011046415.1 bacterium | reverse complement strand
AGAAAGCAGAAAGCAGAAAGCAGAGTCAAATCCGTATCACTATCCCCTGCATGAAACCCTAAAGTTGTCACCCCCGAAATCTTCCCTGCCAAAAACATGCAGGGACAAGTTAGTCGGGGGTCTTGCAGGCGGTTTTTAAAACCGTGACGCGTGACGGGGACGATCATTACTTTTTAAAAAAGCCGCCGGAAGAGGCGGCTTTTTTTATTTCGCAATTTTCGAAAAAACAATAAAAATGTTGACTTTTGTTTTTGATAATATTATCTTATGAATGACGATTCTCCCGCATGTCCGCGGGAAGGGCGTCCAGAGCGGTTTTGATCACGCATCGTTTGTCCGCTTCGCCTTGGGGGGCGTATGGAAACGGTCACAGGCTTCATACAAACCGTAGCATCCTGTTGTTTCCGTCTGTTCATCCTTCCTGCATTTATTAACATTTGGCACAGTTCTTGTTGTAGCCTGTATAGCCTGTTTGTGACGAATCCGTCACATTTGAAAAGGGGGGTGCCGCGTTTCATCCTGAGTGTTTCCGGCCGAGACTCCCTTTCAGGTTGAAATCTTTTAAATCATGTGTTAAGTTATCGAAACTGAATATGAACATGCCTCTCAACATACCCGATTTCGGCAAACTGGCCGTCGCCAGGCCGTGGCCGCATGTGCTCGGCATCGATATCGGAACCGAGACGATCAAATATGTGCTGATCCGCCGGCACGGCGGAAAAGTTTTGATCGAGGCATTCGGGCGGATCATGAATCCGTTGACCGAGGAGGCAGATTTTTCCCGTCTGAGCGAGGCGATCCAGAAAATCCCGGTTCATCCCGCCCTGTTGAAAAAGGTCAGGACCGTGGTCGGTTTCAGCCCCTCCGGTCTGGTCACGCGGCGGGAGAGCTATCCCCTCTCCGTGTCGGCAAAAGAACTGAGACAGATGGTGGCCTTCGACATGGAAAAGGAGATGGCGGCCGCCGAGACGGGCGGGATCCTGTCCGATTTTCTGGCGATCGGCCCGTCACCGGAAAAGGAAGGCCAGATGATGTATCTGCTGGCCGCCCTACCCGGGGAGGATGCGGAAATGCTGTCCGGCGCATTGGTCCAGGCCGGGATTACGCCGGTGAAAATAACGCCGCACATAACGGCGTTCCGAAACCTTTCCACCCTCCTTCCACCCGAAATTCATACAGGTGTCACGGGGGTTCTCGACATCGGCCGCGGCCGGAGCAAGCTCGTGATTCTCCGGAACGGACAACTCGATTATTACCGAGATATTCTCGTGGGCGGCGCCGATTTCACCAAGGCGATCACCAGCACCATTTTCCACGAAGGGCGGGCCATTCAGTTCAGCACGGCGGAGGCCAACAATTTCAAGAAGTTGTACGGATATCCCATCGGGTATTCGGAGGGCATGACGTACAAAGGCGCGCCACTCGCCGAAGTCGGCGCCATGATGCGTCCGGTGATGGAAAGGCTGTCGGGCGAGGTGCACCGGTCACTCGGATTTTTCATCGAAAAACATCAGGGTGAAAAAATCCGTGTCCTGTATCTGGTCGGAGGCGGCGGGCAGCTGAAGCACCTGTCCGATTTCTTATCCGAGAAAATCGACGTGCCGGTGCAGAACTTTCCGGCATCGAAACTGATCAGCCTCGCGAAAGTCAAAAAACAGAAAGACCTGTTTGTCGAAAAACAGTATGAACTGGCCGGCAGCCTGGCACTCGCCCTCGAAGGGGCCGGTCCGATCAATCTGCTGCCTGCGCCGTACCGGAAAATCCATCGCATGGCCGCCTACCGCCAGGCCCTGAATTATAGCCTGGTCGCGGCGATCGCCCTCATGGCCTTCCTCTCGCTTTTCGGAACAGGCCGGAAATCGGCACTGGAACGTGAAATAATCGACCTGAACCGGAGGGCGACACATAACCGCAACATGGCCGCGATGCACAGCCTCATCGACGATTCGATCAAGACCGTACAGGGTCAGATCGCCGATGTCGACGCCATGGTCAAGACGGACGAAGACCTGACCCAGATTCTGAGACTCGTCACCCATGCCCTGCCGCGGGGATTGTCCCTGACCCTCTTTGCCTCCGGAAAGGAAGCCGCGGCGGCCGCGAAACAGGAAAGGCCCGCGCGGGGGGCGGCCGCAGCACAGGCCGCCAAACCCCGGGAGAGGCGGTTTGTCGAGGTCTGGGGACAGAACCGGGAAAAACGATACGATATCAAAATGGCCACGGCCGATTTCGTGTACAATCTCGAGAAATCGGGTTATTTCAGTTCCGTGGCGATCACCAAGGAATATATGTTGCCGGACAGCCTGCATAAACTGACTTATGAATTCCAGCTGAAAGCCTATCTGGACGAGTGACGGATGGATAAAGCCACGACACAACTCCTCATCCGTGCGGCGATTCCCGTGTTGCTGGCGGCGCTCTGGTTCGGATTGATCTATCACCCGAACCGGAAGGCCGTGCAAAACCTGGAACAACGCAAACAGGAACTGATTATCAACATGGGCCGCGAAATCCCCCAGTCCGAGATCACATCCCTCCAGCAGCGCCTCGACGGGCTCAAGGCAGACTATCGGGATCGCCAGAAACATTTCTTCCCGCCGGGCAGGCTGTCCGGGGTCGGCGATTTCGTCCGGAGCCTCGGCCGCGAGGCGGGATTGACGCTGTTCAACATCACGCCGGATTACACCACGATCAGCGGCTTTCTCGAATCGGGACGTGACGTGATTCCCTTCCCGGTCGAACTCGAATACCGCGGCTCGTTTGCGGCGTTCACCCGTCTCTGGGACAGACTCGAGGATCCGGAATATTTTTTCAAAATCGAGGAGTATTCTCTGGGCTTTGCGGAAGCCGGCAAACCGGCCCTGCGCATCCGCCTGAACGGCCGGATGTTTATACGGAGATCCGCCCCGGGGCTCAACCGGATTGAGCAGGTGTCTCTCGCGCAAGGTTCGGAAAAGAGTTCAACGCCATCACGGAGGCAGTGATGTTTCGACTGCATGATCACGGAAGTATTATCGGATTGCTGTTGATCGGGATCCTGGCGCTTACATTCGGGATCACCTGTACCCAAAAGTCGCCCCTCGATCCTTCGGAATCCCTCCATGAACGGGCTCCGATGCTGGTCGACATGACCGCGTCTCCCGGGACCGTCGGCGTGAACGGCGCCTTCTCCGTGGTCCGCGTACGCCTTCTCGACGAGGACAGGGCCCCGTTCAGGAACGCATGGGTCCGTTTCTCGGCCAGCGCGGGCTCGGTCACCGATTCCGCACGGACCGATACATCGGGATTCGCCCAGGCGATCTACCGCAGCGGCCAGCGGGAAGGCACGGTGACGGTCACGGCGCGATACGGCGATGCGGCCGTGCAACGCATCCAGATTGCGATCGTCCAGAAACCCGATTTCGAGCTGGTCATTCAGGCGGAGAGGAAATCGCTGCTGGCCAACGGCATCGATTCGACGAATATTTCGATTCTCTATTCCGCTTCGGATTTCGATCCGAGCAAGCTCAGCGTCAATACGACCGCGGGCAGGCTGTCCTATTCACCACGGGGAGACCGGCTCCTTCTGACGAGTCCGGTCAGCACGACCGATATTCTCTCCGTGGTGACAGTCAGTTACGATCAGTATATGGCAGTCGATACGGTCAAATTCCGCGGCATTTGGTTCACCCTCGAAGCCTCGCCCGATCAGATCCTCGCGGACGGCCGGAGTGTCTCACGGGTGATGGCGGTTCTCAAGGAAACATCCAGTTCTCTGGCGATACCGAATCAGAAGGTTTCTTTCGGCGCGACACTGGGATTAATTCCGATGACGGGACAAACCGATGTCCGGGGCGTGGTCGAGGCCGATCTGACCAGCGCGACGACTTCGGGCACGTCGGAGGTCACCGCGACCTATGGCGCGACCCTGACGCGCCGGGTGTCCGTCGGTTTTCTCCCCTCCGAACCGACCTATATGGTGGTGACCGTATCCCCGCCGGTGATCCCGGCGGACGGAACTACGGCTTCGACCATCACGGCGGTGGTGACGGATTTCAGCAACAATCCGGTGCCCGCGGGCATCCCGGTCACCTTTACCCGGCTTACCGGTCCGAACGTGAATTTCCAGAATCAGAAGCAGACCGATGAGAACGGGAGGGCTTCCACGTCGCTGACCGCCCTCGGCCTGGGCACGGCGGTGATCGAAGTCGTGACGGCGCTTTTACGGGATACCGTGACCGTCGCCTGTATCGAGGGGCCGGTCGACCAGGTCACCCTGATCACGGACAAGGAGGAAATCCGTGCCGACGCCATCGAGACGGCCCTGCTCACGGCCACGGTGCAGGACGCACAGGGATTCCGGCTGGCCCGCGAGGTGGTTCATTTCTCCGCCACGATCGGCAACATCACGGAGACCGCGGTGACGGATCAAAACGGCACGGCCACGGCCCGTTTCTCTTCGGGTCAGGTGGGCAGCGCGGTAGTCACGGCCTCGGTTGCACGAAGCGGGGGCGGGGCGGTGTCCGCGAGCCGGACCATCCGTCTCACGGCCGGCGGACCGTTCTCGGTCAACCTCGAATTCAATCCCAAGGAAATCGGCGTGAAGGAGACGGGTCAGAACCAGACCCTCGAGATCATCGCGACGGTGCGGGACGGGAAGAACAACATCGTGGACGACAGCACCCTCGTACGCTTTTCCATCATCCGGGATGAGGCCTCGCCGCGTCACCCGGATATCTCGCTGTACAGCATCGACGGGTCGATCTCCTATCCCATCACCACCACACCCATCCCCACGGTCGCGGGCGCGGCCCGGGTCTCGTGTTCCAGCGGCATCATCGCGGGGTCCGCGCGGATCCGCGCAGAGGTCCTGCAATCCAACGGCATGCCGCATCATCCCACGATCCAGGCGACCTCGACCCCGCTCGTCGTCCATGCCGGCCCCCCCTATATCGAGGACGTCAACGACGTGCGCACCTCGCATCTGACCATCGTGGCGCGGAGACTGAATATCTGGGCGGGTCTGGACACGACGCTGCTGACGGTCATCGTGGGCGACCGGTACAATAATCCCGTCGAGACGGGCACGGCCGTGTATTTCACGACCTCCGGTGGCGTGGTCACGACGAATAATTCGTTTACGAACGAGGGGGGGCTCCTGAATCAGACGATCACGGCAGCCAATCCCCAGCCCACGGTCAACCGGTTTTATCTGTACGAGGGACTCCAGGACCCCAACACGGGTCAGATCCTCGAGCCGCCCAATCAGAATGGCCTCGGCTTCACGATACCCGATTTCGATGACGGGGCGGTGATCAACACGTACGACAATTCACACGATCCCACGGGCCGTCAGAACAACGGCGTGGCCCGGATCATCGCCTGGGCCGAGGGCATGGATGCCGCCGGGCGGTCCGCCAAGGCCTGGGACTGGCTGCCCCTCGTTTTTTCGACCAATATCGCATGGTCCGACGAGAACAGCCTATCGGTGATCGCGGCCGTGGGGGATACGATCGCCTTTCAGGGGCAAAATAAACGCATAACGCTGACCATATGGGATAGAAACGGAAACCCCATCGCCTCGGGGTCGCGGATCCGGGCCGAGACCGTGCCCACCTCGATTCAGGCCAAGATCGAACCGGCCGAGATCATCACGGGAAAGGATATGGGGCAGGTGCATTACAATTTTTCGGTCGGCAACGCCATCGAAATCGGCTCGGCGGGCGGCATGAAGCCCGGGTGGGTGAGTATCAAGTTCACGGTCGACAGCCCGAACGGGAAAATAATCGATATGCTGAGCAAAGGTCAATTTTTCATCGCGCCGCCGTGAGGAAACCCATCGTCTGTCACAGGGGGAGAGGAAGGGTTTAAAGTTTAAAGTTTAAAGTTTAAAGTTTAAAGTTTAAAGTTAAAAGTTAAAAAGTTTAAAGTTGAAAGTTGAAAGTTGATAAGGGAACGTGTCTTGTTGATTCAGGGGAGTTGAAGAGGAAAACCGGGATCTATGAATCAGTCAGTCCGGAGAATGGGCAGATCATGCAGATAAAAAGAAACGGCTACCTGGCCGGATGGATCGTCGCGGTGATTTCAATGTCTCCGTTACATGCCCAGACGGTGGGCAATCCGCTCGGGGTGCGGGGGCATGGCGAATGGACGGTAAGCGCATCGGTAAACTACACCGAACAGCAGACGGCGAATCAGACGGCGATTATAAGAAGGCAGGCGTTCAAGGTCATGCGGGGCATGACGCCCCGTCTCGACATGTACGTCACCGCGGGCCGGGCGCAACTGTGTCTCAGCCCCCCTTCCTCGCGTCTCTCCGGCTACCGCGACAAATACCGGTTCCTGTACGGGGCGGGCCTGACCGCGGTGCTCAAGCCGGAAACCCCGCACAGTCCCTATCAGATCTGGTTCGGCGCTCAGGGCCTGCGGTTCCGATCCGAAGGCACATACGATTTTGACCTCTCAGAGGGGGGGGGCGAAACCCTGGTCTGGCAGAAGTCGGTCGCCTATGACTGGCGCGAGGGCCAGGCGGTTCTGGGAATGAGTTATCCCGTGCATCATAATATCCGGCTCTATCTGGGGGGAGTGGCCTGGGTCCTTCAGCGCATCGACACCCAGAGAGAGCTCTGGAGTGACTCCTGGTCTAAACCGCATCAAAGCACCTTCCAGTCCGGGATGTGGACTGGGGGAATCTTCGGCGTGGAACTGCTTCTTCCGAAGCAGTACAGCATTGGCTGCGAGGTGCTGGTTTTCAACGAGAAAAATTTCCAGATCATGGCCGGAATCTGTCAGACCGGCGAATGACGGAAGCGGCAATCGAAATCCGGGGACAAATCGGAATGACCGATGGCTCTCAAAAAAAGTGAAAAAAGAATCCTCGTAATTTTGGGGGTGGTGATCGCGATTTTCCTGCTCGACCGGTTCGTGCTGAGCGGCGGTGACAAGAAAGAGCCGCCCAGGCCGGCGACCACCAGAGAAACGAGAAGAACCGTCACGACCCCGGCCGAAGAACCCGTTCAAAAAAGGGAAGCGGGCCCGAAAGTCCGGTATGACAACTGGGGACGGGATCCGTTTACCTTTTTGGACCCGACCCGGCAGCAGACCGCCGCCCAACTCGAGGCGAGCCTCGATCTCAAGGGAATCATCCGGAAGGGCGGTAAGATATTTGTGCTCATCAACGGGTATATCATCGCCGAAGGGGAAGAGAAAGAAGGAATCCGCGTTGAAAGAATCGAGGGTAATCAGGTATTCTGCGTCAAGGACGGCCGGCGAATTACCCTTGAATGGAAAGGATAAGCCATGCGCAAGCCCATGCGTCCCATAGTCACACTCCTGCTTTTGTTCGGAGGCATTCACTGCCTGACTGGCGCGACCGGCGATCTGGTTTCGATCAAAAAGGGTGGTTCGGACGGAAAAGCCTGGGCGGTTCTGTATTTCGAGGAATCTGTTCCGTGGATCGGCGTCTCGCAACCTGAAGTCGAAAAACTGTCGCTCTATTTCCAGTCCCGGTCCGGAGATTACAGGGGGTCGCTGATTCCTGTGGATCCCTTCAGCCTGTATTTTCAGCAGCTTCGGGAGACACCTCCCATCTGTCGTATGGATATTCTCTATGAAGGTGATGTGCCGGTGGCGATACTCCGGAAAGGAAATCTTCTGGTGTTAAGCCTGAACGATCCGCGTATATCGATGGATTTGTCCGAAAACGGTTCGGAGTGGCGCGAAGAAAACCTGCGCCATCTGACCCGGGTCACGAGCAGGGGTGAGGGTGAACGCAACCTGACGACCCTGTTATTCGACCGCGGCGCCGAACTGGGCGGATTCATCCGGTTTAACCGCGACAACCCGAAACTCCTGCTCAAGAATGTCAAAAACGACATGGCGGAGTCGGAATTCTGGTTTCAGGATGGGGATTTGTCGAATCTGATTGTGCAGGCCGATCCGGCCACGCAGCTTGTATCCCAGATTCATCTCAATTTCGAAGCGGGTGCACCCTATTCAATCGCCCGAAGAGACAATGAATGGGCCATTGAAACCTCAATCGCCCATAGGCAGCTTTTCACCCAGGCGGAGGCGGTGGTCGCGGTCTCGGATGATCTGGGAACACGGATCACCGTGACAGACGATCCACCCCGTAAATCCGAAACGCCGCGTCTTACCGATACTTCCGCTCAGGCCGTTTCACCGCCCCCCGTCCGGTTCACGCAGGGTCAGCCGGAGCAGACGGATGAAGAATTACTGGCCGCGCAGGCTCTCATGGGGGATCCGGAGACCGTGGAACCAATGCTTTCCGGGGGGCATCATTGGATCGAGCCTGATCCAAGACCGGCCCGTGTAAAACCGGAACCGGGAACAGCCGGGGATGACACCGCAGAGACCCGGCAGGAGCCCCCCCGTGTCAGAACCCTGAAGCGGATTGAATCGGAACTGATTCCCTGGGACGATCAGGTTACCTTCGATTTCAGGAAGACCCCGCTGATCGATGCGCTCCGGACCATCGCGGTCACTTATGATTTGAATATGGTCATCGCCGAGGGGGTCGAGGGACAGGTCAGCCTGAACCTGAAAAACATCACACTCAGGCGGGCGCTCGACAACATCATCCATTTGAACAACTGCATGTATTCGGTCGAAGACGATATCATCACGGTCAAGCCCGTGCGTGCGGTTTTCAAGGGCGGCATGGTCACGCGTATCTACCGTCTGAAATATGCGGATGCCCAGAACCTGAAGAATGTCATCGGTAAAATCGCCTCCAACGATACGATGGTACAGGTGTTCCATCCCGAGTTCCTTAATTTCGATCAGGCCGGAAAGTTCCGTCGAGAATATAACCAGGTCGCCGTACAGGGCATCCGACGGGCCAGCATACTCATCGTGACGGACACCTTCGACAAGATCGAAGAGATCGACCAGGTCATCCACGAACTCGACCGGGCGCCCGCGCAGATCCTGATCCGCTCCAAACTGGTCGAGATGTCGCCGGAATACTCCCGGAATCTCGGCATCGACTGGGAGAGGTCTCTCTCGCTGATGCAACAGCTCTCAAGACCCGGGGGCGTCAAAGAGCAGACGCTCTCGATCGCCAGTAGTGGTCAGACGGCGCAGCCGCTCGACGTCCACAGCACCATCAGTCTGGGGCAGATCACCCAGGGCCAGTACTCGGCCGTTATTGACTTTTTGCGTGAGAAAACAGATTCGAAGCTTATCTCGAATCCCAGCCTGCTGGCCATGGACAATGAGGAGGCGTCGATCAGCGTCGGGACCACCGTGCCGATCCCGCAGATTCAGCGGGGTGCAGGCGGCACCGGAGACATGGTAACCTTCCAGTACAAGGAAGTCAACATCCAGCTCAATGTGAGCCCCCATATCAGCCGCAACGGCGAGATCATCATGTTCATCAATCCCGTCATCGAGGAGATCACGGGATGGGTCGAGATGGGTCAATCCCGCGCTCCGATCACGGCGAAGCGTTCGGTTAACAGCATCGTCACCGTCCAGGACGGCGCGACCCTCGTGGTCGGCGGCCTCATCAAGACCCAGCGGGTCCGGACTGTAAAGAAGCTGTGGCTGCTCGGCAGTATTCCGCTGATCGGACCGCTCTTTCAGCATGAACGCTATGAAGACCGTGAGACCAATCTGCTGATTTTCATCACTCCAACCATCATTGCGACATGAGGCGCCATGATCACACGAGACCAGATCAATAATCTGCTGACCCAGTCTTTCAAGGGCAATGCCTCGGACATCCATCTGAGCGAGGGATATCCGCCCATCGTCCGTATCGACGGCAAACTCCAGCAAATCAAAGGCAAGGTGCTGAGCAAACAGGATCTCGAAGACGTCCTCGTCCAGATCCTGGATGATTATCAGATGGAACGTTTCCAGAAAGACCTGGAACTGGACTTCGGATATGCGGTCGAAGGGGTGGCTCATTTTCGAACCAACGTGTTCAACAAGCTCGGTGGTTACGGCATCGCGTTTCGCGCGATCCCGGAACAGATCCGTTCGCTGAAAGAACTCATGATGCCTCAGGGCGTCATCAATCTGGCCCGCAGACACGAAGGTCTCGTCCTGGTCACCGGACCGACAGGCCACGGCAAATCCACGACGCTGGCGGCCATGATCGATCTCATGAATGAGGAAAGACAGTCGCACATCATCACGATCGAAGACCCGATCGAATACAAACACAAGAAAAAGAATTGCCTGATCCAGCAGCGTGAACTGGGACACCACACCCATTCCTTTTCCGCCGCGCTCCGCAGCGCGTTGCGCGAAGATCCGGATATCATCCTCGTGGGAGAAATGCGTGATCTGGAGACGATCTCCCTGGCGCTCACCGCGGCAGAGACAGGACACCTCGTGCTCTCGACGCTTCATACACGCAATGCGCCGGATACCATCAACCGGATTATCGACGTTTTTCCATCCACACAGCAGGGACAGGTGCTTGCCCAGATATCGAGCTCGCTGATCGGCGTCATCTCGCAGCGGTTACTGCCCACGACCGGCGGTGACGGTCGCGTCGCGGCCATGGAGGTGCTGATCGCGAATTCGGCCATCCGGAACATGATTCGTGAACGCAAAATACATCAGATACTGTCGACCATGCAGTCCGCGACTTCCGAAGGCATGATTCCCCTGGATGACCATCTGTTTCAGTTGCTGAGAACCGGAAAAATCGACCGGGCCACAGCCATGAAATATGCAAATGACCCCGATCGGTTTTTCTCGAAACCCGCGGCATCCCGTTCCTGAAAAAAATATTGACATCCTCCTTTTCATTTTTTATATTCAATTATTAGAATAGTCTGATAGTTTAATATGAGGTGAGTTAATGTCCGTTCTAGATCTGTTGATCATCGGAGGCGGGCCGGCGGGTTTGACGGCCGGAATATATGCGGGACGTGCGAAATTGAAAACAGCCCTGCTCGAGAGGCTGATGCCCGGTGGAGAAGTGGCTTCGACAGAATGGGTCGAAAACTATCCGGGATTCGATGAAGGCATCGCAGGTCCTGATCTCATGAAGCGCATGGAGAAACAGGCCCTGCGATTCGGCCTCGACATTTTGAACGGACAGGTTGAGAGGCTGGATCTGACTTCGAACCCCAAGAAAGTCATCACGCCCGATCAGGTCTATGAAGCACGGACATTGCTGCTGGCCACGGGGACCGATCCCAAACGCCTCGACATTCCGGGTGAAGATGAATTCAGGGGACGCGGCGTCTCCTATTGTGCCACATGTGACGGCCCGTTTTTTCAGAACAAAGACATCGTCGTGGTCGGAGGCGGGAGTTCCGGTATTCAAGAGAGCCTTTACCTGACCCGGTTCGTGAACTCCATCAAACTCGTCGAGTTCACAGACCGTTTAAATGCCGAACCGATCCTGCAGGACCGGGCACGTGCAAATCCGAAATTTTCATTCTATCTCAACCATCGAATCCTCGAAATTAAAGGCGAAAAGACGGTTCGTTCCGTCGTGATCGCAGATCGGGCGTCGGAAAACCGGCAAGAACTGCCTGCCGACGGTGTTTTCGTCTGGATCGGCCTGAACCCCAATACGGCATTTCTGAAGGAACATGTCTCGCTGAATGCGTGGGGATACGTGGTGACGGATGAGACAATGCAGACCTCGGTGCCCGGCGTCTACGCGGCGGGCGATGTTCGGGAAAAATCGGTGCGTCAGATCACCACCGCCGTTTCCGACGGAACCATCGCCGTACAGTCTGCATTAAACTATCTCGAAAACGTTGAAGAATCCGGGGGATGAGGTCATGGTCCGGATCGATTACACGCACTGCGCCCAGCTGTTGAAGGCGCTCGCGCATCCGACGCGGCTCAATATCGTCGCCCTGATCAAAGAAGAACAGCCGTGCGTGAAGGCTCTGGAAGAAGTCCTCGGCGTGTCCCAGTCGAACATCTCCCAGCACCTCTCCCTCCTTCGCCATCTGGGCATCGTCCGTGCGAGGCGTGAAGGCAATCAGGTCTGTTACAGGCTTTCCGACGATACGGTGAGTAAAATGCTGGACGTGCTAAGTAATTCCATCAACCAAAAGGAGTCAGAAAATGGGAAAAGCGATTGAACTGAATGCGGATAATTTCAAGAGTGAAGTGATCGATTCGGATCTGCCCGTACTCGTCGATTTTTGGGCCACCTGGTGCGGTCCGTGTCGCATGGTGGGTCCGATCGTGGACGAACTGGCCGGGGAGTACGAAGGCAAGATCAAGATCGGCAAAGTCAATACCGAAGAGAATACGGCTTTGGCCGGCGAGTATGGCGTGATCAGCATACCTACCCTCCTCATTTTCAAGGACGGGAAGCCGGTCGATCAGATCATCGGAGCGGTACCGAAGAGCATCATCGCCAAGAAGCTCGACGGCGTTTCCCAGTGAAAGGTCCTTGTCCGATGTGGCTTCGTCTTTCGATCGGAATCCTTGCGGGCGCCGCCCTGGGGTTCCTGTATCATCATTTTGTGGGATGTCGGACGGGTGTTTGTCCGATCGTTCGCAATCCCTATGCAAGCATGGTTTTCGGGGCGGTAATCGGGACGCTGTTTGCATCCGGTCTGAGATAGGGAGGAATCCATTATGCCAGTTTTTGAATACCTTTGTCAGGATTGCGGCGAGAGAAATGACATCCTGCTCAAAAACCGGGAGGAATCGCCCCGTTGCGCCTGCGGGAGCCTGAATTTGAAGAAGCAATACTCGGCATTTTCAGTCAGACAAACCGCGTCCGGAGCAGCCGGCGGATGCGAGGAAGGCCGCTGCAGTTTGCAGCGGCCTTCCTGTGCGTCGGGGCTGTGCGGACTGCATTAGAAAGACGGCAATAAACCGCCCGCATGCGTTTCGAGCCGTTCTCCAGGATAGTGTCGCCGGGGTGGAAGATCCCCGTACCACACGATTATGTCGTGTGGCAAGTTTATTTCATCATTCGCCAGATTTCGTTTTTTCCTTGTTTAAAGTTTCCAAATCCGGATTTTTTCTGTAATGACTGTTGCTGGCACAGGTTTTGCCAAAAATTGAATCGGTCGATGCAATGATTTGCTTAAGCAAGTGATCAATTCGAAACAGAGACGCAAAATTCCGTTTTGAAAGGTTGCAGCTACAGAATGAAACGATCGGTGTTTTAAGGGGAGGGTTGTGCGTTGTCCGCAAAAATCCTGATCGTCGACGATGATCCCGGTATCCGTCGATTGCTGTCCAAATTCCTCGAACGGGAAGGCTTCATCACCCTTCAGGCCGAGGACGGACTCGAAGGTGTCGAGATGGCCAAGAAAGAGGAACCGGCACTCATCGTTCTCGACGTCGTCATGCCAAGAATGGACGGATTGACTGCGGCGAGGCTGATCAAATTCTACAAACCGCTCAGTGAAGTCCCGATTGTGTTTCTCACGGCGAAAGATGCCGACAAGGAAATCGAACTGGCTCAGGAGGCGCGTGCCGAAGCATACATCACCAAGCCGTTCGATATTCGCCAGGTCATTCAGGTGATCAAGGATTTGATTGGTTGAAGTGACGTCGTCATTCCGACACATCCAATGGTTATAGGGTGGAGGTGTGCACAGAATATGGATAATATACAGAATTTCATCCTTTTTGTTCTTGATGAACACGATTTTGTCATCCCTCTCGAATCGGTGTTGCGGATCGCCAGGGCCGTGTCGGTGAAACCCCTTCCCAATGCGCCCGATATCGTGGAGGGCATCCTGAACGTACAGGGTGAGGTCATTCCTGTGGTCAACCTTAGAAAACGATTTGATTTTCCACCGCGTCCCATTGAGATTGAAGACCATTTCATCATCGCAAAAACGGCCAGGCGTGTTATTGCGATTCTTGTGGATGAAGTCAGGGATATCATCGAGAGTCAGCAGACCCAGATAGTCAATAGGGCCGATATACTTCCAAACATGGAGTTTATCGAAGGCGTCATCAAGACCGATCAAGACATGTATTATATTCAGGATCTGGACAAACTCCTCTCATTGGAGGAGGAGGAGCGTCTCGACGCTTCACTGAAAAAAAGCGGTTCCGGTGATTCCTGAACGTTTTTTCTTCTGAACCGGTAAAACCAGGGCGGATATGCAAAAACGTATTTCGAATGCGCTTCTTGACCAGCTGAGTGAATTTGTCTCAGTTCAGATGGGTCTCCATTTTCAGAAGGGAAGACGCCTCGATCTGCTCCGCGGCGTCCGGACAGCCGCCAAAGAATTCGGATTCGAGGATATCGAGGAATGCATTCACTGGTTATTGTCCAGGCCGCTTAAAAAGAATCAGATTGAAGTGCTGGCGAGTCATCTGACGGTCGGAGAAACTTATTTCTTCAGAGAACCGAAGGTGTTCGAGGTCCTGGAGAAACAAATTTTTCCGGCCCTGATACGGGAACGGTATCATAACGAGAGACGGATTCGCATCTGGAGCGCCGGATCCTGCACGGGAGAAGAGGCCTATTCAATCGCGATTTTACTTGAAAGACTCATTCCGGAGATCGACACCTGGAATATCAAAATCCTTGCGACGGATATCAATCCGATCTTCCTGAAGCGGGCTTCGGAGGGGTTGTATCGGGAATGGTCATTCCGAGGCTCGCCCTACTGGCTGAAAGAACAATATTTCAAGACAACACCCGAAGGTTTTTATGAAATCATCCCGCGAATCAGGCGGAAGGTGTTGTTTCAATATCTCAATCTCGTGGAGGATGTCTTTCCGTCGCTTTACAATGAAACCAATGCGATGGACCTGATTTTCTGCAGGAATGTACTCATGTATTTCAGTCCCAAACAGGTTCGAAATTGCGTGGAGCGTTTTCATCATTGCCTGTTGGATGATGCCCGGCTTGTGGTGGCCTCGAGTGAAACATCACCGATCTTTTCCGATTTCTTCCTGAACGAGAATTATCCCGGTGCCATTTTGTACCGGAAACGTTCGGAAAAGGTGACGGTCAACCCGCTTTTTTCCGCATTTTCATATCTGCAATTCGACGAAGAGGAGAAGGATACAGAAATCAGGAAGGCCTTACCCGCAACTGTCGAGGAGGCGCTTTTTTCTCCGGAATCACCGCCTTCCGTCCCTGTGACGAATAAATTCGCCGGGGAAGCCGAAGAAGCCGCGACGGATTGGATCGAAGAGGCGACTACATTTTACGAACAGGGGCGTTATGCCGAGGCCTTGAATAGACTTACAGATAAGCTTAAGGACGATCCAAAAAACGTGGCGGCAATCATCCTGTCCGCAAAGATCATGGCCAATCAGGGACGGTTGGAAGAGGCCCTTTTATTTTGTGAACAGGCCCTCAAGATCGACAAACTGGATGCAGAAAACCATCATTTGCATGCCGTGATTCTTTTTGAAATGGGGAAGACCGAGGACGCGACGACGGCACTGAAACGTGTTCTTTATCTGGAATCCGACTTTATTATGGCCTATTTTATGATGGGGAATATTGCGCTTCAAAACGGAAAAAATGGAGAATCCGTCAAATATTTCGACAATGCCCTTCAGCTCCTCTCTCAGTACCGCCCTGAAGACATCCTCCCGCGATCGGACGGCATGACCGCAGGGCATTTGCGTGAAATGATTCATATCGTGACGAAACGGGAGGCAACGGCATGACCAGGAAAAACGGGGATAAACCCGGAAACTTCATCAAGAAAACCCTGAATGCGACTCAGAAACGCCGCATCCTCACCGAAAGGGCCAAAGAACTGGCCCTGCCGGTTATCGAGAAAAAAACCGATGACAGCCATGTCGAAGTTCTGGAGTTTCTCCTCTCCTATGAAAAATACGCCATGGAATCCCGGTATGTCAATGAGGTGTTTTCCATGGCGGATTTCACCCATCTGCCTTGCACACCGGACTTCGTGGTGGGTATTATGAATCTGCGGGGAACCATCTTATCGTTGATTGATATCCGCAGTTTTTGCGATTTGCCGGTTCAGGGTTTGTCCAACCTGAACCGGGTCATAGTTGTGGAAAACGGACAGATGAAAGTCGGAATTCTAGCCGATGTCATCCTGGGCATCCGTCAGATTCCATCGGCTTCCATTCAACCGCCTCTGTCGACCATGAAGGGGATAAGGTCTGATTATCTGAAAGGGGTTACCAAGGAACCGTTGGTTATTATCGATATTCAAAAGATTCTTTCGGATCCTCAACTCATTGTCGATGAGGAGATCGATGTTTAACCGGATACATTCACACATTTTATAAGGGGTGGATTATGTTAAGCCGAATCAAATTAAGATACAAAATTCTTTCCATACCGCTTCTGGTCGTTATCCTGGCATGCCTCGCCATGATCTTCATCGGCGGAGTCATCGGCAAAAACGAATCGATTCTCAACGAGATGGCGGATAACGCCCTTCCCGCCTGGGAAACCAGCCATGGAATCCTGGAAGACCTGGCTGCAATTCAGGGGGCGCTCGAAAGTGCGCTGATTCTTAGAAGAACAGAGCGGGTCCGCGAAGCGGAGGCGATTTATCAGAATTTACAGGTCCGGATTCAAGGTCAGAGTGACCGTGCGGCGGCGCATCTGGCAGGCCTTTCGGAAATGATCGAGGAGTACTTTACCCTGGCCAAGCGTGTCACCCAGGAGCAGATTCGGGGGCGGAGTCGTGAAGAAGTATCCGATGTCCTCGAAAGCATGCAGAATCAATACGGCAACATCCAGGAACATTTACGTCTGATCAATCACAATCACATGGAATCGATGCAGACGACGCTCGAAATGGCGCAATCGCAAAACCGCAAGAGCAAAGTTGCGATATTTTCTTCCGTCCTGATCATAATACCCCTGATATTTGGAATGGCATTCTTTATCTTGTCTAATATTACCGGGCCGTTGCGACAGCTTATCGAGATCTCGGAACAGGTGGCGGAGGGCGATATGACCGTACAGATTGCGGAAACGACCTCCGGCGATGAGATCGGTTTTCTCACTCAGAAAATGGGCAAAATGATTTCGAATCTGAGGGTGCTGACCGTTCAGATCAAAGAGGCGGCCAATTCACTCGCGGCGGCTTCGAGCGAAATATCCGCTTCTGTCACCCAGATAGCTTCGGGTGCGACAGAGACCGCGACCGCGGCAAACGAGACCAGTACCACGGTCGAAGAAGTCAGGCAGACTGCTCTCGATTCGAGCCGAAAGGCCAAATTTGTGTCGGAAAGCGCCCAGAAAGCCGTACAGATTTCACAAAACGGTGAAAAGGCAGTCAGCGTCATGGTCGAAGGGATGCAGCGAATCGAATCACAAATGGTCTCTATCGCAGAAAGCATCATGAAATTGAGCGAACACGGTCAGGCGATCGGAGGCATCATCGCGACCGTCGAGGATGTGGCCGAACAGTCGAATTTGCTTGCGGTCAATGCTTCCATCGAAGCGGCCAAGGCGGGAGAGCAGGGGAAAGGGTTTGCCGTAGTGGCCATGGAGGTCAAAAGTCTGGCTGAACAATCCCGACAGGCCACGGTGCGTGTACGGAGTATTCTCGACGATATTCAGAAAGCCACAGGCGGAGCGGTCATGGTGACGGAACAGGGAAGCAAGGCCGTCGATTCGGGTGTACAAATGTCGTCCAATGCCAGTGATTCGATTCAGCGACTGGCGAACAGTGTGACCGAAGCTGCACAGGCCACGACACAGATCGCAGTATCCAGCCAGGAACAACTCGTGGGCATGGACCAGGTCGTTTCGGCTATGGAAAGTATCAAACAGGCCAGTACGCAGAACGTGACCGCGACCAAACAGGTCGAATCGGCCGCACATGATCTGCATGAACTGGGTCAAAATCTCAAACATCTGGTTGAGCAGTATCGGGTTTGATCCCGGAATGGAGTTGTAAATGATGGATGCTGATTTCTTTAAGGAATTGCTGACGATTTTTAAGGGTGAATGTGAAGAACACATTCAAACCATGAAATCGGGCGTGCAGGATTTACGCCAGCACATGGATACCGACAAACAGATCGAAATCGGCGAAGTGGTCCACCGATCGGCACACAGCCTCAAAGGTGCCGCAAGGACCATCGGGTTGTCGGATGTCGAACCCATTTGCCAGTCGCTTGAGAGTAATTTCGGTATCCTCATGCGGCAGAAAATGCTGCTGCCCTCCAAGATATTTGATTATTTTGACCGTTCGGTGGTCCTGCTCGGAGAGGTCCTTGCCTCCATCAATGAAGAAGGCAAGGTCGAAGTGGATAAAACCGATCTTATTCGTGTTGTCGAAGAACTCAGCAGCCATATGGTTCAGTACAGGAAATAACATTTTATTAGATAGTGGATGAATGGTGGAGAGTCAGAATCGGGGCGATCTATATTATACCATGTTTCCGGGAAGGCAGGAATCCATAACGCATCATGATGATGAACCCGGCCCCGGGGGCATTACATGACATCGATTTCCGGTGTATTTGAAGCGACTTGTCAGGCAGATGCATGGTTTTATTCCAGATGGTTTAAGGAATTCGGTGATTCCGATTGACGTCAGGAGAATAAATGGTCACCAATGAAGAGGCTTTCTTTAAAGAACTCTTGTCGATGTTCAAGATCGAGGCCGAAGAACATTTGAAGGCGATCTCTTCGGGATTGCTGGAACTCGAAAAGACCCGGAAAACCGAAGATCAGGCCGGCATTGTGGAAGTTGTCTACCGTGAAGCGCACAGCCTGAAAGGGGCAGCCCGCGCCGTTAATCTGATGGATGTGGAAACGGTCTGTCAGACTCTGGAAACCATATTCTCGGCCTTGAAGCATCAAAAGATCGATCTGATGCCGGAAATATTTGATGTGCTGCATCAATCCGTCGATATCATCGGAGAGATCATCGATTCGCCTCAGAAAACAGATATCTCCGAAATCATGCGAAAACTGAGCCCCATCGAGGAAAAGGCCCGTAAAGGCGATAAAAAGCAGCACTCTTCCGAACCGGTCGCCCCTCCAAAATCGACTACCCCGCCCCCGCAGGAGACCCGGGGAGAACCTGAGAGCGAACCGCAACCCACATCCATTCCCAACGAAACGAAGGTACAGGAAACGCCCCCCCCGCAACCGGCTGCGTTCGAGGTCGACAAATCGCTGGTCTCCGATACCATCCGGATATCGACATCCAAGCTTGATTCCCTACTGCTTCAGGCTGAAGAAATGCTCGGGGCCAAGCTCACCGCCGTTCAGCAGGGTGTCGATTTGAGAAATCTGACCTCGCACTTTCTCCTCCGGCGTAAGAATTGGGAGAAGAAAGAGATCGAACTCCGGGAGGAATTCCGAATCGCCGAGCGAAAAGGAAGGGAAAACGGACCGGACAAGGAAATGATCTCACGATCTCTCGAGTTCGTCACCTCCAATCTGGCGTCGATTAAAGAAATCGAGGAGCAACTGCTCAACCTCACCGGCATGACCGAGGCAAACGCCCGCAACCTAGGAACCATGCTCGACAACATGCTTGAGGACATGAAGAAGATTCTGATGCTTCCCTTTTCCACGCTGCTGCGGATCATGCCCAAGGTGGTTCGTGATCTCTCCCGGGACCAGGGCAAGGACGTCGAACTCATCGTCAAGGGAAGCACCATCGAGATCGACCGCCGCATACTCGAAGAACTTAAAGATCCGTTTATTCATCTTCTCAGGAATTGCATCGATCACGGCCTTGAAAAACCCGATGAGCGGATCAAAAGCAAAAAACCCCGCGGCGGGACCATCAGCATCCTGATTTCGCAATTGAGCGGCAAAGAAGTCGAGATCCTCATTTCAGACGACGGGAGAGGCATCGATGCCGCAAAGGTCCGCGAGGTGGCGGTAAAAAAAGGAATCATTTCACGTTCAAAAGCAGATGCGCTGGATGAGCCGGAATCGTTGATGCTGATCTTCCAGTCCGAAGTCTCGACCAGCCCCATCATCACGGATCTTTCCGGGCGCGGACTCGGTCTTTCCATCGTCCGTGAGAAGGTCGAGAAATTAGGCGGTACGATTTCAATCGAGACGAAAGTTAAAGAAGGTACCACATTTCGAATCACCTTGCCCGTGACCCTGGCCAAATTCAGGGGCATTCTTGTCGGTGTACAGGATCAGCTCTATGCCATACCGACCGGCAGTGTCGAACGGGTGATTCGGTTTAAGAAAAGCGACATCAAGCGGATTGAGAAACGGGACAGCCTGGTGGTCGAAGACCGCGTCCTCGGCCTCGTGCGTTTGCAGGATGTCCTGGAACTTCCCGAGAAGAAAACGGCCGATGAGCAGGAGACATACATGCGGGCACTTATTCTTGTCTCCGGGGATCAACGTCTGGCATTCAGTGTCGACCGGGTGCTGAACGAACAGGAAGTGCTTGTCAAGAATCTGGGAAAACAACTCATCAGGGTCCGCAACATCGCAGGGGTGACAATCCTGGGTACCGGAAAGGTCGTGGCCATCCTCAATATCTCCGATCTGCTCAAATCCGCATCCAAAATCAAAACGTTTTCTGCCGGTCTGGCCAAAATGGAGGAAGAAGCATTGACGAAGAAACGCATATTGATTGCCGAAGATTCCATCACATCACGGACGTTGTTGAAAAATATCCTTGAAACCGCCGGATACCAGGTAAAAACAAGCGTCGACGGCATGGATGCGCTTTCGGCACTGAAGACCGAGGAATTTGATCTGGTCGTGTCGGATATCGAGATGCCGCGCATGAATGGATTCGACCTGGTGAGCCGGATTCGTGCAGATAAGAACACGGCGGAACTCCCCGTCGTCCTTGTCACGGCCCTCGAATCACGCGAAGATCGTGAACGCGGGATCGATGTGGGTGCGAATGCGTATATCGTGAAACGCAGTTTCGATCAGAGCAATCTTTTGGATGTCATAAAAAAACTGATCTGATTTAAAGGAGTCCGATTGATGATTAAGGTGCTGATCACCGAGGATTCTCCGGTTGTTCGGGGATATTTGAAGTATATTCTCGATTCCGATCCGGACATCGAGGTTGTGGGTACGGCCAGCGACGGAGAAGAGGCCGTGAAGATGGTGAAAGACACCAATCCCGATGTCGTCACGATGGATATACACATGCCCAAGATGGACGGATATCAGGCCACGCGCAGGATCATGGAAACCAGTCCCGTCCCCATCGTGATTTGCAGCGCGAGCTGGAATCCGGAGGAAGTCGAGAAGACCTTCCGGACCATGGAGGCGGGTGCGGTCGCCGCCCTGGAGAAGCCCCGCGGCCCGGGACATCCCGATTCGGATTCATCCGTGGGAGAACTGCTGAATACCGTCAAACTGATGTCCGGGGTCAAGGTCGTAAGACGATGGTCTCAGGATCGGCACAAGGTCCGGGAAACTAAAATCAAATCCGCATTCCCCGAAACGCCGGCATCCTCTGCTCATACGGCAAAAAGCGATCATCGACTTATTGCCGTGGGATCTTCAACAGGCGGTCCGCTCGTTCTTCAGACCCTGCTCGCCGGATTACCCAAGGATTTTCCCTTACCCGTGGTCATTGTCCAGCATATCGCGTCGGGTTTTCTGGCGGGGCTGTGTGAATGGCTCGGGCGGACTACCGGTTTCAGGGTTCGGATTCCGGAGAACGGGGAGAAGCTGCTTCCCGGTTATGCCTATCTCGCGCCGGACAAATTCCAGATCGCCATCGATCCGCACATGAAAGTTGTGCTGACCGAAGATCACTCGGGACAGGGACTCTGTCCCTCGGTGTCGCACTTATTCAATTCCGTTGTCAACCGGTTCGGGAAGAAGGTCATCGCAGTTCTGCTGACGGGCATGGGTAAGGACGGCGCCGCAGAACTCAAGAAGTTACATGATCTGGGGGCATTTACCATCGCCCAGGATAAGGAGACGTCTGTGGTTCACGGCATGCCGGGTGAGGCGATCAAGCTGGGCGGCGCATCGGCTGTTTTGCCTTCTGCGCAAATTGCGGAGAAATTGATTGATCTTGTCGTGAGTTCCAAGACCGTGGATGCATAAGCCGTATTATGATGGCGGGAAATTATTTCCCTCCATCGGAATGACGGGGAGTCCATCGACAGGGACGGACAGACGGAAGATAAGATGATGACATTGAGACCAATTATTTAGGCATATCCCTCCGGATCGATTTTATTTTGGATCGAAGGGATTTATTATTCAAAGAAACAGGGGAAATTGCGGTGTTAAACCAGGATCGAAGAAACTGGAACATCCACGTTGAAATACTGATCGTCGAGGACAGCCCGACACAGGCGCTCCATTTGAAGCACATCCTGATGCAGCACGACTATGCGGTGATCGTCGCCAAGGATGGGAAGGATGCGCTCAAGCGGATGCACGAGAAAAAGCCCACGATCGTGATCAGCGATATCCTGATGCCGGAAATGGACGGATATGAATTATGCCGCCATATCCGTTCCGATGAGGCTTTGAAATACGTTCCCGTCATCCTGCTGACGCAGCTGGTTGACCCGCGCGACGTGATTCGCGGACTCCTCTCGGGTGCGGATAATTTTGTCACGAAACCCTACAGCGAACAATTTCTCATTTCCAGGATTCAGTATATCCTTGCCAATCAGGAACTGCGCCGCAACGCCATCACCGAGATGGGAATCGAGATTTTCTTCGCCGGACAGAAGCATTTTATCACGTCCGACCGGATGCAGATTCTGGATCTCCTTTTTTCGACGTTCGAAAATGCGGTACAGCGCAACCAGGAACTGGAAGAAGCCAACAAGGAATTACGGAAGGCGCTCGAAACAATCGAGACGATCAATGAAGTATCCGACAAGCTGAACCGGTCCCTGATGCCGGAAGACGTCGCCGAAGCCGTGGCCGTGGGCGTCAAACGGCTTATCGATTATGATGAATGCCGGATTTACCGGATCGATGACGGCGGGCGGTTTCTGGTACCCGTGTATTACGGTCGCCGGATGAATCAGGAGTCCGAAAAAGAATCGATTGATGAACTCAAGCTGAAGGTCGGCGAGACGATCACCGGACTGGTCTATGCCAAAGGCAAGCCCGAGATGATCAGCAATGTCTCAAAACATCCGAAAGCCAGTTATCCAGAAGGTGTTAAACCGCCCGATGAGTCCATGCTGGCTGTACCGATGCAATATGAGGACAAGACGCTCGGAGTCATCGTCCTTCTCAAGAAGGGGCTGCACCAGTTCACTGACGCTCATCTCCGAATCCTAACCATCCTGGCGGGACAGGCGGGCGTCGCAATCGAGAATGCCCGTCTCATGCAGCAGGAGAGACGGCGGACACGACAGCTTTCTCTCATCAACGAAATTTCCAAGAAAGTCGCCTCCACCCTGGATGTCAATGAGCTCAGCCGGTTGCTCGTCGATGCCACCAGTGCGGAGTATGAAGATTCACAGGTGATTCTGATGTTGTTCGATGAGGGGAAAAAGGAGCTTTTCCTCCAACAGCAGGCAGGTCCTTATACCCAGCATGTTCCAAAGGATTTCCGTCTGCCTCTCGAGCAAGGCCTGGTCGGCAAGGCGATCTCTTCCCGTGAGGTGGCCACAGTCCGGGATATCGAAGATCAAACCGAATTCAAATCGCTTATTCCGAAGGGTCAGGCCGAGATCGCCGTACCCATAAAGAAAGGAGACAACCTCCTGGGCGTGCTTCATCTGGCCAACGAGAAAAACAACGCGTTCGATGAAAATGATGCGGCGATGATGAAAACACTCGCCGATCAAATCGCCATGGCCTTTGAAAATGCGCGGCTTTATGAGAGTGAGAAAAAGAATGTCGAGATGGCCGAGGCGGCCAGCCGGGCCAAGAGTGAATTCCTGGCGAATATGAGTCATGAAATCCGGACGCCGATGAACAGCATCATCGGTTTCTCCGATCTCCTTCTCCAGGAAAATTTACCCGATGAACTGGCCGATTTCGTCCGGACAATCAAGATGAACGGGGAAGAACTTCTTCATATTATCAATCAGATTCTCGATCTGGCCAAAGTCGAGACCGGTCGCATGGAAATGGAGATAATCGAGTTTGATCTGGATGAACTCGTTCAGAATGTGACGCAGCTCCAACGTCCACGTGTTCTGGACAAGGGGCTGAAGTTCGATCTGGTGATGCAACCACAGAATTTGCCATTTATCGAAAGCGACCGTACCAAGATCCGTCAGATCATGGTGAATCTGCTGGGTAATGCCATCAAATTCACCGAAGAGGGTTCGGTGACCCTGGAAGTCTCCGTCGAAGCTGAAAAGTCCAAAGAAGGACAACTGACGGTCTGTGTGAGAGACACCGGTGTTGGAATACCGGAGGAAAAATTTGCCGCGATCTTCGAATCGTTCACACAGGCCGATGCATCGATCACCAGGCGGTTCGGGGGGACCGGACTGGGACTCACCCTGTGCAAACAGATGGCAGAGCTTCTCGACGGCCGGATCTGGTTCGAGTCCGAAGTCGGGGAGGGGAGTTCTTTCTATTTCTCCGTACCCGTCAAGGTTTTCGATCAAAAGATCACGACCCGTCAGATTCAGGAAGAGCATCCCCAGCCTCCGGTCGAGACGGTACACTCACCCGAGTCCGCCGTTCTGAGTCTTCCCAAACAGTCGAAAACCATGGTGGACGGTAAAGAGAAAGCCCCGACGGTTTTGATCATCGAAGATAATCCCTCTACCACGGCGCTGCTGAGCACGTATCTCGAACGTGACGGATATTTGGTGGAGACGGCGACCAGCGGTGAAGACGGTCTGATCAAGGCGAAATTCTATCGTCCCCGCGCGATCATACTCGAAATCCTCCTTCCGGGGAAAATGGATGGCTGGGAGGTATTGCGACAGCTGAAATCCGGCTCTCTGACCCGAAATATCCCGGTCATCGTCTGTTCCGTTCTCTCGAATCAGAAGAAGGCATTCAGTCTGGGCGCGGTCGAGTATGTCGAGAAACCGGCGAAAGAAAAGGCGATTATCGAGACATTGCACCGTTCGGTCGGCATTCCGAAGGGGAAAGACAAGGAAGTGCTCGTGGTGGACGACGACAAGACGGTGCTTGTCCTGTTTGAACGGCTGCTCGCGCGTGAAGGCGTCCGGGTGAAGACTTTCGACAACGGGCGTCCCGCAATCGATTATCTGGAACGATCGCAAAATGTCGTGCTCGTGATACTGGATCTGCTCATGCCCGGAGTGGACGGATTCGATGTGCTGGCCAAATTGAAAACATCCGACCGCCTGAAAGATATTCCGGTCGTGATCTACACCGGCAAGCAGCTGACGTCCGAGGACCGGAACCGCCTCAGCCAGCATTATGAATTGTTGCTCCAGAAAACCCAGGAAACCCCGGAGACCCTGCTGAATCAGCTGAACCGGCTGGTCAGTAAACGCCAGGTTACGGAAACACGAAAAAAACCGGCTGTCGAACAATTCAAGGGTATGATCCTGCTTGCCGAAGACGATCCTTCGGGTCAAAAACTCATGACACACATGCTCACGCGGTTGGGATATTCCGTCGATGTCGCCAAGACCGGAAAGGAAGTACTCGATCAGCTCGAAAAGAAAACCTATGACATCGTGCTGATGGATATGGAAATGCCCATCATGGACGGTTTTACGGCCACGCGGGAGATCCGGAAACAGGAAAAGTTTGAAGAACTCCCCGTGATCGCATTGACGGCCCATGCCATGAAGGAACACCGGAAAAAAACCCTGAACGCCGGGTGTACGGATTATCTCTCAAAACCCGTCAACAGGGAAGCACTGTCCGCAATGCTGCAGAAATATATCAAGGTCGAACCGGTTGAGGCGTTGGAGACCGCCCCGAAAGCGGATTCAGCGGCCGCCGAACCCTCCGGGCCGCCCCCGGAAGAAGAAGATTCGATGATGGCGGAACTGGTCGAATTCTTCATTTCCGATCTGGGTGAACGGCTGAAGAAATTCGAAACGGATATCGAAGAACGGAACCTCCCGGAGGTGACCCGGTTCGGTCATTCCCTCAAAGGCACGGGCGGTTCTTACGGTTTCCCGCATTTTTCCAAAATCGGAGCCGAAATCGAGAATGCGGGCCATGCCTCCGACTGGGATACCATCCTGAAGGTTAAGAAGACCCTGATAAAAGAATTCGAAGCACTGGAAAAATCCGCATGAAACCTGAATCGATGACCATCCTCACCGTGGACGATACGCCGGCCAATATCCGGCTTCTGACACACTATCTCGAAAAACAGGGATACCGTGTGATTACGGCCGAGGATGGATTTGAAGGATTCAAAGCCGCCATGCAGCATCATCCCGATCTGATCCTCCTGGATGTCATGATGCCCGGCACGGACGGTTATGAAGTCTGTGAACTTCTCAAGGCCGAGGAAGAGACGAAAAACATCCCGGTGATGTTTCTCACCGCCAAGGCCGATGTCGAAGATAAGATACGCGGTTTCGAAATGGGCGCGGTGGACTATATCACCAAACCCTTCAATCTGGCTGAAATCTCGACGCGTGTCGAGAATCAGCTGACCATGAAACATATTCAACGCCAGAATGTCCGTTACCGGAAATTGATTCAGAGTCTCGCGCACCTCTCGAACCGGGGGAAAATCGGCGAAGTCTTCGCCAACGCCGCCCGGGAGGCCGTGCAGACCCTGGAGGACGAACTCGAATCCGTAGCAGATGACAAGTTTCGTGAGAAAATAAGGGTCGTCTGTCATCAATTCAAACACTTTGTTTCGCTGGCCATCCCCGAACAACCGCTGCGTGGCCCCGTGCAGATCAGGGATATCTTGGATGCTGCGATCGAAGACGTACAGGAAGCGGCAAACGGGACGGTGCAGTTTCATGTCACCATTCCCGATGGTGTGGCTCTGGTCGGCGACCGGGGGGAGATTTATCAGGCCCTGTGGAATGTCCTGTTCAATGCATACGAAGCGTCTTCGGGGGGGAGCACCATCCTGATTCAAGCCGAAAGCGGCCAGGCCGTTCCCGGGGAGCTGGCCCGGCAGGTCGCAGGCAACCGGGCGGGCGAGTATCTCTGTATCCGCATCTCCGATGATGTTCAGTTCGATGAGGCCGAAGCGAAAGTCTTCGAGGATCCGCTGCAGGCCGATCCCGGTTCCATCGGGATGGTCCGGTATGCTGCGACGGCGGGAATCGTCCTCGATCATGAAGGCGCGATGCGGATGCTGGCGGGTGAGAAAGGCCGGCAAGTCGAGATTTTTCTGCCTATGTGAGAAAGTTGTATTTTCAGGGGAAAATGATGCCAAAAAGATTCTTTTCTTTGACAGTTGACCTGCTGTCAACTTGAAAAGAAAAGTATGAGACCCTTGCGATTGTGCCGCTTTTTTTGTATACTCATACCGTTCGTCTGAAAACCTGACAATCCTTTTCCCTTCGGTGATGCAGAAATGGAAAAAGTCCTTGTGACCGGCGCCAGCGGTTTTATCGGCAGTCATCTGGTGGAATTCCTTCTTCAAAAACGGTATGCGGTGCGGTGCCTGGTCAGAAAAACCAGCGACCTGCGCTGGATCTCGGATCTGAATGCGGAGATCGTTTACGGAGATTTCGGAGATCGGGAATCTCTGTCGGAGGCCCTGAAAGATATCGGTCTGCTCTTTCATCTGGCGGGTACGACGAAGGCCCTGAACCGGGAAGCCTTTTATCAGGGCAATGTGGCGGGTACACGCGCATTACTCGAAATCATCGAGGAAAAAAAAATTCCTCTGAGGCGGTTTGTTTTTGTCTCGTCGCAGGCCGTCGTGGGTCCCGCACGGGATGAAAGGCCTGTCACCGAGGAGACTCCGCCTAGGCCGCTCACGCGATACGGCAACAGCAAACTCGAAGCCGAGAATCTGGTCCGGAGCTACGCATCCCGGATTCCGGTCACCATTATCCGTTCCCCAGGCGTATTCGGTCCGCGCGATCCGGATGTGTTCGAGGCCTTCCGCTGGGTCGGGCGCGGCCTCCAGCCCGTCCTGGGGTGGAAGGAACGGTATGTGAGTTTTATTTATGTCGAGGATTTGGTGCGGGGACTGGTCATGGCCGCAGAGAGTTCTGCGGCAGAGGGAAAATTATATCACATGGTCACCGAACCGGACCTGACCTGGAAAAGCTTCACGCAGGTGATCTCCGCGATCATGGGAAAGAAAGGAATCCGGTTTCACGTGCCGCTCACGCTCTTTGCGGCGGTTTGTCTGATCCGGGACGGCATCGCGATCGTGACCCGGAAACCCGGAGTACTCAACTGGGACAAGACCAAGGAATTCTATCAGCGGTTCTGGCTGTTTGACGGGTCACGGGCGGAAGCGGAACTGGGATTCAGGAAAGAATTCGATTTCCATGCGGCCGTCGAGAAAACGTATCACTGGTATCTGGATTCCGGATGGCTCAGTCATTAACCGTCCTGAGATGCATCAATTTTCCCTTCAGGTCACGGATCTGTTCACGGATCCGGATGGAGTCGGAAGGATTTTGACTAAGCTGTTCACGCGTCCCGTACAGCCTGGCGTCCAGAAAGATCAGCAGCGTTTTCTTGTCGATACGGGGTTTATACAGGAATTCCGGGTTCCGGCGGTTCTTCGGGTTCATTTCGATCGGAACTCCGAACAGGGAGAAAATCTGACGGGGAGAAATCCGGGTCCGTGAGATGAGTCCTTTCTGAACCAGTTCCGCGATGTTTTGAAGGTAGGTTTCATAGGTCACGTTTTCATCCATGCCGAGAAGCGGATAAAGTTGCGTATCCGACAGGGAATCGGATTCAAACAAACCGGCCAGACACAAAAGCTGGGTCCTGGTCGGAATGAAATCCAGGGAGATTGGGTGGACGATATTTTCTTCGGTTTCTTCTGCCGGGGGAGTCAACCCGATCAGGAGGGGCTGTGATCCGGTGTTCCTCCTGCGGATCGCGTCCCCCACCGGATCTGTCGCCGGAAAAACGCGGTCGTTCAGTCGGACGGGCCCCATCGTGGGCTCCGGAAACGCACCCGGACTTCGGGGAGGCTTCTCGCTATCAACCGGCTTTCGCAGGATAGTCATACGCGCCTCGCCCTGTTCCAGAAATGCCGTCCAGGCCGGATCCGGGACGGATTCTTCCGTCTTTTTCTGTGATTCAGGCGCGGGTGGAATTCCGCTATTTTTTATCCGGTCTGTCCTGCCGGTTTCCTGGGTGGCCATTTTTCTTTGGGAGGCAACCCTGTCGGGCGTGACAGACTGTCTCCGTTCCGCAATGAAAACGTACAGCGATTCCGGTGCCGGGGAGGGACGAGAGAAAGGACGCAGGGCGTAACCAAGCAGTCCGATGATGAACAGGTGAAGGATAAGAGAAAAAAGGACGGGAATCCGAAAAGACCGCATCACGGCTCCTTGGATGAAAGCGTATTTTTTGTACTTGAAAAACCGGGTTCCGTTCCCGGATGCATGAAACCGAAAACTGTTTGGATGGTAAAATAAAAAGATGTTAACCTTTCGGACGGGCTGAACGGGATTCCGTTTCACTTCCCATTGAAGGGAAAACCGACAGACTGATTATCCGAATAACTTGTTGCGTGTCAATTTCAGAGATGCAAAAACGTCAGAAAAGACGGGCGATATGAGTACTTTTCCCCACATCGTGGTTTTCTCGACCGCTTCGGGTGGCGATGAGGCGGAAAGGATTGCGCGGACTCTGGTGGAAGAAAAGCTGGCGGCCTGTGTGAATGTCTTGCCGGGTATCCGTTCGATTTACCGGTGGGAGGACCGTGTACAGCAGGACGATGAACTTCTCATAGTCATCAAAACCACGGAATCCCGTTTCCCTGCCGTGTGCGATCGGATTCGCGACCTGCACGGCTATGAGGTGCCGGAGATCGTGGCCTTGCCGATCATCCGGGGATCAGAGGAGTATATGGATTGGATTTCCGCGTCGGTACGGTGAGAGAACGACCGCTTATCCGGGCTATCCTCATCTCACTGCTGCTGCATCTGATGCTGCTGTCTGTTTTCGTCCACCGGGGATATTTTTTGTCCCGGCCTCTTCCCCCGATGGATCGTGTCAGACCGGAAAGACAGATTGCCTTCGAAATCGTGGAGACGCCCGAGGCCGGCGCGGAACCGCCTGAGCAGGCAGACCTGCTATCGGATAAACAGTCCGTCGCACGCGACCTGCATCCCGGGTCTGAGGAGGACCAGCCTTTTTCCGAGGGATTTTCCGGGGCGAAATATATCCAACAGCCTCAGGAAGACGACCTGTTTCTGGCCGATCCGGCTGTCCGGGATCCCGGGGAGGAAGAATCCTCTCCGCAGGAAGCGAACCGGGCTGATGCGCTGCTTTCCCGGTCTGCGGTGTCCGCGAGGACGCCTGGGCGGTCCGCGTTCAGCCGGGACCGGCTCGTGACTTTTCAGAATCCCTCGCAACCCATCCGGCGGCCGGTCTACGATCAGAGGGAAGGCGGTGTCCCGGATTTCGGCGGAATGCGTCTGAATACCTACGCCTGGGATTATGCACCCTATTTACTTGAGCTGAAAAGACGGATCGAAAAGAATATATTTCCGCCGCCCGTTTTCACGCGCATGGGGTTTGGAGGTCATAATGTGTTTCGCTTCCGCATCATGCCGGACGGTTCACTGGCTGGATCCGAGATGGTCGACGCACTGGGGGAGCCTGCCCTGATCGCGACGAGCGAGAACGCCATTAAATTTTCGGTGCCGTTTAAGCCGTTGCCCAGGGACTTTCCAGAATCCTATCTCGAGATTACGGCCCGATTTGAATATATGGTTACCGGTCAACCCTAATCACGGAGTCTGCATGTCCGCCATTTATGAGACACTCGCCAGAGGCGGTCCCATCATGATCCCGCTTTTCTTTATCTCGGTGCTCGCCCTGGCCGTTGTGATCGAACGAGCACTTTTTCTCAGGAGAAAACACATATTGAAGCCGCAGGTGGTGAATCTTGTCCGGCATATTCGCGAACCCGAAGAGGTGGTCCGTGCGCTGGATGCCCTGGGGCAGAACGACGGTCCGTTTCTGAATATCATCCGGGTCGGTCTTGAAATGCGGGGAAGGAGCCGGGAGGAGATCAAGGAAGCCCTGCTGGATCAGGGCCGCCGGGAAATTCAAAACCTCGAACGGGGCATGGGTATTCTCGAAACGATCGCAGGAATTGCGCCGCTGCTGGGGCTCCTGGGTACGGTTTTGGGCATGATCAAGGTCTTCGACGTCATTTCGAAACAGGGACTTGGACAGACACAGCTCTTGTCCGGCGGCATTTCGGAGGCGCTGATCACGACGGTCGTGGGTCTTTCGATCGCGATCCCGACCCTGGTCGCCTATAATTATTTCACGCACCGGGTCGAGAACCTGGTGCTCGAAATCGAGCAGAACTCGTCGACACTGCTCTCCAAACTGGAACCGTTTAAGAAACACGGAGAATCCGTACATGATTGAGTTTTCGACAGGCCGGATCGAGACGCTTTTCAAAACATTTACAAACCGGAAGATCGCGGTTATCGGAGACCTCATGCTCGATCACTATGTCTGGGGAAGCGTCTCACGCATTTCCCCGGAGGCGCCGGTTCCGGTGGTCGAGGCCGAATCCGAATCGTACCGGTTCGGGGGGGCGGCCAACGTGGTCCATAATATCATTGCACTCGGCGCAAGCGCGATACCCATCGGCGTGATCGGAGAAGATGCCGGCGGAGAAAAACTGAGAACCCTGTTTGCGGATCATCACGTTCCCACCGAGGGGCTGATCACCGTGCCCGGACGTCCCACCACGATGAAGACACGAATTATAGCCAATCATCAGCATGTGGTGCGTACCGACTGGGAGATCAGGGAACCGATCGGCAAGAAAGTCACAAAACAGATTCTGGCCTTTTGGGATTCCATTCACGGCGATGTCGACGGAATTATTTTTGAAGATTACAACAAGGGGCTCCTGACCCGGGATCTGATCCGGGAGTTCATCCGAAGGGCGGCTGACCGTCCGACGTTCGTGGATCCCAAGTATCATCATTTCTTCGATTATCAGGGAGTCACCCTGTTCAAACCCAATCGCAAGGAGGCGGAAGAGCGCCTCGGACTGTCCCTCGCCTCCTTGTCCGGACGAAGACGGGCGGGCGCGGAATTGCTGCAAAGGCTGAATTGCCGTGCCGTCATGATCACGCTGGGCGAGGAAGGGCTGATGCTCTTCGAGCCGGGAGGCGATGACATTCAGGTCCCGACACGCGCCGTCAAGGTCCATGACGTCTCGGGCGCCGGCGATACGGTGATTGCGACCATGGCGGTCGCGATGACAGCCGGCGCGACACTCCGCGAGGCGGCAACCCTGGCCAACCATGCGGCAGGTATCGTCGTGGGCGAGGTGGGGATCGTACCCATCGAGAAAGAACGGCTGTACCGGGCCATGGACGACGACGCCGGATGACGTGAAAATCATGACAAATCGGTTGCCTCATCGGATCCCTTTGTGTAAATTAAAATCGTACTGAATGGACACATTTTGTGAATCTGTGGTGAAACGTCATCGCACCGTTCGTCTTGCGGTTTTCGATGTTGACTGGACTCTTTTCGTGGGCACGTCGGCCGAAACGCTGCTGATCAATTATCTTAAAACCGTCGGATGGTTCCGGCCTGCCGGTGTCGGACGCGGCATCTGTTATGCGTTGCGTACCCTGCCGCACGGCGTCATCGAGGCGTTTCTCAAGAATAAATACTATCTTTCCGGACTCGACGCAGAATCGTTGCTCGGACGGATGGATGAATTCCACGAAGAGTGGATGAAACCCCGTTTGTCCGCAAGCATGCTCGACCAGTTGTCCCGCTACCGGGAAAAGGGGTATGAACTGGTATTGCTATCCGGTACGCTCGATTTCATCATCAGGACACTCTGCGGAAAACTGGATATCGGGAACGGCATCGGGTCCCGTGTCGAAATACGGGACAGCAAATTCACCGGGCGGGTCGAGGGGATGTATCCGATCCATGCGCAGAAAATCATTTTGCTGAAACGTCATTTTGCCGGGTGCATGATCGACTGGTCCGAGTGCGCCGCCTTCGGGGACAGTTACTGGGATATTCCCCTCCTGAGCCGGGTCGGACGTCCGATGGCGGTCCATCCGGATATCGGGCTGTTCCGCGAAGCCGTACGCCGGGGATGGCCGATCGAAAGGCGTACAGTCGAAATCACGAGTCCGGCCCAGCGGTTGTGGATCGAGCAGATCACCCGGCGGCAGAAGTCAATTTCCAAATCATTCCGGAGTCATCTATGAAGCCATTCTTTCTGATCATTTTAATCATGTCCCTGATTTTGGTGATCCTGGTTCTCAAACCCGAAATCGGAATGCAGTTCAAGGCCTTCACCGAGAAGATCGCCTTCGACGCGGAATGGAAGCCCTCCAAGGATACCCGCTGGCGGTTCGTGGTCGTGGGCGTGTTCATCGAGGTGCTCTTTATCGCATTACTAGTCCTGATGCTTCTCAATAAATAAAAAAAGCCGGACGGGGTGAATCACCGTCCGGCTTGCAGGAGAGGAGGGGATTATTTGAAGAGGAGGTATATACCCAGTCCGATCAGGAGGAGTGGAATCACCGGAGCGAAGAGGCCGATCGGGGCGAGGATCAAAGCCAAAAGCCCTGTGATGAAGGCCGCGGGGATGAGTGCGAAGATCAGGACCGAAGTCACGACCGCCGCGATGATCAGGGGAATACTGAGTAAAAAGATACCGGTTCGCAGAATCAGTCCCAACCCCTTGAAACAGAAGAGCACCACGGCCAGAATGAACAAAAATGCGATGAAATCCATCGAACGTCTCCCGTGTTGTTAGTCCGTTATACGAATCAATGCCTGAGGGGTTTCACGATAAAACCACATCGTCCCATGCGACACACAAACAGAAGGTGCGGTAATTGATGTCTTCGAAGCTGACGGCGCCCGTCCTTGTCGTACATGGCGGCGCGTGGAAAATCCCGGATTCGGAGCGGGCGGCCTATGAATCTGGCATTCTGGCCGCGATCGAAAAGGGATGGCTTGTCCTCAATGAAGGCGGAAACGCCCTCGATGCGGTCGAATCGGCCGTGGCTTTGATGGAGGACGATCCTGTTTTCGATGCGGGCCGCGGCTCCATCCTGAATTTGGACGGTTCGATCGAGATGGACGCCTCGATCATGGACGGCCGGAATCTCGCCGCCGGGGCCGTGGCCGTCCTGCGCAATTTCGCCAACCCGGTCCGAATCGCCCGCTGCGTCATGGAAAAGACCGAACACGTCCTGCTCGCGGGACAGGGTTGTGAATAGTTCGCCCTCAAACAGGGGTTTCTCCCGGTGCCGATCCGAGAACTCCTGACACAGCGAGAGCTCAGACGGCTCGAGACCCTGATCCATGATGACGATTACAGCACCATCGATGCGTTCGGTGACAAGCGGGGCACGGTCGGTGCCGTGGCGCTGGACCGTTCGGGCAATTTGGCTGCGGCCACATCCACCGGCGGGACGCCCCGGAAGATTCCAGGCCGCGTGGGGGATACACCCCTGATCGGATGCGGCACATTTGCGGAGAACAGGGTGGGCGGGATCTCGTGCACCGGGTGGGGTGAGGCGATCATGAAGGTGATGCTCGCACGGGAAGCGGCGGAAATGATGCGTCAGGGCAGGACGGCGCAGGAAGCGGCCGAAGAGGGTATCCGGGTTCTTGAGACGCGGGCGGGAGGATTCGGCGGGATGATTTGTCTCGATTCGGCAGGCGGTATCGGTATCGCCTATAACACGCCCAGAATGGCGCGCGGTTTTCGGACGGCCGGGATGGATCGCCCCGTCGTGGCGGTGTCATGAGGGCGGTGTTCTGCATTTTATGGACGACGATTTTTTTTGTCCGGCCCGGGTTTTCCGGCCCTTATGCGCTGGATACCTGCCGTGAAACCGCACTCGTCGCCGCGGGGTCTGTCCTGAGCGTGGCAGGCTGGTGTCTGTCGAATCGCTTGAAACCACCGGATCCCGCCGCTCTCGATGAGAAGGATATGAACTGCTGGGATCGTCCGGCTGTCCGGTTTCGCAGCCGTCCCGCCGCCCGGTGGAGCGACGGCTTGATGATCGCCTGCGTGATGATGCCCTTTGCCACCGGACTTACTCATCCGGATGGCAGGATGAGGGCCGCGGTGATGGCGGCCGAGTCCTTGCTTTTAACCTACGGGGTGACGAAGCTGTTCAAGGGTACCTTTCCCCGCGCCCGTCCCTATGTATACAGAACCGATTCCCGTATGACCGCCCTGTCCGGAGATGCATCCGCCGGATTCTTCTCAGGCCACACCGGCCTCGCCTTTCAGGGCGCAGTGTTGGGAGGAAATTTCTTCAATGCCTTTTATCCCCGTTCCGGTTGGCGGCATGCGGTCCGGGCGGCCGGACTGACCGCCGCGGCCATGACGGGGCTCCTGCGCGTGCTTTCCGGCAACCATTTTCCGACGGATGTGTTCGCAGGTGCATTCTGCGGTCTGCTCATCGGCGAATGGATCTCCCGGGTTCACGAATCCGAAAAACCGCAATCAACGCCCTCCGCTTCCTCCCCCCGGATTTTCCGGGTTCAGTGGCGGTTTGTGTTTTGATCCGGTGAAAATCATGGAGTGTTATGTTCCAATCCATCCGCATCCGTTCCGCAAAAATTCAATCCGAAGACCGGATCGATGTTTTACTCACGCCTCATGAACCGTCATTATCACGACAGCAGTTTTCCATTCCCGGCCTCGAGATCCTGGAAGTCCTGCGCGAGGGCACTCGCTACCGGCTCAGGACCACACCCATCGATCCGGTCACCCGCTATGTACTCAGGATCGATTCGGCAAACTCCACTGAAATCCTGGCGGACGGCATTCTCGACCGGTTTTTCTCCGACAAACCGCTCGGTTGTTCTGCCGGGAAAGACGGGAGTGTGTTTCGCGTGTTTGCCCCGCAGGCGGCGCATGTTCATCTCGTGCTGTTCGAACGCTGGCAGGATCATGCAGGGACATCCCATGCGATGCGGAAGGATGCGGACGGAGTCTGGGAGGCGGAATTGCCCGGAAATCAGGCGGGCAAGTACTATGTCTACCGCCTGAACGACCGGCATCACACCACGAAGAACCCGTTCTCCACGCTCGATATCGCGGATCCCTATTCCCGTTCGGTCATTCGTCTGAACCATTATACACACCCCTCGAAGACATACATTCCGGACTGTCCTCCCTTTGACTGGGGAGATGACCAATGGATTTGTCCGGCTCCCGAAGATCTGGTCATCTATGAACTCCATGTACGGGATATGACCGTACATCCCGGATCCGGCGTTCCCGCACGGAAACGCGGGACTTACGCGGGACTGGTTCATCCCGGATCCCGCGGCGGCATGGATTACATCCGTGCCCTGGGCGTCAATGCGGTCGAACTCCTTCCTGTCCATGAGTTTGCCAATCTGGAAGTCCCCTATCGGGATTGGCGCGTCCCGGTCTGGAACACCTGGAATCACTACGCCCGTAATCACTGGGGCTACATGACTTCATTCTTTTTCGCGCCCGAATCCTATTACGCCGTCGGCGGTCATCTCCGTTCCGGAGAGGTGGATGGCGGAAATCCCAAAATCCTGATCGAATTCAGGGAGATGGTCCGGGCATTTCACCGGGAAGGGATCGCGGTGATCCTCGATGTGGTATACAATCATGCCTCTCAGTACGACCTGAATCCGTTGCGGCTGATCGACCGGGAATACTATTTCCGGCTTGATGAAGACGGGAAGTATCAGAACAAAAGTTTCTGCGGAAACGACCTGTACACCGAAAGGCCCATGGTCCGCCGTCTGATCACAGACAGCCTGGTTTTCTGGATGACAGAATATCATATCGACGGGTTCCGGTTCGATCTGGCCGGGCTGATCGACGATGAGACCCTGGAGGCCATCAACCGGGAAACCCGGGCGGTCAATCCCGACGTGATCCTGATCGCAGAACCCTGGGGAGGGGACCGCTATGGGCCGGAGCGGTATGCCCGGCTTGGCTGGGGCGCCTGGAACGATCACTTCCGAAACGGGGTGAAGGGCCGGGAACCGGAGCATGGAAAAGGATTCATTTTCGGCCACGGTTCCGGCGCGGATGTGTCTCTCGACGGGCTGAAGCGTTTATTTCGGGGTACACGTAAACAGGAGGGAGGCGTTTTCGCACCCCCCGGATATCCCGTCAATTATCTGGAGTCTCATGACGAGTGGACCCTCGGCGATTTTGTCCGGATCGCATGCGGAAAGGCACCGGATGCAATCATCCGGGATATTCGCCATCATGTCCGGCTCACCCCACGGGAGGAAAGGATACACCGCCTGGGTGCACTCATCCTGCTGACGAGCCTGGGAGCGGTCATGATTCATGCCGGTCAGGAGTTCGCGCGGAGCAAGGTGATTGCGACGACCGATGTCCCGGATCCGGATGCCGGTCGCATGGATGTCAACAGTTACAACAAGGATAACGAGACCAACTGGATCGACTATGACCATGCCGATCTGAATTCCGGACTCGTGGCGTATTACCGGGGATTAATTCGTCTGCGACAAACGTTTCCCCAACTCCGACACGCCGACCCGGACGCCGTCCTGTTTCTTTCCGGGACGAATCCGCTGGCCCTCGGAATACACGTCCGGGCGGATGCCGCGGCCGGATCGGCCGATTTGCTGATTCTCGTCAACGGGCACGATTCCGATTCATCCCATCTCGATCTTCCGGAAGGGACGTGGTCTCTCCTGGTTTCCGACTCGGAGGCGGGCATCGATCCCATCCGAGAAGGGATCACGGGCGGGTTCGAGACCGGCCCGGGTTCGGGGGCTGTGCTGATCCGGGAGCTTTCAGAGACTTAGTCGCGGTCTTCAGGAAAAATGGCGATCGAACCCTCAACAAAACAGTTGCTTATTAATAGACGATTCATTATAATATAAGTCAAGATGAATTTCAGCCGAACAACCTATGAGGCCCTGGGTCTGCGGATTTTTACGATCGCGGCCCTGCGTCTCAACGGCACATCTTCAACGGCCAGACGGTTGGAGATGGGCATCGTCCGGCTATCCGACGGAAAAATAGTCGACCGTCAGGAATTCTCCCTGCCTGTTCCCGGCCATTCGCATGCCGGCTTTCCTCCCGGGAAAAAACAAATTTTCCATGCCTGCCGGGATTGGATCGGCGACGATCCGATCGTGATTTTTGGGCCGGGTACCGTGCAACAGATCACGGAGATCCTGATTGTTTCATTATCCATCCCGGCGGTCCGTATCCTGGACGCAGGGGAGCTGGCCCGCATCGTCTTTCCCTGGCAGGAAGATTTCAGGGCGGAACAGATCGCCCGGTATCTCGAGATCGGCTGGCGCGCGGATCAATCCCTGGTCGCCGAAGCCGAACAGACGGCCCTCGTGTTTCTCGGTCTTCTGCCCGCAATCCTCGGGCTCGATCCGGAAATCCTGATCACCCTCTGCAGGCTGCTGGATGCAGTACCGGACGGAGCGGGTTCCTTCTTCATGCGCGTCCTCGCGCTCAAGAAAAGTGCCGGATTTCAGGGGGGTGTCCGCCTCCGACATCCCGCACGCAACAGCCTGGGCAAACCCTTCCTGGAAGAATCGGAGGAAACCGTTCCACCGGTCCTTCCCGAAGAAGTCAACGCATTCTTCGCACCGCAAGGACCGCTGTCGTGTCTGTTGCCGCATTATGAGCAACGGAAGCAGCAGGTTGCCATGGCGCGCTCGGTGGCCGTATCACTGAATCAGGATGAATTTCTCCTCGCCGAGGCGGGCACCGGGGTCGGCAAGTCGCTGGCCTATCTCGTACCCGCCGTGCTGTGGACCCGTAAGGACCGCAGCCGGCGCGTGCTTATCGCCACGCATACTAAAACGCTTCAGGATCAGCTTTTCCGGAAGGAAATCCCGCTGCTCTTCGAGGCCACGGGCGGCGCCTTTCATGCCGTCCTCCTGAAAGGACGTTCCAATTATCTGTGTGTTCGGCGCTGGGAATCCCTGATGTCCCGAACCGACAGTCTTTCGCCGGACAGGCGGCGCGCGCTGCTTCCCCTGGTGGTCTGGGCCGCGGAAACACGGGACGGAGACATCGAGGAGAACGGTGCCTTTTCGGTCGATTCAAGCCCCTCACTGTGGAATCAGGTCAATGCGGACGACACGCAATGTCTGAAATCGTTGTGTCCCTACGAATCACACTGCCATGTCCAGCGTGCCAGACGCGCCGCCCGATCGGCCGATCTGCTGGTGGTGAATCATGCGCTGTTATTCTCCGACCTCGTCAACACCCATACCATCATGGGGGCGTATGACACCCTCATCGTGGACGAGGCCCATCAGTTCGAAAAAATCGCCACACAGCATCTCGGTGCGCTGTTTCACATGGGCCATATCATCGATTTGCTGCAAGACATTCATGCCGAATCGAAAAGGTCGGATACGCTGCTGCACCGCGTCGACGCATTCGCCGCCAGGCGTGCCTCGACAGACTTTTTCCGGGAAATCAAGGAACTCTCAGAGCCGGTTAAAGGAACCGTCCGGGCGTTTCGTGAAGAGACGGCAGAGTATTTCCGGACCGTGGCAGAAACCCTGAAGACCCGTTACCCGAAGGAAGAGAAACAAAAAATCCGCTTCAGAGAGAATCCGTTCCAGGATTGGCTGGCGCAGGAGACCGACGCGCTGACCAAACGTCTCGAACATCTCGCTCAGCAGCTTTCCGGTCTGTTGCAGCGGATACTGGGCGAATACGGATCGGCTGCAGATGCGGCGGTTCTCGAAATGGAACATGTCCAGCTGATCGATCGTCTCGTCGCGCTCCGACGTCGTATCGAACATTTCCACACGTCTGATTATCAGGACAACGTGGTCTGGTGTGAATTCGATCCGAAGGCACAGGAAGACAGCATACGCTTCTATTCGGTGCCCCGCGATGTCTCCGCTATTCTGGCCTCGCAATGTTATGAGGCGCTCTCGCGCTGTGTGATGACGAGCGCGACCCTGACTGTGGGCGGCCGGTTCGATTACATGGTATCACGGCTCGGTCTCGACAGGATAGAACCGGAGCGGATGTTGACACAGCATTTCGGCTCTCCCTTCGATTATTCTGAACAGGCGACGATCCTTTTCCCCACCTTCCTCCCGTCTCCGAAAGAATCCGGGTTTGTTCCCGAGATATCCCGGATCATCGGCCGGATACTCGAAACCCATCACCGGGGTGCACTGGTGCTCTTCACGTCCTATCAGATGCTCCGGGAAGTGTATGGACGGATCCGGGCATCCATGGACGATGCCGGATTCGTTCTCATGGCCCAGGGCATCGATGGCCCGCGTTCGGCCCTGCTCAAACGGTTTCGTGAAATCCCGGATTCGGTGCTCTTCGGTACAAACAGTTTCTGGGAAGGAGTGGATGTACCCGGAGAGGCGCTGGAATTGCTCATCATTACAAAAATTCCCTTTGATGTCCCGACCGAACCGGTGTTCGAGGCCCGGTATGAATTTATCGAACTCACGACCGGCAGCGGATTTCTCAACTACGCCGTACCGGAGGCGATCATTCGGTTCCGACAGGGATTCGGGAGGCTGATTCGTTCGGAGTCGGACCGTGGCGCGGTCCTGCTCCTGGACCGGCGCGCCGTTTCGACCCAATACGGACGGCTTTTGATCGGATCGCTACCTGCGGAACCGGTTCTCCCTGAATCCGAGGAAGCCCTGTTGTCCCTGCTTCAGGAATGGTTCCACGGCATTCCCTCAAACGCGGATCGCATGTCCACATAAAGACAAGGATAAGTCATGAAAGACAAGATTGTTTCGGAAGGACTGACATTCGACGATGTGTTGTTGATCCCCGCGGCTTCCGAGGTGATTCCACGGGAGACGGACCTCAGGGCGAAGGTCACGCGGAATCTCTGGGTTAATATTCCCGTGTTGTCCGCCGCGATGGATACGGTGACCGAGTCGCGGCTTGCGATCGCAATCGCCAGGGAAGGCGGGATCGGTATCATTCACAAGAACATGTCGCCCGAACGGCAGGCCGCGGAGGTCGACAAGGTGAAGCGGTCTGAGAGCGGCATGATACAAAGCCCGGTCTCCCTCGAGCCGGACAAGAAACTCCGGGATGCTTTGCATCTCATGGGACAGTTTCACATCTCGGGCATTCCGATCGTCGAGGGCAAGAAGCTGGTCGGCATCCTGACCAACCGGGACATCCGCTTCGAAACCAACCTCGATCAGCCGATAAAGAACGTCATGACCAAAGATGGTTTGGTGACGGCCCCTCTGGGCACCAAGCTGGAGCAGGCGGAGGCGATTCTCCAGAAACACCGTATCGAAAAGCTGCCGATCATAGACGAAGAAGGCAACCTGCGCGGCCTGATCACGGTGAAGGACATCCAGAAACGCACCGCATTTCCACTCGCGGCCAAGGATGAATCGGGACGCCTCCTCGTCGGGGCCGCCGTGGGCGTCGGTTCCGAAGCGCTCACCCGGGTTCATTTGCTCAGAAAATCCGGTGTCGACCTGATCTGTGTGGATACGGCACACGGCCATTCCAAAGGCGTAATCGACACGATCCGCACCCTCCGAAAGGAATTTCCGGACCTGGAGCTCATCGGCGGGAATGTGGCCACGGCGGATGGTGTGCAGGCGTTGATCGACGCGGGTGTGGATGCGGTCAAGGTCGGGATGGGGCCCGGTTCGATCTGTACCACCCGTGTCGTGGCCGGCGTCGGCGTGCCGCAGCTCACCGCGATCATGAACTGTACCGTTCCCTGTATAAAAGCCGGTATTCCCCTGATCGCGGACGGCGGCATCCGGTATTCGGGCGATGTGGCCAAGGCCATCGCGGCGGGCGCCGATCTCATCATGCTCGGCTCCCTGTTGGCCGGAGTGGATGAGAGTCCCGGAGAGACTGTGCTCCTGGAAGGGCGGAGCTATAAGGTATACCGGGGTATGGGCAGCCTCGGCGCCATGCAGGAAGGAAGCGCGGACCGCTATTTCCAGGACCATGCCGAAACCGCGAAATTCGTGCCCGAGGGTATCGAAGGACGTGTTCCCTACAAGGGAAATCTTTCAAATGTAATCTATCAGCTGATGGGCGGGGTGCGTTCATCCATGGGGTATTGCGGAGTCAAAACCATTCCGGAAATGAAAGAGAAGACACGGTTCGTCCGGGTAACACAGGCGAGCGTCATCGAGAGTCATCCGCATGATGTGACTATCACGAAAGAAGCCCCGAACTACCAGCGGGGCTGAGATTGTCTGTAATGGATCAGGCCGTGAAACGGAGCCGGACGGGCCGGTGCCGTTTACTGCGCGGGGACGGATTTGCGGTTAACCGCGCGCGCGAGCTTCGATTTGAGGTTGGCAGCCTTGTTTTTGTGAATGATGCCTTTCGCGGCCATCCGGTCAAGGATCGAGGCTGTGTTCTTCAGTTCCTGCTGACCCGTCTCGGTATCGGCGGCTTCTCGGACTTTCTTGATCGCCGTCTTCATGCGCGTGCGTTTCGTCACGTTGCGGATCCGTCTTTTCTCGGTCTGTCGCATCCGTTTTTCGGCGGATTTATGTTGTGGCATTAAGATCCCCTTGTTAGTCAACCATAAAGCGGATAAAATATACACAATAATCCGGGTGATGTCAAGAAATTCATGTATCCGATGAACGGTCTGCTGATTCTTCCGGCGTTTCTCGCGCTGTCCCTTGCCGTCATTCTGTGTTTTCCCGGACGGATTGAGATTGACGTGGTCTGGGAGGATTCCGGAAACAAGGCGGTCTTTCAGGCGCTTTTCGTCAAGGGGCTCCTGGGATTTCAAATCCGGATCGACACGGACCGGGTCTTTCATCTCCTGATTCTTGGAAAGAAAATGCCCGGCTT
>DSAP01000024.1 GCA_011046415.1 bacterium | reverse complement strand
GCAAAGCATTACGACGCCTCCTTTTATTTCTTTTTTCTGATTCTCCTGTCCGGCATGGCGGGCGTCCTGCTTGCACATGATCTGTTTAACCTCTTTGTGAGTCTGGAGATTGTCGGAACGGCCGCATATATCCTGATCTCCTATTCCCGAAAAGAAAAAGCCGTTCTGGCGAGTTTTAAATATCTGATTTTAAGTTCGCTGGGAATGGCTTTGTTTCTGATCGGAGTCTTTGTGGTTTACAAGAATACAGGGACACTCTGCCTGGGAACCCTGATCTCGCATTATTCCGGAACCCCGTCCCGTTCTCTGGAGGAATCCCTGTCCATCGCCTGTCTCGTGGCGGGAATCGGAATCCGAAGCGCCTTTGTTCCCTTTCATGCTTGGCTCCCCGATGCGCATGCCTATGCACCGCACCCCGTTTCGGCCATTCTTTCCGGCGTGGCGATCAAGGTCCCTTTTTTGGCTCTCTGGCGGCTTATCGTAATGCTGGGTATCGGGGATGTCCGAATCCTGCTCCTCTGGACCGGGGTTTTTACCGCACTGCTGGGTGTATTGCGGGCTCTTGTCCAGACGGACTGTAAACGTCTGCTCGCCTGGAGTTCCGTTTCCCAGATGGGTTATATCCTGGCCGGTTTCGGGGCGCAGAATTCGCTTTCCGTTTCGGGGTCTCTCTACCATATATTCTCTCACGCCCTGTTTAAAAGCCTCCTTTTCCTTTCCGTCGGATCGGTGATGATTCATGCCGGGGAGCGTTCAATCAAAAAGATATCCGGAATGGCCCGGGAAATGCCCCTGGCCACCCTCTTTTTCTCCGTCGGTGCTTTGAGTATAATCGGAATACCCCCCTTGAACGGATATGTCAGCAAAAAGATGATCCTCGATGGATTAAACGGGATTCCGGCGGCCGGCTGGATCCTGTGGGCTGTTTCCGCCGGGACCGCCGCATCCTTTCTCAAGCTGTCCTCGATTTTCCGCGGATCAAAAAAAACGTCGGAAATCGCTTCGTCTTCGAATCTGGGCAAGAGGGGCTTCTCTTTTGGAAATCTGGGTATGGGAGGGCTGGCCCTGCTCTGCCTGATAACGGGACTATTCGGTCCGGATCTATACAGACCCATCGGCATTCTTCTTTTCAATCAGCCACTTGATTCCATTCCCGTCTTCTGGGATTTAAAGACGCTTTTGGATTCCGGTATGGCGGTATTGACCGGCTTCATCCTGTATTTTCTGCTCATGAGCCGGAGCGGAATCCGGCTTCAGGAAATCGTTTCCCGCCGGGAGATCGGCTTTGACTGGGCTTTGATCCTTTTTTTGGGCGGTTTTCTCTTTTATTACGGATTCATTTATCTCTATTGAGATCACCGCGATGCGCCTTCGAAACGGCATCGCCGGTTTTCCCGCGGAGCGGACGATACGGATTCACCAGACCGCTTGGCAACATCACGGCGGATCAAGACCCGCGCCCGCCACGTCCGCCCTTTCCGACAACGGAATAATCAAAAAATCCTTTGTTTCCCCTTGAGGATCTATTAAATTAATACCTCATATCCAACGAAGAATATTCAGGAACGGCGGGATAGCCCATGGGAAAAAACCTCTTCGACAAAATCTGGGATTTACACCAGGTCGCCACGCTGCCGACGGGACAGGATCAGCTCTTCATCGGACTCCACCTGATCCACGAGGTCACCTCGCCGCAGGCCTTCGCCATGATCCGCGAACGCGGCCTCTCGGTCGCCCGTCCGGACCGCACCTTCGCGACCGTGGATCACATCGTGCCCACCGAAGACCCGCGCCGTCCCTACGCCGACGGACTCGCCGAGGAAATGATCCGGGCCATCGAGAAGAACACCCGGGAATTCGGCATCCCGTTCTTCGGGCCGGATACGGACGCGCAGGGCATCGTGCACATCATCGGGCCTGAAATGGGACTGACCCAGCCCGGTATGACCATCGCCTGCGGCGACTCGCACACCTCGACTCACGGCGCGTTCGGGGCCATCGCCTTCGGGATCGGCACCTCCCAGATCCGGGACGTCCTCGCCACCCAGACCCTGGCCATGAACCGGCTCGGTGTGCGCAGGCTGTGGATCGAGGGAATCCTCCGGAAGGGCGTCACCGCCAAGGATATCATCCTCAGAATCCTCGCCGATCTCGGCGTCGAGGGCGGCATCGGTTACGCCTATGAATACGCCGGTCCCGCGGTCGAACGCCTCTGCATGGAGGAGCGCATGACCCTCTGCAACATGTCCGTGGAAGGCGGCGCGCGCGTGGGCTATGTCAATCCGGACGCCGTCACATTCGATTATCTGAAGGGAAGAAAATACGCACCCGAAGGCGAAGCATGGGACCGCGCCCTGGGCTTCTGGAAATCCGTCGCATCCGACGCGGACGCAACGTTCGATGACGAATACCGCATGAACGTGGACGGCCTCGCGCCCATGGTCACGTGGGGCATCAACCCCGGCCAGGCCGTGTCCGTGGAGGAAAACCTGCCCCTGATCTCGGATCTGCCGGAGAAGGATCGTGAAACGGCCCGGCAGGCCTACGCCCACATGCGGTTCGAGGAAGGCCGTCCGATCGCCGGACAGAAAATCGACGTGGCCTTCATCGGTTCGTGCACGAACGGCAGGATATCCGATTTCAGGGACGCCGCCGCCGTCCTGAAAGGGCGAAAAATCGCCGGGCATGTGAAAGCCCTGGTCGTACCCGGCTCGATGCGGGTCAAGGCCGAGGCCGAAAAGGAAGGGCTGCACGAAATCTTCAGGGATGCGGGATGCGAATGGCGCGAACCGGGCTGTTCGATGTGTCTGGCCATGAATCCGGACAGGCTGACGGGGACCCAGCTTTCCGCCAGTACCTCGAACCGAAACTTCATCGGACGCCAGGGCTCGCCGACAGGGCGGACCCTGCTTTTGAGCCCCGCGATGGCAGCGGCCGCGGCGGTCGCCGGCGAGATCACGGACGTGAGGGAGATGATTTAAGAACCACGGAGTGCGGCATTTTTATTGTAGCATGAACGGATTGGAAGACTATGAACGATACCCAAATCACCCGGATCTCCGGCCGGGGCATCCCCCTGCCCGGGGATGATATCGACACGGACCGCATCATCCCGGCGCGGTTCATGAAATGCGTCACCTTCGACGGGCTGGGCCAGTACGCCTTTCACGACGCGCGCTTCGAAGCGGACGGGACGGAGAAGCGCCATCCCCTGAACGATCCGGCATATAAAAATGCGGAAATCCTCATCGCCGGCAAGAATTTCGGGTGCGGCAGCTCGCGCGAACACGCCCCGCAGGCGCTGATGCGCTACGGGATCCGTGCGGTGATCGGGGAATCCTTCGCGGAAATCTTCGCGGGCAACTGCACCGTCCTCGGCATCCCGGTCGTGCGCGCCGCCCGCGGGGACGTCGAGGCGCTCCGCAAGCGCGTGGAGACCGATCCGGTTACGGAAATCCGGATCGATCTGGCATCCATGCGGGTGGACGCGGGGGGATTGACGTTCGACATCGACATGCCGGATTCCGCCAGGAAATCCCTCACCGGAGGACTCTGGGATACCACGACTTTGTTGTTGGCCCATGCGGAACAAACCCGCGCGATGATCGGCCGCCTTCCCTATCTCCGCCGGTTCAACTGAAGGTCTTCCGTTTTTAGGACATGGTGTGAAATTCCTTCCCGCGACACCGGACGTAAAAATCATTTTTTGCTTGAATCCCAACACGCCGCGCCGTAAATTGATTCGTTTCAATGTGAGGGAGGACAGATGAAACCCCGAATGGTTGTCCTGGCTTTATTCATCCTGTTCACCGGATTTTTGCATGCGCAGGACGGCCTTCCCATCGTCCGGGTCGTGCAGGGCGGCGAATTTGGTTTGGTCCGGGAAGACCCTCTGTTCAGAGTGTCCGAGGGAGATCGGCTGAACGTCGTGCGCCGGACCGGGAACCGGACCCTCGAGGTCGGCGAGGTGACGGTGGTCCGCCGGCAGGGAGATGCCTGCGCGGTGAGGCTGACCCGGCCACATCAGAACCGGACACTGATGGTTGGAGATGAACTGATCTTCGGGAAACCGCAGATAGCCGGAACCTACCGGACGCCGGGGCCTTCGCGCTGGAAGCTGAGCGCCGGGGTCTCCGGGCGTGCGGGTTCGCTCGGATTCGGAGGCGAACTGGGGCTCGGTTTGCATCCCAGGCTGGGCTTGCGGATCGGATGTCACGCCTTTTCTATAGCCTATCAGGGCGAGAACACCGATGATGAATATAACTATGAGGCGGATGTCCGACTCAAATCCCTCTATTATTTGATGGACTGGCATCCCCTCGGAGGAAGCTATCACCTCACCTTCGGGCTGGTCGAAAACCGGAATGCCATCCAACTGCTTGTCACACCGACGGGCACCTACACCTATGGCGGCAGAGCCTATTCCCCCGAAGAAATCGGCAACTTGACCGGCTCGATCGATTTCGACAAACATGTGCCCTATGTCGGATTCGGCTGGGGCAGCCCGGCGAAGGGCACCGTCGGTTTCGTCCTCGATATCGGCGTCTTCTATCAGAAATCCCCCCATGTGCGGCTCGTGGCGACAAACATGCTCGGGCCGACGGCCGAGCAGGACGGGGTGATCGCGGAGTCGCTGAAGGGGTGGAAAGCCTATGGCGTGGTGTCGCTGGGGTTAAAATTCAGGGTCTTCTGAGGATTCTCCGGGATAAAAAACATCCAGCCTGACGACATCTCCGCTCCTCCTGAAAATCAAGTCGCTGGTCTGTGCATCCAGCATGAGACCCGGATGAACCTGCGCTTCCCGGACAGTCGTGACGCGGATTTCAGGGCGGCCCGTCCGGTGAATCACGACCGGAATCCGGCAATAGGTGAAGGCCAGGGTGCACGCCTCCAGGGGAAGGGTCTGTCGCCGTCCACGCACATCGTAAAATACGAACGTCCCGGGTTCCCGGAGGAATGCATCGGGGTGCAGCAGGTCCGGGCGGAAACCGATCCGGCCGTCCCGGATATGGAGGCCCAGTTCCCCGAAACGAGACAGGATGTCTTCCTTGACCTGACCGGTCATGCCGGGCTGCTGAACGCCCGCGAACCCCGGCGTGTGTGAATAGGGATCCGTGGGGAAAGCGCCGTACCGGTCGGGCGGCTTGTGCACGCCGATCCCCTCCCGGATTTCCTCGTAATGCCTCCGCAGTCCCCTCCGTGTCTCCGGGGCCGCCTTCTTTTCGCATGCGTGAAAAAACACCTCCTGAACGGCCAGGCGCAGCTTCGAGACCATGTGCCAGTAGATGCATCCGAGTCCCTCGTATTTGAAAAAGGTACCCGATCGGCCGGTAAAGGACCGGTGGTCGAACACCGTCTCGTACAGGCTGAGGAGGGATTCTTTCTCCTCCCTGATCAGTGCCTCATAGGGCCCGCCGGCCATGGACCCGAGACGCTCGTTAAGAAGCCGGGCGTTCCGCAAGTCCGCGTTGAAATGCACCTCACCGTCCGCGTCCCGGACCACGACCTGCGAGTCGCCCTCCGCCAAAAGCCGGGAGAGCAACGGTGAGGCATCGACGGCGACGGAGGGAATGCGGTTCCGCTCGAGGAATTGGGGGAGCGTACGGTCTGGATAGAGGAGGTAGCTCTCCTGGTCCGCGCGATAGAGGGTGCTTCGCCTGAGCGTGTCGAGGAGGCCGAGCGATTCACGGGGGGTCAGAATGCCGGCGCTCAGCACGGCGACCTGGCCCTCCAGCATCTCGGCCAGCCTGCGGATTCCGATCCCCTCCCCGTCCGCCTGCATCAGATTGTACGCATGATAAAGCCCGTCTTCCCGCCGGTTCGCGCGGATCGCATGGTCGAGGAATCTGCGCGTCAGCCGGCAGAACGCCCCCAGGGAATCCGCCGGGAGACACCGTCGTTTTCCGGACAGGCCGCGCCGGTACAGCGATTGCCGGTATCTTCCGCCCGCCTCTCCGAGCGCGTCCAGCAGGGATTTCCGGTCCGTCCGTGAAATCGGTCCCTCGAGCAGCCCGGCGAAGCGGTCGAACGCCGAGAAGATCCCATCGAACCATGCCGCGACTTCCTCAGACACCGGGAATCCCGTCTCCGGGATTCCCTCGAACAGCGCCTCCAGAAACGCCGTGAAGCGCCGCAGATAACAGAGTGTGACGACGGACACGCCGTATCCGACCAGGGCGTTGTTGGCGTCGTTCCATTCGGGCCGCTGGGTGTTCATCCAGATCCCGGCTTCGGGAATGAAATTGGACAATTTGGCGAGTACGGGCACGAGCAATTTCTCGGTCAGGTTCACGAGGACGGGCGCGTCGTCCGCCCCCGGAAGGCACTTTCCCCGGCTCCCGGTCCGCTGGACGCGTGCTTCGATATGCGCGTGCAGGCCGGCGTCGAAATCGAGGGTGTTGCGGGGATCTTTCCACAGATCGTCGTATCCTCTGATCCGGTACGGGACATGTGCATAGGAGAATACATCCCGGTCCAGGAAGGACCGGAACGCGCCCGGATGAAACCGGTCCGAGAGTTCCATCAGCCTGAGCAGATAGACGATCTGATGATCGCCCCAGTATCCGATATAGGACCAGGCGTCGTCCGGGTCGAGCGTTTCCCATTCGTATCCGTCCCGCGTGACCCGGTAAGGATTGTATCCGTCGGCGGTGGAGGCGTTCAGGAATTTCGCGATCATGCTTTCGAGATATCCGGGAAAAGACAGAGCCAGCGCCTCCCAGTTCTGGAACAGATCCCGCCAGTTTCCCTGATAGGCGAGGACCTTATTTCCGTGCGCGTCCTTGATGTCGATGGAGAAACTGTTCCAGGGACGGCTTGGATCGCCGTGCCGGCGTCCGAAGGTGAGGGGCAGGTATTCGAGGCAGACGCTCTCAAGTCCGGGATCGGCCCGGTCCTGAATCCGGGCGGACAATTCCGGGTGGCGGATTTCCTCCGGCAGGCTCAGGAGGAATTCCTCATGACGGCCGAACAGGGCGGCATCGGCGCCCCGGATGAAACGGAGCAGGTCGGATCGGTCGATCCGGTAATCCCGGTCGAAAATCCCGCCGCGCATCACATTGAAAAGGACGTCGTTGAAATGGCGGTGATCGCTCAGGGGGTCCCCGCCGGATTGCAGCCCGTCCGCCTCGGAGACGATCCGGACGAGGTTTTCCGTGCTGCGGGAGACATCCTCATCGATCTGTTCCCGGAGCGCCGTTCCGGACGCGAGCATCCGTTTCAATCCGGCCGCATCCGACGCGTCCTGGCCGACCTCGGCGACGATGTGCCACACCTTGTGTTCTCCGCCGTCCAGATCGAACCGGGCGTTCAGGAAATACGCACCCCGCGTCCCGCGGACGTCGCGTTCTTCGGTCAGGCTTTCTCCGTCGCGGAACCGGTCGAGCTGCCGGGAGGAGAGAAGATGCACGGCGGTTTCGACCCCCTCGGACCAGACCGTCGTGACCCGCAGCGCCTCGTTCGGCTCGGCCTTGTCGGTCGGAACCGAGCTCAGGCGGAAGATCCCCAGCCCGGTGCCGGGATCGAGTTCGTTTTTCTTGTATCCGTCCGCGAGCGTGCTGTATTCCATCTGGAAACGCCGGGTGATGCCCCAAGGCAGGATGTTCTGTATCCCGTCCATCAGGTCGATGCGGACGGTCCTTTCGGAATCGTTGATCAGTGTGGTCCGCCGGATGAATCCGAACCGCTCGCCCGGGATCCACGCGGCGCGGAAGGTCAATCCGAGATCCAAATTGACCTCTTCGAAAATCAGCTTGTTGCCCGGGATGTTCTTGTACAGATTCCGCCGGACGGCGTATGCGCCCCGGTACCGTCCGGAAAAAGGCTCCCAGAGGAAGTCCGAGTCCCCGCGGGTGACCCGGAGGATCGTCTTCCCGCCCGTGTGTTCCCCGCCTTCGTGGATGCGGTCGTCCGTATCATAGGGGAAGAGCGCGTTGTCCGGATCCTTTCTTCCGGCAGTCAGACCACCGCCGCTCGAGACGAACATCCAGTGATCCGACGCGCTGACCACGGCCATCAGGAAAAGCGGCATGCCGTCATAATCCGCGATCCGGTAAAACCGTTCCCCGTCCATGTCCATATAGCCGCCGGCCGCGGTCTTTCGTTGCGCCGCGAGCGGCGGCTTGCCGATGTGAAGTTTCAAGAATCCGGCCTCCGGTCCATCCTGTTTTATCCTGCCTGATAAAAAAAATCGCCCCTGGCCAACCGCCACCTGTCTTGGATTTTGAATCTCCAATCCTGAATTTCGGATCACCCGCCGTCCGTTGCCTTTCGCCACATATCGACTGCCGGCGGGATTCTCAATCTCCATACACCGGAGACGTCGGGCCGTCCGGCATCCGTTCGGGATACCAGTCCTGCATAGCCGGTTTGGCCTTCCGGCCTTCCGTGAACAATCCCCAGTGCCCTTCCGTGCCCGTGCCCTTCCAGGGTTCGTCGAAGGCCTCGAAATAGAACACCGTCACCCCGTTTTGTTCCGCCCACGCCATCAGTTCCTCGAAATAGCGCTTCTGCTTGATCTCGTCCCCGGCCCGGGGGGCATGGAGCTCTCCCTCCGTGTAGGTCGCCCATCCGGCCTCGCTGATCACGATGGTCTTGTCCGGCAAAAAATCACGCACGCTCTGAAAATGGGCCCGGGTCATAGGCATGGCATCGTCGATATCCTGACCCCACCACATCGGATAGGTATGCATACTCACGAAATCGACGACTTCGGAGAGGGCTTTGCCGTGTTCGCGCCAGTAGATCACGTCATCCGCCACGGTCACCGGCTGCCGGATTTCTTCCCGAACCCTTCGCACATATTGGATGACCCGGTCTTCCGGGACCCTGTGATCGGACCAGTGCACCAGGATCTCGTTGCCCACGTTGACCGCGACCACGACATCCGGATAGGCGTTCGCGAGACGGATGCCGTTTTCGATCTGAACGGCGTTTTCGGCCTCGTTTCCCGGCTCGCCGTCGAGCCAGATGCCGAGCAGGACGGAGAGGCGGAGCCGGTTCTCACGGATGACTTCGAGTACGTCCTCGCTGTGCCGGTCGGCGCCGTAGGTCCGGATGATCCGCCAATTCTTTTCGAGGATCCGTAAATCCTCGAGGACCTGCTCCCGGGACGGATAGGTCTGCGTCCGGGGATCCTGGCCCGCGCGGTACCCGCTGTAAGAGATCGCCCGGCCGTTCCATTGCTGTCTGGTGAGATCGACCGCGACGGATCGGGTCCGGGGTCCGCATCCGCCCAGCAGGAGGACGCCGATCCAAAAAGACAATACGAGACGGTGCCTGTTCATTCCATTCCCCGCTTTCGGTTTTCTTATTGGACGATTTCGAATTCTCCGCGGAGTCCTTCCGCCGAATTCGGGCCGATCCAGACGTGGAACCAGCCGGGTTCCGTGACGAATTCCATTTTCCGGTTGTGGAAGGCGAGGTCTTCCGTCTTCAGGGTGAAGCGGACGGTCCGGGTCTCACCCGGCTCCAGACGGATTCGCCGGAATCCTTTCAGCTCTTTCACCGGCCGGGTGATGTCCCCGACCCGGTCCCGGATATAGAGCTGGACGATCTCATCCGCGGCGAGACTGCCGGTGTTCCGTATATCCGCCGCAACGGTCAGGGAGTCGCCGTGCCGGATGGTGCCGGAAGACAGTTTCAGGTTCCGGTAATCGAACGCGGTGTAGGAAAGGCCGTATCCGAAGGGAAATTCGGGAAGAAATCCTGCGTCAAGGTAGTGGGATTCATTCCCGAGCGAGGTCTGCCAGACGCCCACTTCGATTGCGTCGATGTGGACCCAGCTTTCCGCGCGGGGCGGTCGTCCCGTATTCTTGTGGTTGTAATACATGGGGATCTGTCCGACGACTTTCGGGAAGGTCACGGTCAGCTTGCCGGAGGGCGATTCGGTCCCGAAGAGGAGATCGGCCAGCGCGGGACCGGCCATCGTGCCGGGATGGAATGCGTAGAGCACCGCGTCTACCCTGTCGAGCAGGTGCCCGATGGTCAGCGGGCGGCCGGCCAAAATCACGAGGACGACCGGCCTGCCGGTTTTGCGGATCGCGTCAACCAGCGCGTCCTGCGCACCGGGCAGATTCAGATCGGCCCGGCAATGCGCCTCGCCCGAGAGGATGGCTTCCTCTCCCAGGAACAACAGCACGGCGTCCGATTTCTTCGCCGCCTTCACAGCCCTGCCGAAATTCCGCGTGTCCCTGTCCCGCGAATACGCGAGCGTCTGCACATAATCCACATGCGGCCCGTTCGGAAGGCGGGATCTGAGGGCGGCGAGGGGCGTCACCGCATCCTCGGCCCTGCCGTCGAACACCCAGGTGCCGAGCTGTTCATGGGGCGCATCCGCCAGAGGGCCGATCACGGCGAGCCGTTTCAGGTTGCCGGACAGGGGCAGGACACCGTTGTTTTTCAGCAGGACCGCACTCTGCAGCGCGGCCTGTTTCGCGGACTCGAGATGTTCCGCGTTCAGAAGAGGCGGAAACAGGGAGGCGTCCGTATAGGGCCGCTCGAACAGCCCCATGGCGAACTTGACGCGCAGGATGTTGGCGACCGCCTCGTCGATCATCGCCATCGTGATCCGGCCTTCATCGAGCAGTTCCCGGATATGCGCCACGTAGGAGTCGGTCTGCATCTCCATGTCGATACCGGCCCGGATCGCCTTTTCCGCGGCCTGTTTGTGGTCTGCCGCGAATCCGTGAGGCACCATCTGGGTGATCGAGGCCCAGTCGCTCACCACGAATCCTTCGAAGCCCCATTCATCCCGCAGGATACGGCGGAAAAGAAACGAACTGCCGGAAGCCGGGACCCCGTTCAGTTCGTTGAATGCGGCCATGAACGTCGCGCAGCCCGCGTCGACACTGGCCCTGAACGGCGGCAAATACACATCGCGCAGCTCGTTTTCAGACATCATCACGGTATTGTAATCGCGACCGCCCTCGGCCGCGCCGTATCCCGCGAAATGTTTTGCGCACGCGGCGAGTGAAGCCGGGCCGGACAGATCATCGCCCTGGAAACCGCGGATCATGGCGACGGACATCACGGCGGCGAGATACGGATCTTCCCCGAATCCCTCCGCGATCCTCCCCCAGCGCGGATCGCGTGCGATGTCCATCATGGGGGCGAAGGTCCAGTGGACCCCCGAGGACGCCGCCTCGACCGCGGCGATGCGCGCTCCCTTTTCCACGAGTGCGGGGTTCCAGGTCGCGGCCAGTCCCAGGGGAATGGGGAAAATCGTACGGAAGCCATGGATCACATCCCGCCCGATGAGGAGCGGGATCCCGTTCGGACTCTCTTCGACCGCGATGCGCTGGAGTGCGTTGACGCTGTCCGCATCCACCTCATTGAGGATGGAACCGATCCTTCCCAGCCGGATTTCCTCCCGGAATGCCTTCACCCCGCCCCGTCCGCTCCGCTGGGTCATCTGTCCGATTTTTTCTTCGAGGGTCATATTCCGGATCAGCCGGCCGACTCTTTCCTCGGTCCGGGGATTCGACAGCCGTTCTCCGAAGGCGGAGAGAGAGGCCGTGCACAGCCATAATATCAGGATTCTACGCATGCGCCCGATCTCCTTTCCTTTCTTTCAGTTCGCTTTCGATCTGTTGCATCGTCCTGTCGTCCAGTTCATAGAAAAAGGCCGCGATCGTGGCGACCGCCGTCCCGATCGCGGGAAACAGACTCATCATCAGACGAATCCCGGTGAGGGTCTGTTCTGATTGCGGGACATTGGCTACAAAACCGAAGATCGCCAGCAGCCAGCCCGCCAGCCCGCCGCCCAGGGCGATGCCGAATTTCTGGGCGAATGTCGCGGCGGAGAAGATCAAACCGGTCGCGCGCCGGCCGTTTTTCCATTCGGAATAATCCGCGGTGTCGGCGTACATCGACCAGAGCAGCGGTGCCTGGGGAGCCATGACAAACGAGATGAGGATATGGAGGGCGAAAATCAGGATGATCTGCTCTTTCGGGATGAAGAAAAAGAGCGCCGTCAAAATGGAAGTCAGTGTCATGACGATCAGATAAAATTTCTTTTTTCCGAGCCGTTTGGAAAAGAACTGGGTGCAGGCCACCCCGGCGATGACCGCGATCGTTCCGAGAACCATGAACAGGGAAGCCAGGGCTTGATTGTTGATATAATATTTAAAATAATACAAAATTGTGCCGCTCCGCACGATGATATTACCCAGTGTAAACACGCCCATGACGAGCAGGATCATCCAGGGCCGGTTGTGAATCAGGTCCTTCAAATCGTCTTTCAGGGATGTTTTCTGGCCGGGCGGAGGCTGCACGCGTTCCCGGGTCAGCGCGAATGTGAGATAAAACAGGAAGCCCGCGAGGGCGCCGTAAACGGCCATGGTCAGCGGGAATCCGAGTGCCTGATTGCCTCCGCCGAAGAACCGGACCAGGGGGAGGGTCAGGCCCTGCACGATGAAAGCCCCCACGAAAGCCAGCACAAACCGGTATGTCGCGATTCCCGTGCGTTCTTGCGTATTCGGAGACATGACCCCCATCAGTGCGGAATAGGGAATGTTGATGGCGGTATAGGCCATCATGATGAGTGTGTAGGTGATATAGGCATAGATGAGTTTCCCGGTGATACCGAAATCCGGCGTCAGGAAGGTCAGGATGCCGATGACGGCCAGGGGGCCGGATATCCAGATCAGGTAGGGACGAAACCGTCCCCAGCGGGTCTTTGTGCGATCGGCGATGATGCCCATCAGGGGATCGTTGAGCGCATCCCAGAAACGCGACACCACGAGCATGGTGCCGACGGCCGCCGCCGGAATCCCGAAAATGTCGGTATAGAAAAACATCAGGAAGTTGACAAACATCTGCCAATACAGGTTGGACGCCGTGTCGCCCAGACCGTATCCGATTTTCTCCCTGACCGGCAGTTTCCCCGTCATCGTATCCATAGGTCCTCCGTGAAGGATGGTTGTGAACGGTCTTCCCGCGGTCATGCTGGAATCGGCATGCATGTCCGGATTGGTTAACCGCTTAAACTGACGCGCGATAAAACCTATGAAATTTTCACTTGATTGTCAAGAAAAGTATTCGAAAACAAAAAGAAACCGTGAAAAAACGGTCCTGCTCGCTTCGGTTCGTCGGGATGGAAGGCACCCCTCAGGCAGGCCGGACTTCATTCCTTTGTCTCAAAACAGCGCGCCCGGACCTTATCCCAGATCGTCCTGATGGTATCGGTGATGGGGCCGTCGGTGTATTCCACGATGGAAAGCCCCTCCACCTGGGCGGCTGTCATCCGGCGGTCATAGGGAATCATCCCCAGAAAATCGGAACCGGCCTCCTCGGCGATGTGCCTGACGGCATCCGCCTTTTCCGGATTGATGTCCGACTTGTTGACGAGCACGCCGGAAGGGATCCTGAAAAACAGGATGACATCCAGAACCCGTCTCAGGTCATGGATGCCGGAGACCGTGGGCTCGGTGACCACGAGCGCATAATCCGCGCCGGTGAGTGAGGCGATCACCGGACAGCCCGTACCCGGGGAACCGTCGATCAGCGCCCGGTCGAGGCCGCTTTGTTTCGCGATGAAATTTTTGTTTTCCCGCACCAGAGTCACCAACTTGCCGGAATTCTCTCCGGCCACCCCGAGCCGGGCGTGGCTCATGGGTCCGAAACGGGTGTCCGAAACGATCCATTCCCCGTTGACCGCGGGCGTTAACCGGACCGCCTGTTCCGGGCAGACGATCGCGCACACCCCGCATCCCTCACAGGACGACTCCTCGATCGCATACACGGTTTTGTCCTGTCCGGCGACGGGCCGGACGGCCTCGAAACGGCAGTGATCCGCACAGGCGCCGCATCCGGTGCATCTGTCCGGATCGATGACCGCCTGATTTCCGCCGCTGAATTGTCCCCCAGCCCTTCTCGCTGGATTCAGAATCAGATGGAGGTCTGCCGCATCCACGTCGCAGTCGGCGATGGCGATTTTTCCTTCAAGCGCGCAAAAGGCAGCCGCCAGCGATGTCTTGCCGGTTCCGCCCTTGCCGCTGATCACCACGAGTTCTTTTGTCCTCGGCGCCCTGGGCGATTCTTTTCTAAGGGTTTCCCCTGGACCGGAATTTGGGAGGACGGATATCGCGTTCCCGTTGTGCGGGACACGCACGCGTTCCGGATTTTGGGCCCGGCGGATCAGCCTTTCGGCCAGATTATGGAACAGGGATCCGTATTCAGGAAGGGTCTCCACGGCCAGGTCGCCTGAGGAATAGGATTCGGCGATTTTCCGGTCATCGGGGATTTCTCCGATGATTTCGAGGCGCGCCTCTTTGCAATAAATTTTCAAATCACGATTCACATCATCCGCCCGGTTGACGAGGACCACCGGCTCCCTGCCGAGCGCCCGGCACATCGCCGCCGCCAGCTTCAGGTCATGAATGCCGAACGGGGTGGGGTCGGTGATCAGGACGCACAGATCCGCGTCTTTCACAGTTTCCACCGCGGGACAGGCCGTGCCGGGCGGTGAATCGAGGAGGTTGATCCCTTCGCCCGCGTGTCGTTTGACCCGCCGTATGAGCCTCGGTGCCATCCCCCCTTCACCGGTTTCGAGAAGTCCGTAATGTACCTCCATGGGACCCCTGCGGCCGTGTATGAGTTTCCCGATTTCCCTTTCCCCCTCGCGGATCGCACCGGTCGGACAGACCAGGGTGCAGGCCCCGCAGACATGACACAGATTCCTGAACAGCAGGACCTTTTCCCGGATCAAGGTGAGCGCATGATACTGGCAGGCCTCCACGCATCGACCACACGCCGTGCACCGGTCCAAATCCACCTGCGCGGGGGAGAGCAGGGTCACAGGCTCCGCGGGACCGGTTTCCGGTTTCAGGAACAGATGGCCGTTCGGCGCCTCGACATCGCAGTCCAGATACCGGACGGGATGGCCCATCCGCTCCAGGACCACGGCGATGTTTGTCGCGACGAAGGTCTTTCCGGTTCCGCCCTTTCCGCTTGCGATCGCGATCTTCAATTCCATGAATTTCTCCTCATCTTTGAACAAGGTTTCGATATGCGGTTTTTTTTTGGTTTTTCGATTAAAACGGTTTATATTGAAATCAAATTGGATGTGACGAACCATGACCGTAAAGCATAAACAAATACTTGTAATCGCCCTCATCGCACTGGTTTTCTGGGCCAATTACAACATCTTTTTCAACCTGCATCTCCATATCGGTGTTGACGGCCGTCCGGTCGTCCACGTCCATCCTTTCGCCAGGAATGCCGGCGAGAACGGGAAAATCCCTTATTCACATACCCACTCGCAGAACGAACTGGTTTTCCTGAGTATCCTCTTTCAAACCCTGTCGTTCCTCCTGTTTTTTGTCATTTTGCTGTTTCTCTGCCTGCAACGGAAACGACGGAATCCCGTCCACCGTGAAAGGGTTTACGAGTCTCTGATACAGAAGCATCCCGTCAACCGGGGTCCTCCCTTGTTTCAATCCTGAGCATTCATACCATCAAAGTTTTATCTCTTCTTCATCCGTCCGTGGTCAGACGGCAGCGTCCGATTCTGACGGGAGGCTGAATCGATGACTTTCCGTGTTTTCTCGTGGAAAGAGTACAATACAGAATCTTTATCGGAGGTTTTATGTATATACTTTTACGTTTTGTTTTCACCCTGGGCATGATCTGTGTCCTGATACCCGGACCGGGACTGTATGCCGATCCCGGTGGTGCGGTTATCGAAGGCCGTGTCCTCGATGCCGGGACGAAAAGGCCTCTGCCTTCCGTCAATGTCGTCATCGTTCATTCGAATGTCGGTGCCGCCACCGATCAGAACGGTTATTACCGGATATCGAATGTCCCGCCGGGAACCGTCCGTCTCGAGGCCACGATGATCGGGTATCAGCGGGCACACCGGGTCGTGTCGACAGAGCCGGGAGAGCTGTTGACCGCCGACTTCGTCCTCGAATCCACGGTGCTTGAAATGGGCGCCGTGGTCGTCACCGGAACGGCCACACCGCATCTGACGGAGGACACACCCGTACGCACGGAGGTGATTCCGAGAAGGCTGATCGAACGCAAACAGGCGATCAATCTGGCCGATGCCCTCGAATTTCATACGGGCGTGCAGGTCGAAAACACCTGTCAGAACTGTAACGCGTCCCAGGTGCGTATTCTCGGCATGGACGGTAAATATTCCCAGATTTTGATCGACGGCGACCCGGTCATGGGCAGCCTGACCGGCGTTTACGGGCTCGAGCAATTGCCCGAAGAAATGGTTGATCAGATCGAAATCGTGAAAGGCGGCGGATCGTCTCTCTACGGCGGCGGCGCGATCGCCGGTGTGATCAACGTGATCACGCGCCGTCCCCTGGTCAATCAGGTCCGCATCAAATTCACGGGACAATCGATGGGCGGTGAGTTCGATCAGCATGTGGGTGCCGTGGCGGAACGGGTGAACCGGACCGGCTCTTCGGGCGCCTATGTGTTCGGCTCTTTCCGCAAACGCAACCCCTATGACCGGAACAAAGACGGATTCAGCGAGCTGGCGGCACTGAACAACGGATCCATGGGATTCAAGTGGTATTACAAACCCCTTGAAAACGGGGAACTGCTGACCTCTTTCCATCGGATACACGAGGACAGGCGGGGCGGCAGCCAGTTCGACCTTCCCGTGCATGATGCGGAAATCGCCGAGTGGACGGAACACCGCCGTTCCGGAGGGTCGATCCGATGGAGCCAGCGGCCGGGCACCCGGTTCGATTACCGGGCATTTTATTCTTTTTCCCTCGAAAACCGGAAATCCTATTACGGCGGTCGCGCCGGAGATTCGCCGGAAGAACGGCTGGAAGCCCTGAGCTATTACGGCAGGACGGAGAATCCGCTGCAAATCGGAGGGGTTCAGGCCAATTATCAATTGCGCGGACACCTCCTGACCGCGGGTGCGCAATATACCCGGGATCGGGTCCGGGACGAGACCGCCGCCGAAACTGTCTATCATCTAAATAAAACCTATACGAACACCGGCTTTTTCCTTCAGGACAACCTTCATTTCGGTTCCCGGAACGAGATCGAATTCGTCCTGGGCGGCCGCATCGACAGCCATTCGGAGTTGACACGATGGATATTCAGTCCACGGATGAATGCGAAATGGAATCCGGCCGAGGGATTCACCCTCCGTGCCTCCGCCACAACCGGTTTCAAACCGCCCCAGACCTATGACGAGGACCTGCATTTATGCGGTCTCGAAGGCGATCAGCGGATCATCCGGAACGCGGCGGATCTCCGGGAGGAACGGAGCCATACCCTCAGTGCGGGCCTGGAATATCTGGGAACCCTGAACAAGATCCCGGTGATGGCTTCCGTCACGGTGTTTAAGACGCGGATCCGCGATTCCTTCACGGAACGGTTTGTCTCGCGGGAAGGGGGTACCGAACGATGGGAGCGCGTCAACAGCGACGGTGCCGGGGTGAAGGGAGTGGAATGGGATTGGGGTGTCCGGCCGCTTCCGGCCGTCGAAATCCGGAGCGGTTTCACCTGGATTCAAGGCCGGTTCGACAGTCCCCATGAAGATTTCCACACCCGGCATTTTCTAAGGATGCCCGACCTGACGGGCAATATCCGGTGTACGGTCACGGCATCGGACCGTCTCGAGGTTTTCCTGGCCGGCGGCTATCTCGGAGAAGCCGATGTTCCCCGTCAGGTGATTGTCAAGGAACAGGACGACCCGGAACTCCGGCTTGAACGGGGTGCCCGGTTTTTCCAGTGTGATGCGGGCGTCATATTCAGGCTGCCGATCGACAACGGATTAAACGCCAGAATCAGTGCCGGCGTCAGGAACCTCACGGACGCCTATCAGAAAGATCTGGATTGGGGCCCGGAACGCGATCCCGCCTATGTCTACGGTCCCACGCGTCCGAGGACGTTCTATTTCGGCCTCGAGACCGCTTTTTGAGATTTCTCGTATCCCCCCGCATCCGGCTCCGGGTGCGGGGAAAATTTCATGATCCGCCGTCCCGACTACATCCGGACCATCCAGTCGTCATAAAACTGTTTCATGTGGTCGTATCCGAACTCCTCATCCAGGCGCACCCCTTCCACATCCTCCCTCCGGAAGGAGAACCGGTAACCGGCGCAATAATGCAACAAGAGATCCCGGGCCCGGGTCACCTTTCTGAATTCGGCTTCACAGTGTGATTTGTCTTCTTCCGGGCATTTATCCGGATGATACCGGATGGCCAGTCTGCGGTATGCATTTTTGATTTCCTCCAGCGTGGCGGATTCCGGCAATCCGAATGTCTTTCTCGCCTCGTCAATTTGTTTGAAATCGGCCATGTCTGATACTCGTCCGTTTAATTGATTTATATCTCCAGCCGGCTCCCCGCGCAAACCGACAGATACCGGCCGGCAAAACGGTCCTGAAAAAGAGACTGTGCATCCTGACCCGTGCAGTGGGTCGGGGCGACTTTCAACACCCCCGCCCTGATCAGGTCGGAGGCGGCGGCTTCGATTTTTTCCTTCCCCTCATCCTTGAGGTGAAACCCTCCTAGGACGAGCGCCACGGGTTCTGCCGGGTAAACCGCTTTCACCCGCGCGACCATGTCCGCGATCCCCGGATGCGAACACCCGGTGATCACGACGATCCCGCTCTCGGTTTTCGCCATCAGGGCCTGTTCCGGCATGACCGCCCCCCGGTATTTCCCGGAAACTTCCCCGGTGAGAGAAATCCGGGAGTCGATTTTCCGGAAAGCGGCGGATTCGATCAACCTTCCTTTTAATTCAGATACACGCCTCTTGAAATCCTCTCCAAATCCGGGACAACCATAAACCGTCAATCCGTTTCGTTTTTCGAGGAGATTCCATAACCCTCCCGTGTGGTCCCAGTGGTCGTGCGAAATCACCACCGCTTCGATGGTTTCTGCGTCGAGGCCCAGACAGTGCATGTTATGAAAAAGTGCGCCCGGGGACTCTCCGGTATCGAACAGGATCCGGTCGTCGATCAGGCATGAAAATCCCCAGCCGTACCGGATATAGGAATCCAGGGATGAATTGTCATAGAGAATCGTGATTTTCATGTTTTTCCCGGCTCTCTTTGTTCAGTCATATTGCGGACCCGTCCGGCGGCATATCTGTCTTTCGGTATCCGGATAAACTTCGAATGTAAAAGGAGGTCCCGTGATATTGTTTTTGAATCAGGACTCCTTTATCAATCAGCCGGTCCACCAGCGACCAATCCGTCCCCGCTTTCCCCAATAAATCGCGAACAGCCTCTTCGCGCATGGGGTGAACCGCCGTGATGCCCAAAAGATCCTTTTCCACACTGCCGGTAAAGGCGAACACATTGCCTTCATATTCGATCAGAAATTCCACATCTTCGACATCCTCACACAAGATCTGATATGCCCGCAGCAACGCCGCTTCGGTCGGGACCTGCACCCGTTTCTCCGCCGGCGGCCGGATGGGAACCGAAACATAGCAGGTCGTCCCGGTCAGCCGCCGGACAAATCTTGACAGAGACCGGAGCGAGTCTTCATCGTCGTTCAGCCCGCGGACCAGCATCGTCTCCGTGACCAGTTTACCCCGGTATGTTTCGGCGAACGCAACGATCCCGTCCAAAATTTCATCGAGACGAAAGGACCGGTGAGGCCGGTTGATTTTTCGCCAACTTGCTTCCTGCACCGAATCGATCTTCACGGAAACCCAGTCCGCCTTTTTCAAATTCTCCCGAATGCCATCCAGCCTGATCAGTGAACCGTTGGTGATCACGGCGATCTTTTTATTCGTCGCGGACCGAAGCAGGTCGATTTCTTCTCCGAGACGGATATCGAGCGTGGGCTCCCCGTCCGGGACAAAGGTCAAATAATCGACGGTTTCTCCGACCCTGCCGGCCGATTCCAGTTTGTCTGCAACCGCGTCACGGACTTTTTCGGGATCATAAAAAGATCGGGGTTCAGCCTCCAGCCTTCGGGTACGTCCCAGCTGACAGTACACACACGAATAGGTGCATATTTTGGGCGGTATGTTGTTGATCCCCAGGCTGCGACCCAGCCGTCTGGACGGCACCGGTCCGTAAGCGATCATGGTCCGCTCCCGCATACTGGACCCATCCGTCATCACAGCAGCCCTTTCATTTGGCCTGTGATGTGCACAAACGCCTTCGAAGTCCGGCTCTCCGGACGATGGAGCACCGGAGGCGTTCCCCGGTCTCCCGCGAGACGATTTTCAACCTCGAGAGGGATCCGCCCCAGAAAATGCACCTCCATCAGCCGGGCCATGTCTTCTCCGCCTCCGGTCCCGAAGAGATCGATGTCTTTTCCGCAATGCGGGCAAATCAGTCCGGCCATGTTCTCCACGACGCCGATCACCGGAATTTCCATCTTTTTCGCCATGTTCACCGCCCTCCGGCAGTCCGTGAGGGACACTTCCTGGGGCGTCGTGACCACGATGGCCATGTCCGGACGCATTTCCTGTACAGCGGTCAGCACCTCGTCGCCCGTGCCCGGCGGCAGGTCGGCCAGCAAAAAGTCCAGTTTTCCCCAGATCACATCCGCGAGAAACTGACGAATGGCGCCCGAGCGAAGCGGTCCGCGCCAGATCACCGGCGCATCATTCGGGACAAGGGGATCGATGGATATGACCGAGAGGCCGTCCTTGATCTGGGGAATCATATGATGGGTGTCTCCAAGCACGGATGGCGAAGAATTCGCGCCCGTCATTTTCGGCACATTGGGGCCCGTTATGTCGGCGTCGAGCAACCCGACGGCATGGCCCTGTTTGACCAGCGTATAGGCGAGATTCACCGCGACCGTGGTCTTGCCGACGCCGCCCTTGCCGCTGAACACCACGATGCGATGCTGAATCTGATTCAGCGCCTCCCGGATGCGTTTATTCTGTTCCTGGATTTCTCCTGACCTGTCATTTTCGGGTTTCATTCTTCATGTTCCTCTTCGATTGTGTGATACCATAATATGACATCACCGACACGGCAACCGATGTGGTTTGCAATCACGGGACACTTGGCCAGCAGCAGAAAGAAAACCGGACGTTCCACGCCGGACAGGGTCTCGAAATTACCCTGCCCCTTGCTGATCACCATGTCGGCGTTCCTGAAAATCTTTTGAAAGGATTCGGAACACAACGGCAACAGCGTGCCCGGGGCGTCCGAGCCCGATGAAACCACCCGCGCGACCGTCTGGATCCCGCAATCGAGCGCGTCTTTCATCAGTGCGTCGTTGATGGCCGGTTGATCCTTCACGGCAAAGATCATTTCCTTTTCCGGATATTGTCTCAGGATTTCTTCAAGGAGCACCCGGTCGAAAACCGTCTCCCCGGCGTTGTCCCCCAGGTACAGGATCGTTTGGGCCCGGCTGAGAGCCTCCCGAAAATTTTCCAGTTGAAAAAACCGGGACTCTTCGTGCCGGATGATCCGGTTTTCCTCGGACAGGATTTTCTCAATTTCGCGCCGCACATCGAGGGTATTTTTGACGCCGTAATCGATGATATTACCCGCGATGGCCAGTTCCACGGCCGTGCGCATCCGGTCTTTTCCCTGATCCCGTATCCGGATCAGTTCATCATAAATGCCGAGTGCGTACCGGTTGCTCCTTTCCTTGATGTTGCGGTAAGGGTCTTCCACACCGGTCACATCGCGCACGATCCGGTAGATGATCCGCGCCATTTCCGGGGGAGAGGCTTCCAGCCGGAAATCCGGAAGGACGCGTGCCACCTCGTTTAAGATCCGCCGCTGTGTGGCATCATCCGCGCCCGCGATCCGGGCCGCCTCCAGCGCCTGTTTGAAGAAACAGGGGATGCAATCCAGACAGGTTCTCACGGGATTTTTTCCGCACGGACGACCACAAAAGATCCTTCTCCGTATCCGGATCGGGCCGTCTCTATCCGGGTGATCTCCCCGAGAGGAGAGAAGAGAGTCTGTGCCGTGGCAATAGAACCGAAACCGGTTTGATCCAGGAGCGTCAGGACATCCTGAACCGAATAAAACTCGGCCTCTCTGTAAAACAGGCTTTCGGCTTTATTCTCGAAATACCTTTTTCCGAGCGCACTATCTTTATCCACAAACCCGAGCACAACCCGGCCCGGCGGACGCAGGATGCGGCGGATTTCCAGAAGCGCCCTTTCCGGATCATCCAGGAAGCAAAGGGTCGTCACCAGAAGGACATAGTCGAACCGCTCGTTCCGTAGGGGAAGTTTTTCCCCGACGCCGCACAGGACATCGATCCCGTTGTCCTTCGCGGTTCTGGCCATCGGGAGGGCCGGCTCGATTCCGAACCGGACGCCGAGCGGCGCGGCGAACCGGCCCGTACCCGCGCCGATTTCGATTCCCTCTCCCGGGCTTGGAACCAGCATGCGGACCGCCATGAGTTCGGATTGATAGGCCAGCCAATGGCGATCAAACCAGGACTCATAGCGATCCGGGTGGGTTTCAAAAGGCCGGGTGCGAGGCATCAATCCCCCTGCCCGGTTTTCTCATGCCGGCATCGTCGGATCCGCAGAAAAATCAGAACATCGATGATGAAATTCCATTTTCCTTTCATGCTATTCCCCGCGTATCATGGGCCGGCCGCAATCGGGGCAGGTGACCTGGGTGCAGGGGGTTCCCGGCCGATGGGCCGTACGCGCCCCGCATGCGGGACACACGCACAGGCCCTCCGGCCCTGATCCGCTCCTTTGTCCGCCGCCTCCGGGCCCCTGACCTCTCCGGCCCCGGCCTCTTCCGGTCCCCGGACCCTGTCCGAACGGACCCGTTCCGTCTCCTCTCGGCATATCCGTATTTTCCTTTCGTTTGAATAACCCCAGTTTTGTTTTTACATAAACCTTATAAAACTCGCTTCCGCGCGGGCCATAAGTCTGTCTTCTACCCAAAGTTCGGATTTTACTTTGTAAAGCGGCGGTTTTGAAGCGGCCATCCAGGACCTGAGAGCAAGGCACTCCGGACAGGGAATGGGATGTAAAAAACGCACATGAAGATCGGCCGTGACCGCCCGGACACCATGATGAAAAAGACAATGCGTCATGGCTGCATCAAGAAGTGCCGAAGTGACACCGCCGTGAAGTATACCGTCATACCCCTGGAGATTCGGGTGAGTTTGAAATTTCGACTTGACACCGTCAGCATCGGGTGCGAAAGTAAGACGGAAAGACCAGGGATTGCCGGCCCCGCACAACAGACACCCGCTGTGAACACGTTCCCGCCGGAGGTCAGCATTATTACCTGGTTGCATGTCATTTGCTCCCTTTGAGCCCGGCGTGTGACAAAACGGACGGTTTGTCGGACGCCTTCAGGAGCCCTTCCTTATATCGTCCGACGGCATCCAACACGGTTCCGGACACGCCCGTCACCACCTCGATGCCGGCTGCGCTCAGGGTCTGCCAGGCGTTGGGGCCGACATTTCCGGTGAGTACCGCATGAACCCTTTTCTCTGCCATCAATTGTCCGGACTGAATGCCTGCGCCGCCCGCGGCCTGGATTTGGGCGTTGTCGATCGCCTCGAATTCGAGGGTGTCTGTGTCCACCACGATGAAAAAGGCGCAGCGTCCGAACCGCGGATCCACCCCGGATTCAAGGGAGCCTCCCTGGGATGTCACGCAAATTTTCATGAGTGCTTCCTTTCTTCTTCCTCGTGGTCACATTCTGTTTTATCCAGACCGTATCCTTTGCCCTGACCCGGCCGGCAGAGAGATTCGCCGCCCTCCAGGGTTCCGTTCAACAGTCTCGTGATCACCTCTTCGATTTTCCCCGTAACTCCCATAATGGGCTGAATTTCGTATTGATCGAAGAGGACGGCGGCCCGCCCGCCCATGCCGCCCGCAATGATACACTCGACGCCCATGTCGTGGAAGAATTGCGGTAAATATCCCGGATGATGTCCGGGATTTTGTATTTCACTTGCATGGATCACTTTCCCATCCTGGATTTCCAAAATGGTAAATGTCGGGCACCGCCCGAAATGGGCGGAAACCTCTTCGCCGTCCGTTGAAATGGCCAATTTCATTCAGAACCCCTTTCCAAGTTTTAAGGCCTGATTGCCCGCCGGCGAATCGGGCCGTTGATCGCCGGCAGGCTTTCACGTAATCAGGATTTTTTCGTTTCCGACTCCAGTTCCCGGATTCTCTGGTTCAGATCGGCCAGCGTCTTTTCCAGAGATTCGGACTGCTTTTTCAGCGCATCCATCTCCTGTTCCGGGGTCGCAGAAAAGGGCACGGGAGGATATCCATAACCCGCATTCCAAACCGGAAGCCCCAAAGCGGCCGGCCGCCATCCGGTCAAACCTGTGGCGTAGAACCGATTGCGCCTTCCACGACCGCCGCCCCGGCCGAATCCGAAACCGAATCCACGTCCGAACATCGGATTCATGTGTCCGGGCACCGGATAGCCCGCGCAATAACCGGCCGCCCTGCCTGTCATGGGCCCCATTCCGGCGGGACCCGTTCCATCTCCAAACGGCATGACGATTCACCTCCTTTCATCCTGTTAATGGAAACCATTATCAATATTCAAATAAATTTTTTATCCCTCCCGCTGACATTGGCTGCAAATCCCGTAAAAATGGACGGTATGGTGATAGATATTGAACCGATATTTCCTTGACAGCGCCTTTTCGGTTTTGTTCATCAATTCGAGTTCTTCGTGGACGAAATCGGTATAATCGATGATGGTTTTGCACTTCACGCAGACCAGATGATGGTGGTGATCCTTTTTAAGCGGATTGTTGGTCAATTCATACCGCGCCCTGCCGTCTCCGAAATCAAATTTCTGCACCACGCCGATCTGGGTGAATAAATCCAGGGTGCGATAAATGGTCGTCAATCCGATAGAGGGATTGATTTTGACCGCGTCGATATAGATCTCTTCCGCGCTCAAATGTTTCTCTGTGTTGCGGAGTATGCCGATGATCATCGCGCGGGGATTCGTCAGCCGGAATCCGTAATCACAAAGACGTTGTTGCCACCAGGGTCCTTTCATATCGCCGTTCTCCTGAAACCGACGTGAAATTTACATGGCACTCATTATTGATAATGGTTTTCATTGTCAATATAAGGGTTGAATCCGGTAATGTCAAGTTTAATTTCTATTTCAGCAAAGGGAGCGGAACGTTAATCGACAAAAAGGGTCTTGGATGAAAACTCCGGATCGCTCGTGAGATTCAGCCCCAGTTTTCGCAGTCCGGCCTCGTCGCCGGGCGTGGGCATATGCGTCGTGTGGATGTTGCATCCCTTCAGGATGGAAATTTTTTTCATCGCGGCCTCCGCCGTGGGATTGGTGGCCGCGCTCATGCTCAGGGCGATCAGCGTCTCATCGAGATTGAGGCTGATGTTTTTCGACCCGAGAATGTCCCGCTTGAACCGTCCGATGGATTCCATCACGCCCGGCGCCAGGAGGTGAATCTCGTCCGGGATGTTTGCCAGATGCTTGATCGCATTGACCAGCAGGCTCGAAGCCGCGTGCATCAGCGGTGAATTCTTTCCGGTGATGAGCGTTCCGTCCGGGAGTTCGAGGGCTGCACCGGAGAAAATCCCCTCGTTTCCTTTCTCCTTTTCCCTGGCTTCACGGGCCGCATCCCGGGCCGGATCCACCACACGCCGGTCTTCCGGCTTGAGATTCAACTCTTTCATCAGGAGCTCGGCCTTCTGTACGGTTTCCGGATCCGCGAAACCCATGACCTGTTCACACCGGTACCGGAACCAGCGGCGGATGATTTCCTGCTTCGCCGCTTCCTGGACCACCGCATCATTTACGATACCGAAACCGGCACGGTTGACCCCCATATCCGTGGGGGACGCATAGGGGGATTCCTTGCCCGTAATCTTTTCGAGAATCCGTTTGAGGACGGGGAATATTTCCACGTCCCGGTTGTAATTGACCGCGATCTTCCCGTACGCCTCGAGGTGGAACGGGTCGATCTGGTTGTCGTCCCGGATGTCCGCGGTGGCGGCCTCATAGGCGAGGTTCACCGGATGTTTCAGGGGAAGATTCCAGATTGGAAAGGTTTCGAACTTCGCATAGCCGGCCCGCACGCCCCGCCGGTATTCATGAAAAAGCTGCGAGAGACAGGTCGCCAGCTTTCCGCTGCAGGGTCCGGGTCCGGTGACAACCACAAGCGGCCTGTCTGTTTCGATGTAATCGTTTGCTCCGTATCCGGTATCGCTTACGATCGTGTCCACATCCGTGGGATATCCTTTGGTGAAGGGATGCGTATAGACCCGGATCCCGCGATGTTCCAGGCGGTTCTTGAAAGCCGCCGCCGCCGGCTGGGATTCATACCGGGTGATGACGACTGCGGAAATATCGAGTTCCCAGGACCTGAGATCGTCGATGAGTTTCAGTGCGTCCGAATCGTAGGTGATCCCGAAATCGGCGCGTATCTTTCTTCGTTCGATGTCACCGGCATAGATACACAGGATGATGTCGGCCTGGTCCTTCAGTTTGCTGAGAAGCCGGATCTTCACGTTGGGATCAAATCCGGGAAGCACGCGGGAGGCATGGTAATCGAAGAGAATTTTTCCGCCGAACTCCAGATACAATTTGTCTCCAGACTGATGGACGCGCTCGAGAATCGCGGTGGTTTGCTGTTCCAGATATTTTTCATTGTCAAAACCGGCAGCGTATGGCATGGAAAGTCCTCGTTGTGAAAAATGGCACCCTGTGACCTGACAAAATATAACCCGGAGCCGCATCAAATGCAACTCCGGGTTTCGGATACGTGTCTTTACAATTCAACTATTTCGGGTTGTCTTTTTCCTGTTCCCGGATCACCGAGGTGGCCGCCTTGACCACACCGGCGATGTTGGCCAGATCGGTGGGAATGATCATCGTGTTGTTGGCTTTGGCCAGGTTGCCGAATTCCTGGATGTATTGCTCGGCGACCCGCAGATTGACCGCTTCCCTGCCGCCTTTGTCGATGATTGCCGTGGCAATTTCCCGGATGCCTTCGGCCGTAGCCATGGCGACTTTTCGGATTTCTTCGGCGCGCCCCTCGGCCTCATTGATTCTTTTCTGCTTCTCGCCTTCGGATTGGGCGATCATGCTCTGTCGTTCGCCTTCGGCCCGGTTGATTTTGGCCTGACGATCGCCTTCGGATTCCGCGATCAGCGCCCGTTTCTCGCGTTCGGCGCGCATCTGTTTTTCCATCGCGTCCTTGATGGACTGGGGCGGCGTGATGTTCTTCACCTCGTAACGCGTTACCTTGACACCCCATGGATCGGACGCCTTGTCAACCGCCTCCACGATGCTGGCGTTGATGGTTTCGCGTTCCTCGAATGTCCGGTCCAGTTCGAGTTTGCCGATGATACTTCGCATGGTCGTCTGTGCGAGCTGGGTCGAGGCGAACTTGTAATTATCGATGCCGTAACTGGCTCTCTGGGGATCAATCACCATCATGTAGAGGATTCCGTCCACTTCGACCGAGATGTTGTCCTTCGTGATACAGGTCTGCGGCGCCACGTCCACGGCCTGCTCCTTGAGCGTGTGCTTATAGGCCACATTGTCGATGAAAGGGACAAGGAGATGGAATCCGGCTCCGAGCGTGGTATGGTATTTCCCCAGACGTTCGACGATATAAGCGGTTTTCTGTGGAACGATGCGGATGCATCGCAGGAGCGTGATGACAACGAAGATAATCAGTGCCCACAGAATCAGGGTCAGGAAATTCATGGCTTGCTCCTTTCTTCATGGAAGGGCTTGACTTTCAGGGTGATGTTCTGTTTCTCGATGACTTCGACCGGGGTGCCTTTCGGGATCGTCACGTCCGAAATGGCCCTCCACAGGGTGCCGTTCAGTTCGATCCTCCCCGGGACGTCGGGCGCGATCCGGGCCTCGGCGAACGCGCGCCTGCCGACTAAGTCCGCATTCTCGTCGTCCATTTCCTGATACCCGCTGACGCGCCCCACGAAGATTTTACCCACCCATTTTCTGAGCGAAATCAGCAGGATTGTAGACGAAAGGATGAATATCAGGAGCTGAAGGTTCAACGGAAGATCGAAAATAAGGCAGAGCGTCGCCACGATGCACGCCCCGACACCGAAGAAAAAGATGACCAGTCCCGGTATCGCAAATTCCGCGATGAGGAGTCCGATCCCCACCAGAAACCAGATCAGTTCCGGCCGTAACCATTCATTTGCCGTTTCCACGATTCCTCCTTTTAATCCATCAAACAGTTAAAAGGGATTTTTATTCGACCCATACCGCCGTGCCGTAGACCAGCAGTTCCGCGGCACCCTGCATGACCTCGGATGTGGAAAACCGGACCGCCATCACCGCGTTCGCCCCGAGCCGCTTCGCTTCGTCGCACATCCGGTCGATGGCCTGTTCACGGGCCTCTGCGATCAGTTTGGTGTATTCATTGACTTCGCCGCCGACGATGTTTTTGACAATCGCCATGATGTCCATCCCCATATGGCTGCACCGGATGGTATTGCCGTATACCAGCCCCAGATTCTTCACGATTTTCTTTCCGTGAATTTCATCCGTCGTGGTCATAATCATCGAACGACCTCCCTGTATGGATCGACCTTGTGTTTGACAATCCGTTCGCGGATCGCCGTGAAGAGTAAAATGACAAACCCGACTATCATCATGGCCGCGCCGATCTTCGGGAATATCCCCTGGCTGTTTCTGACGATCCATTCATAGAGAATGTACAGGATCAGGGCGGCCCAGCCGCCGATGATCAGGACGATTCCCGAGACCCGGGTATAATGGCTGTACGGTGCGTTCCACAGGGATTCGAGGACCTCGTCGGCGGGTTCCCTGTACGAAACGCCGCCGATCTTCGATGCGGTTTCCCGGAGCTGTTCGTATTCCCGGCGGCAGGCGGCGCATCGTTTCAGGTGGCGATGCACCCGGCCGGTTTCGTCCGGTGTCAACTCCTCATCGATCAACCCCATCAAAAGTCCCTTGAAGTCGTCACAGGCACTCATATCGTCACCCCTTCTTTCCTTTCTTCCCCGTGCGCGGTATAGGCATCACGGAAGGCCTTTCTTGCATAATAAAGCCGGCTCATCACGGTGCCGCGCGGGATATCCAGCACCTCGGCGATTTGTTCATACCGACAATCGCGGATGTATTTCATCACCAGGATCTCCCTGAATTCCGGATTGAGACCCTGAAGAACCTCCCAAATCCGTTTGCGGTCTTCTTCCTTTTCGAGAATGGTTTGGGGACAGCCCGAAACATCGGCGTGATCCTTGTGGGCGTTTTCGATGCGGTATTTCCGGGCCGTTTGCCGACGGGCGAGGAGATTCAGACAGCAATTGCGGAGGATTCGGTAAAACCAGGGATAAAACCGGTCGAGATGGGAAAGCCGCGGCATGGCCGAAAACGCACGGGAAAAGGATTCCTGGCAAGCGTCGGCCGCGTCCTCGGGATTGCCCAGCAGCGTCACCGCGTGGAAAAACGCCTCGCGTTTATACTGATTGACCAGGAATTCGAATCCGGCCGGGTCGCGGTATTTGAGGCATAGCCGGATGGCTGCCGCTTCGTCCATTCTGATCCTCGGATTGTCGGGAGTCTTTGATAATATAAACAGATTTCAGGGAAAAATATTCAATTATTTTGGACGATGGGATGCCTGTCTGAAACAAAAAAGCGTCCCGGATCTGGAACAAACCCGGGACGGCTTTCGAAGATGACCCGGCGGATCAGGAATCGATTCCGGTTAGGGTTTTCCCGATAGATTCGGACGGTTCCGTGATAAAAACCGCCTCCATGCCGGTCAGGTTCTCGGTGACCGGTCCGATTTCGAAGGTGCCCTTCCCGATGTCGAGCAGGATGTGGATGGTTTCGGACAGGATCGCGAAAGCGGTCTCGGTCCGCGTCTCGAAATCCCCATCCTTGAGGATGTTGGCGGCCTCCGCGAAACAATAATAGACGCCGGCAGGCACAGAATTCCCATCCCCGTCCATCAGATCCCAGGTCGCGGAGATCGTCTGTTCGGAAGGGTCCGCCCCGAAATCGGGGCTGGCACCCGTGAGGCCGTCGAAGGACGGCGCAACTCCCGCGGCGGTTTCTCCCTGCAGATCCGCATAGGTCCAGCCCGATGCCTCACCCCAGGCCGGAAGATGGTCGATGTGCGCTCCCTGCACCGAATCGACCGTCACGGCGACGGGCGAGATCTTCAGGGTCTTCACAAAATTCCGGTCCGCGTCCTCGATCCAGAGGGCGTAGTCGGTCGGGACGGTCAAAAACGCCGGATAATAATCTCCCTGATAGGCGGGTCCTTTCAGGGTGAGCCGAATTTGAACGGTCATTCGGGACGGCTTCTCTTCACGTCCCCGGTCCCGTGTGCACAGCACGGAACCGAGAAGGGCCGTGCCGATCAGAATCCAAACAAATCGTTTCATCAAGATGTTTCCTCCTTCGGAAAAGGGAATGAAAAACCGTCGCATGCGTATCCCCGTCCCGGCGGACGGTTTCGCCGGCCCATGAGGACGTATTGAATTTATGCGCAGTTTGCCGGGGAAGCAAGCAAAAAACCGCCCCGAAAACGACATTTTACAATGCATGACATTCGGTTGATAAAAAAAGTGTACAATATTTTCAGTTTCCGTTCGTCTATCAGGGTGCCATGAGCGCTGAATACAGAAACAATTTGGGCCGTATCTTCCTCAGGGAAAAGACCGGGCTTCTGACTTATATCCGGCAACGGGTTGATCGCATCGAGGACGCAGAAGACATTTTGCAGGATGTCTTCTATCACACCCTGCGCGGATACAGCATCACCGAACCGATCGAGAATCTGGCGGGCTGGCTCTATGTGTCGGCCCGGAACCGGATCACCGACTGGTATCGGGGGAAAAGCCGGCGGATCATCCGGTTGATTAATCCGGAGACGGAACCCTCCCTGCACGCATTGATCTGGGAAAGCGGACTGAATCCGGAAAAACAGTATGTCCGGAAGCGTATTCTGAATGCCGTCACGGAGGCCCTCGGCAGATTGCCTGAAAACCAGCGCCGGGTCATCCTCTGGCAGATGATCGAAGGCCGCACATTTCATGAAATATCAGGGATGACCGGTGAATCCGTCAATACGCTGATTTCACGTAAACGGTATGCGCTTGAATCGTTGCGCAAGAAGCTGAAGCATCTGAAAGACGAACTCGAATAGGAGGAGACCATGTTTCCGAAAATTTTGAAATTCATCGGCATGGTGATCGGAGGCGTCGTGCTCGGCGTGCTGATCGCCTTTGTCTTCGGCTGGATCGTCATGCTGCTCTGGAACCGGCTCATGCCCCCTATATTCGGGCTGCCGGCGATCTCGTTCTGGCAGGCCTGGGGGCTGGTCATCCTGTCGCACCTGCTCTTCAAGGCGGGGGGGCATCACCCGCACAGAGAGGTCGCGAAATGTACGCCCGGATGGAAACATCCTTTCAGGGACAAACTCGAAGGCCATCTCTTTGCGGATGCGCGTGGAGCCGAGAAGGAATCGGGAGCATGACGATGAAAGAACGCAACGGAGAACATCCATTCGGGGATGCGGGACAGCTCCTCCTCCTGACGCTGTTTCTCGTCGTCTGGACGGTCGATTCGTTCATCCTGCAGGTCTCGACATGGATGACGGATTTTATTCCGCTCCGGGGCCGGCTTTTCCCGGCCGGGGTGTGTCTCGGTATCGCGCTGATTCTTTTCGGCAAGGCGCATTTTATCGTCCGTCGGGACAGGCGGGCCGGTGATGTCGTTTCAACCGGCCCGTTTCGCTATGTCCGGCATCCGCTTTATCCGGCCAGCCTTCTGGCCTATCTCGGATGCGTCCTGTCTACCCTGTCTCTGATCAGCCTGGCTTTGTTTGGAGTCATCTTCCTTTTCCATCATTATATCGCCGGATACGAAGAAAAATTACTGGAAATGAAATTCGGAGCCGCCTACCTGGAATACAAGAACAAGACGGGCCGATGGATCCCGAAGAGACTCAGATGATCCCTGACGTCAAAAGTCAGAATTCGATCGTAATCCCGCCGACCGGGAAAACCTGAAACTGATAGATGTTTTCCCGGCTTCCGTCCGCATTGTAGGCATACATCCAGATATTGTCCCGGCCGTACACGTTCATGATGTCCAGGTAGGTGACCATGTTCCATCCGTCGAACATAAATCTCCGGTCGAGACGCAGGTCGAGACGGTGATAGACGGGATACCGGTGCGTGTTGAGCGGCGTCTCAGGGGCCACGATCCATCGGCGGTACTGCGGCAGATAGGTCCGCTCCGAATATGGCCGTCCCCCGAGATACCGCCAGCGCACCCCGATCTCGACCTGATCGGCGAAAGGCAATATCCACCCCGTGATTTTGTAGAAAAGATGCCGTTTCATGTTTTGATACCATGCCTTGTCGCGCAGGTCGTATTTTGCGCCTCCGATGAGCGTGAGGTTGTGACGGTAGTCGTAATCCCAGTCGTATTCCGTGCGGTACCGCGGATCCATTCCCCGTGCGATCGAATAGGAATAACTCGCGGTATAATGATACTGCCGGACGCGTTTTTTCTGAAGGAAGAGCTCGACCCCCACGGCGTATCCCTCTCCCCTGTTGATCAACCGTCCTTCGTAAGACGCGAACGGATCCGGGGTGAGTTGGGATTCCGAAACAGGCACATTGCTGTAATCCTTGTAAAATAATTCGATCGTCCCCTTCAACTCTTCCCGGAACAGACGGGCGATTCCGAAGACGATCTGCCGGGTTTTCTTGTAATCCAGATCGTCATTGTCCGGATGCGCCGTGATCTGAATATAGGCGGGCGACTGGGAGAATTGCCCCAGCGCGAGATTGAGGTCGGTCTTCTCGGTGAGCGCATAGGAAAAACCGATGCGCGGATCGATGGCCGTCCTGTCCGTATAGCCGAAATAATCGGCCCGGATTCCCCAGGTCGTGGTGAGACGCATCCAGGGATTCCACCGCATGTGTCCGTATGCGGCCGCCTTCCAGGTGGTCCGGCGGTTTTTTCTCGCATATTCCGGATAGATCAGCGAGTCGGCCGGCACGAACGAGGTGCCCGGCCGGTACACCCGCATCGTATCCGCGTCGGCCCAGATGTCGATGTCGAAGGGAATGGACTTTACATGACCGCCCGTTCCGATTTCAAACTCCCTGGACAGCTGCATGGTCAGATCGGCCTTGAGGGTTCTTTCCATTTCGGTCGACAGGTTCCGGTAATAGGTTTTCCCCGTTTCGTTCCAGACATCAAGATCCCAGCGGTTCGCGACCTGTGAGAGCGTGATCCGCGAGTATCCGCGGTCTGCGTACAAGGTGCGCAGGGTCAGGCCGGTCGCATATTGTTGACTTTTCGCCCGGACGTTCTCGGCGCCGCGTTCATACCCGCCGCCCTCGGTGTCTTCGATCGTGATCGCGTCGTTTCCGTAGATGCCGTTCCAGATGAGCCGGTTGGCCGGGTTCAGGTCATAGGATGCGCGGCCCTGGAGGCTGTAGTAACGGGGCACGGCCGTGAGGCCGGTACTCGCGATAATCAGGTCGAGAAAACTTTTACGCACGCTCAGGATGTATGCGCCTTTTCCCTGTCCGAGGGGGCCTTCGACCATCACGCCCGCGCCGGCCATGCCCAGATATCCATGCCCCGTGCGGCGTTCGCGGTCGCCGTCCCTGAGCGCGATGTCCATCGCGGAGGAGGCCTTGTCTCCATAGCGGGCCGGAAAGGCGCCTGCGTAGAAATCGACCCGGCGGACGAATTGCGTGTTGATCATGTTGATGGGACCCCCTCCGAGTCCCTGATGGGCGAAGTGGTTGGGGTTGGGGATCTCGATGTGGTCCATCAAAAAGAGATTTTCACCCGGCATGCCTCCGCGCACGATGATTTCATTGTCCTGGTCGGAACCGGAGACCACGGACGGCAGCGCCTGGACCACACGCTGGATGTCTTCGGCGCTGCCCGGGTCCATGCGGATCTCTTCATAATCCATGCTGCGGTTCGAGATCACGGCATCTCTCGCCTCCTGGAAGAATCCGGCGGTGACGGTCAGGCCTTCCATCTCGAGCACCGTGGATTTGAGTTCGATGGTCTGCCAGGTGGTGCGTCCCGGATTGACCACTACGTTGTTCACGACGCGCGATTCATAACCCATCATGGTGAACCGGACATTGTAAATACCGGAAGGAACCCGCTGGATGATATAGTTGCCGTCCATGTCGGCGGCGGCGCCGAGGTTCGTGCCCGCGATCATCACCGCGGCCGCGGGAAGGGGGGTCTGAGTGCTCAGATCCAGGATGGTACCCCGGATCTGTCCGGGACGGAAGGTCTCACTCTCCGCAGCGAACAACACTCCGGTCAGAGCGAACAAGGTAAAACAGACTGCAAAAATTGAAGACTTGCGTTGCATGACGCCTCTTTCCATATTTTGGAGATTGAATGTTACATGAAAAATCAGGGCCGCGAACTTTTTTAGGAATTTTTCCGGTTCGGGAATCGGACGGGATATGGATTTCCTTGCGGGGAGAGAAAAGCAGGCCGTCCCGGCATGCATTGAAACGGGATTTTGAAGACACGGGCCCGCGGCTTGTTCAGATCTCGATCACGGAACGGACGGCGCAAAACCGGTTTCCGCTGAGACGGCCGAGACTGTCCAGTCCGAGCCAGGAAATCTCCCGGCCGTCGATGAGGATTTCCCGGTCGACATGCATCACCAGAACCGATCCGATGACCAGATTCCCGGCGGACGGCCCCTCTCCGACGGTCACGATATCCCGTACGCCGCACTCGAAGGCGATCCGGGCGTCCTTCACGCGGCGGGGTCGGGTCCGGCTGGAAGGGATCGTCTCTATCCCGCCGCGATATGCTTCATCCGTGCCGGGGGGGAGCGCTTCCGCGGTCCCGGTCATCCGCTTACCGTGTTCGACGGAAACGGAATTCACGACAAATTCGCGCGTTTCGCGGATGTTGCGCAGGGAATCCTTCTCGCTCCCGTCGCCGCGGTTGACGATCGAGACGGCGATCGCGGGCGGCCGCCAGGTGATCCCGGTGAAAAAACTGAACGGCGCGAGATTGTGTTCGCCTTTGAGGTTTACGGTGGTCACCCAGGCGATCGGACGCGGGATGATGGCGCTCGTCAGCAGGTCATGCGCATGCCGGTCATCCAGTGTATTGAAGTCGATCATCATCGTGTAACCCTTTTATTCCCCATGGTGTATGTGCGTATCGATTCTCAAGAAGGACGGGTCAGGTTCTGTCCAATATGCCGGCGATTTCCCGCATCTGTTCCGGCGTCAGCGGGCCGAATGCCAAGGCGCGGACGTTCTCTTCCACCTGCCTGACGGTCCGAAAACCCGGGATGGGCAGGGTCTGGGGGCTGCGCGCCCACAGCCAGGCGAGCGCGCCCTGCGCCACGGTCCTGCCGCCCGCGGTGAGGGTTTCCCGGACGGCCATGCGCATGGCCAGCCATTCGGGACTGGGTTTCCCGTCCGTAAAGTACTTCATCCATCCGGGACTTTTTTCACCCCGGACATCCTCGGCGGACACTTGCGTCGCCGCGGAATATTTTCCGGTCAGGAGCCCCATCGCGAGCGGGCCCCGGTTGATCGCGGCCAGGTTGTACTTCTCGCACAGGGCGATCATCTCGGGATTGTCGTCCAGCACATTGAGCTGCAACTGGATGGCGGTGCAGTGCTCTCCCCGGGCGAAGACTTCCGCACGATCCGGGAAGTCCGTGCTCCAGCCGTACGCGCGGATTCTGCCTTCCCTCACCAGGTCTTCCAGCGTGTCGCGGACGGGTGCGGCTTTTTCTGCGGGGAATCCGTTGTCGTGGAACTGGTACAGGTCGATATAATCCGTCTCGAGGCGGCGGAGGGAGGCCTCGCACGCCCTGCGGATGCCTTCGGCCGAGGCGTCGGAACCGGTCACCTGTCGCGTGGTCTCGTCGAACACCGCGTTGAATTTGGTGGCGATCACCGCGTTCTGACGGCGTCCGGCGAGCGCGCGTCCGAGCACCCGCTCGCTGTGTCCAGCGCCGTACACGTTGGCCGTGTCGAAGAAATTGACGCCCGAATCGAGCGCGGCGTGTATCGCGCGGATGGACTCGTCGTCATCCACTTCACCCCAGCCGAGCGGCGTCCCGCCCTCCCAAAACGGACCGCCGATCGCCCAGCAGCCCATGCCCAGCGCGCTCACCTCGATGCCGGATCGACCCAATTGGCGTTTCATGGGGTGTCCTATGATCAAAGGGTTCCGATTCTACCCGATATCGACTTGTGTCGATTACCAATGAACCTCGACAGCAATTTAGTCCTTGAAGAAGCCATGGTCAAGCGTTTTGTCGGGACGGGATTGGAATTCCTCTGCCCATCGTTCTCCATATCCCGGCCCCGTCACCGCGCCTTCTCAAGCGCATCCCGCACCGCGGCGAGAAACGCGTCGCCGCTGAGCGTCGCGCCGGAGACGCCGTCCACCTCCGGCGAATTGGCCCGGACCACGCGGCCGGGGAGCACGGCGCCGATCTCTTCCGTATAGGACGGCGTGCCGTCGGACCGGAGGATCCGGACCTCCTGAATCCGGCCTTCCCGGATCGTCACCCTCACCGTCATGCCCGGCCACCCGCCCTGTTCTCCGATATATTCACCCGGTTTGTATTCGGTGGGAAAGGGACGCGTGGCGGCGCATCCTCCCAGAAGAATCATCAGGAAAAAAAGAAGGGAAACGGAGATTCGTGTCATATCTCCCCCTCATAGACGCGGTACGTCTTCACGTGCCCGAATCCCAGCTTCATGATGGGATTGTGCATCGCCCTGTTGTCTTCGAGCACCCAGTTCTCCTCCAGCTTCACCGGCGCCCGGCTCCGGAGCACGCGGTACATCTCGCGGTAAAACAGGGTGTCGATGGCCCGGCGCTGGAATTCGGGAATCACGCCCATCCCCCAGACCCGGTACTGGCGGATGCGTCTCAATCCGAAGAGGAGGCGGAAAATCCCGAACGGGAAGAGTCTTCCGTTGAGTTTACGGAGAATCACGTTCAGATCCGGAAGCGTGATCTGATAGCCGCCGACTTTAGGAATTCTCCCGGGCCGCGGCCATTTCCTTTTCACGATGCCGAACCGCCGCCTCGGTCAGGACGCCGGAGACCAGGCCGGTCGCCATCATGAATCCGAATCCGAGACCGCCCCCGAAATCGGTCCACCGGTTGACCACCAGGCCCGCGGGGAGATTCACCCCGAATCCGACGATCAGTCCGCGCGCCCACCAGGCGATCCCCCGCTTCCAGAGTCCGAGTAAAAGCCCCATAAGTGTACGCGACAGCACGAGGAGCCATACATTCGCACCGGTCATCGTATTCGTGATCCCGGATGCCAGAAGCCAGGTGCATACGCCGAAAAAAGTGCTCCATTCCAGCGAAGAGCGGACGCGGTTCCAACGGGCCATAGAAAAACCTCCGGAGAATCGATTCTGTGTGTCTTCATCATGCAGCCTCCCCCGGCCGAACCGGGGGAGGAAAATTCAGGGCGCCGTCACGATAGCTTTTTATCCAGGAACGGTTTGAGCAGATCGATCGGGACGGGAAAGATCGTCGTCGAGTTGTTCTCCGTCGCTACCTCGACGAGGGTTTGCAGGTACCGCAACTGGATCGCGTTGGGCTCCTTTCCCAGATTCTTGGCCGCGGCGGCCAGTTTTTCGGATGCCTGCATCTCGCCCTCGGCGTGGATGATCTTGGCGCGCCGTTCGCGCTCCGCCTCGGCCTGCTTGGCGATGGCGCGTTTCATCTCTTCGGGCAGGTCGATATGTTTCACCTCGACCAGCGCCACCTTGATGCCCCAGGGGTCGGTGTGCTTGTCCAGGATGATCTGGAGTTTCTCGTTGATGGAATCGCGTTCGGAAAGGAGTTCGTCCAGCTCGAACTGGCCGAGTATCGACCGCAGGGTCGTCTGGGACAACTGCGAGGTCGCATACAGAAAATCCTCGACCTCGACCACGGCGCGAGACGAATCAACTACGCGTAAATACACCACCGCGTTCACCTTGACCGAGACATTGTCTTTCGTGATCACATCCTGGGGCGGCACATCCATCGTGACGGTGCGCAGGCTGACTTTCACCATCCGCTCGATGCCGGGAATCAGGAGAATCAGCCCGGGACCCCGGTCGCCGACCAGCCGTCCCAGCCTGAAGACCACGCCGCGTTCATATTCGCGAAGGACCTTGACGGCATTGAGCAGGATAAAGAGGACGATTACCCCCACAAACCAGAGCTGCATCGATATCATTTGCTACCTCCTGTCTGATGAATCTGATGAATTAGATTTACCGGACTTTCCGGACAAAGAGTTTCAGTCCTTCGAGGCCGGTCACCTCCACTTTCTCTCCCTTCCGGATCGGTTCGGTGCTCTCCGCCCACCAGACCTCGCCGTGAACGGAGACCTGTCCCTCCGGACGGATAGGGGACAGGGCCGTGCCCTGTTTTCCGATCAGTCCCTGTTTGCCGGTCGTCGGCTTCGTGAGCCGCGTGCGCACGGCAAGGTACAGCGCGGTCAGGACAAACGCCAGGAACACGACCATCGCCGGTATCAGGACCGAGAGCGAAACCCGGACCTCCGGTGCCCTGAAGAGCATGAGTGATCCCGTGATGAAAGCCAAGATGCCTCCCGCTGTGAGAATGCCGAATGTCGGTGTATAGATCTCGATGATGAAAAACACGATCGCGAGGACGATCAGGACGACGCCGGCCGCGTTGATGGAGAGAATCTGCGAGGCGAAGAGGAAGAGCACGGCGCAGATCACGCCGACCGTCCCCGGCAGGATGGATCCGGGATTGGAGAATTCGAAATAGATGCCCAGCGCGGCGAGGAGAAGAAGGAAATAGGCGATATTGGGGTCCGCGATTTTATTCAGGATCTGATGCCGCCAGTCCATTTCGCGTTGCCGGATCTGCGCGGATCGGGTGCGAAGGGTGACTTCCGCCCGATCGTCGATTTGGACGGTCCGGCCGTCGAGCAGGTCGAGCAAATCCACCGGATCTTTGGCGATCAGGTCGATCACGCCTGTTTCGAGCGCCTCCTTCTCGGTGATGTTCACGCTGGTCCGGATGGCGGCCTCGGCCCAATCCGCATTCCGGCCCCGCTTTTCGGCCAGTCCCCGGATATGCGCCACCGCGTCGTTGACGACCTTGTCCATCATGACTTTAGAGGAATCCCTGCCCATCATCGAGACAGGGTGGGCGGATCCGATGTTGGTGCTCGGGGCCATGGCTGCCAGATGCGCGGCATAGGTGATAAAGACGCCCGCCGATGCGGCCCGGCCGCCGCTCGGAGCCACATAAACAACGACAGGCACCTTCGCGGCCAGGAGTCGCTTGTCGATTTCAAGCGTGGCCTGCATGAGTCCACCCGGCGTATCGATTTCGATCACGAGACAGTCGGCACCTTCGTTTTCTGCCCGGGCCACAGCGCTGTCTATGAAGCGCGCCGTCACCGGCGTGATCGCCCCGTCAATCGTGATCCAGTCCACGTGTCTCGCGGACAGGGATGCCGCAAACAGACAGAAAATCAAGAATCGCTTCATTATCGTGGTATCCTTATTTGATTCTGCCCTGAATGGATCGTCCCGCACCGGGAACGCCGTACGGCGGACCCGGTATGTAAACCGTTTGATTATCGATCCGTTCCGGGGGATGCTCTTCATCTCCACCCCAATGTACGAAATTCTACTTGACTTTGACAGCCGAATTTTTCAAATTAAACCTGTCGGCAACAGATTATTCCCTGCTGCCCCGGGAATCGGACACATATAAAGAGCCAACACTCTTTTCATGGGAGCCCGACTCTGAACGCGTATTACATGCCTCCGTAGCGTGGACGTAAAAAACGGTCAGGAGAGCACCCACCGTGTCTGACACGGTTCTTTATTACCGAACCGGGGTGCAGGGTTTTTTTAGGGTCCGGCCATCTGCGCAGTCATATCACCCTCATACAATGAATGTCCTTCCCGGGCGATCCATGGCGTTTCTTCAGAAGTGTAAATGTCGGAAGATAAGGTCTAGGGCGTGTCCGGCTATCCGATCTGTTTGTACCACACATTCATGGATTCGATTTGCCCGGCGATCTGCGTGTTGTTGATCAGGGTGCCGGAAAAGTGATAACCGCAGCGTGCGAACGTGATATTCATGCCCGGCGACAAAGCCCGCGCGATGGTATAAAGCGTCCTGATTTTCCGCCTCTTCATCTCGCTTTCCATTCGGCATAACAAGGCCGTGGCGAGACCCTTTCCCCGATAATCGGGCAGGGTGGCGAAATCCGTCATCTCCGCATTCGCGGCTTCCAGATCTTTCTCTCCGGATGCGGCCGCGATCAACGCCGTCTTGAGGAAGATTCCAAAATAGTCAACATGTGTTTTCATGGTCTTTCTGAGATACGCGGGTTCCGTGATCGGAAACGGATAAGAATCATACACGCGGTCATACAGGCGGGCCAAGGAATCCGCGTCCGACACCTTCAACCGGCGTATGGTGCAATGGGAGGGAATTTCAGACACCGCCGTATCGGAAGCTTTGGATTTCGCCAGGTCCAGATTGAATTGGATTTTGCGCCTGTGTTCATCGGTCAGGCGCATGCGTCTCGGCGCAGGAAATTTCACCATGAAATAGACGGGTTCCTTTCCCTGATAAAACCCCGGGATCGTGGCCCTCAACTGGAAATGCCCCTTCTTGAACCGTTCCCGCCCCCATTCCGGGACTTTACACAGGATTTTTTCATACCGATTTTCCCGTGCCAGCCGTTCAATATGAGGAATGATCCTGTCCATATCCCGTTCGTCCAGTTTGATCAAATACACGCGCCGGTTTTCATCGCCGTGCTGAACGAGGGAATGTCCGATTTTCTCCAGTTTATCCGGCATGCTGATCCTCCCGGTGGAACAATAGCGATATGGGGATAAACAGAAGTGCTGAAAAACAAATGCCGAAAAGACTCGCGTCCAGCCCGAGCCACAGCGGTGTCTGTCGGACGATCAGGATGAGGGTCAGGCCGCCGCCGCCGACCATGCCGGCCAGGGCCGCGGCCGGATGGCTTTTCGACCAGAAATAGGCGCCCAGCGTAGGGATCAGCAGGCCTGAAACCATGAACGCGTAGGCATATAAAATGATTTCGAGTACGGATTCAAAGGCAGAGGCGATCAACAGGGCCAGGCCGCCGATCAGCAATGTGCTGATCTGGGAAACGCGAACGGCTGTTTTCTGGGACGAAATGATACGACCGATCCGTTCCACGAGATCGTTTACCAGATTTCCCGATGCGGCGATCAGGCAGCTGTCCGCCGTGGACATGACGGCCGAAAAATAGGCCGCCAGGACGATCCCTGTCACCCCGACCGGCAAGACTTCCCGTAGCAGCATGGGCACGGCCATTTCCGCCTCCGCCCCGGGAAAGACCGCACGCGCCAGAAGCCCGAGCGAGACGCCCATAAAGGCCATCAACGGGTATTCCAGCACACCGGCGATGAAAAACGCTTTCCGCGCCTCACGCGTGTTTTTGCATGCGTAGACGCGCTGATACAAGGTCATGGCCACGAACCAGACCGGAACGATGGTGATGAACCAATTGAACACCTGTACGAAAGACACGTTGGTCAACGTAAAATGGGCCGGTGGCAGGCTGGATTTCAGGGCATGCCAGCCGCCGGTTTCCCGCAACGCAAAGGGGATTCCGAAGCAGAGCAGGCCGCCCAGGAGGATGATCCACTGAACCGCATTCGTATAGATCACGGCCTTGATTCCTCCAAGCACGGTATAGAGCAGAATCACGGTCGCCATGACGTAGAGAGAAAACCGCAGCGGATCCATGAAGGTAAAGTCCGCGAAGATGCTTCCGGCCGCGAGTTTGGCGCCGGCGAGGATTTGTGCGCCGGTAAATCCCAGATAACCGATTCCTGAAATGACCGCCGCGATGAGGGCCACGGTATTGCCGTACCGCAGGCGGAGGAAATCCGGATAAGTCAGGAATCGATGGGTGTCTCCCAGTTTCTTGATACGGGGGATCATCACCACGGCCACCAGCCAGGCGCCCACCAGTCCGGTAAAGAGAAGCCAGCTTCCGGATAGCCCGATCAGGAAGCCCAACCCCCCCAGGCCGATCGAGAATCCGCCGCCCACATCCGTGGCGACCAGGGACATGCCTACGTAAGGTGCGGTTATGTTCCGGCTGCCGACAAAGTAATCGTCGCGGTCCGTATTTTTCAGGAAAAAATAAAAACCGATGCCCAGGACGGTCGCGAAATACAGACCGAAGATCAGATAATCGAGCCAGATCATTCGGCCTCTCCCGCCGGATGCCGATTCCTTCTTTCAAAGCGGTCCAGGTCTTTCGGAACCAGCGTGACGGCTTCATCGGCATCGGAGAGCAGGCGTGCGATTCCGGTCGCGACCGTCTCTTCGGCCTCATCCAGTTTGAGCTGCAATGTACACTCTTCGCAGTTCCGGTCACAAAAAATCGGCTGATACGCGTCGGGTTCCTTATAGGTGGTGATGACCCCTTCGAAATTTCTGAGAACCACCTTGTTGGTGGACCAAGAAATCAGATAATTGGGCATCACGGGAATTTTGCCGCCCCCGCCGGGTGCGTCGATCACATAGGTGGGCACGGCGAAACCGCTCGTGTGACCGATCAGGCTTTCGATGATTTCGATTCCCTTTCCCACCGGCGTTCTGAAATGCGACAGTCCCTCGGATAGATCGCATTGATATAAATAGTAGGGCCGGACCCGATTCTGGACCAGTTTGTGCATCAACCGCTTCATGATCCGCGGGCAATCATTCACGCCGGCCAGGAGGACGGCTTGATTGCCGAGGGGGATGCCCGCATCCGCCATTTTCGACAGGGCCAGCTTGGCGGATTCGGTCATCTCGCGGGGATGATTGAACTGGGTGTTGACCCAGACCGGACGGTGTGACTTGAGCATCTCGATCAGGGAGTCGGTGACGCGAAACGGCAGGACCACCGGGATGCGTGTGCCGATTCGGATGATTTCGAGATGGGGAATTTTTTCGAGTTCGGTCAGAATCCAATCTAGATATGCATCGCCGAGCATGAAAGGATCGCCGCCCGAAAGGAGCACATCGCGGACTTGAGGTGTCTTTTTGATATAGTCGATCCCCTGTTTCAACGTCATTTTTTCCGGGATATAATCTTCGTCCCCGACCTTTCTCTTGCGCGTACAGTGGCGGCAATACATGGCGCAGACATTGCTGACATGAAAAAGGACGCGGTCCGGATATCGGTGCGTGATCTGGGGCGCCGGACTGTCCTTTTCTTCGGCCAGGGGATCCTTCATTTCACAGGTCTGCATGATCAGTTCCGAGGGGGTCGGGAAACACTGAAGAAATATCGGATCGTTTTGATAATCCTTGAAATCGATCAGGCTGAGATAATAGGGTGTGATTGAAATCGGAAACTTTTGGACGGTTTGATTCAGCGCGATTTTTTCTTTGTCGGCAAAACGGATATCCGTCAGCCTTTCAAAATCCCGGATATTACTGATGGCGTGTTTTTTCTGCCATCTCCAGTCTTTCCAGTTTCTCCAGACACTGTCATGATCTATTTTTCCGGCCAGGTCCTTTTGTTTGTTGTTGAAGTATCGCATGGGATTGTTTTCCTGTTTTCATGGACATAAACACTGACCCTTCGAATCGATT
>DSAP01000058.1 GCA_011046415.1 bacterium | reverse complement strand
GTTGTAGACATACAGCCATAAACAATTTGTAGTAACACACTTTCATTTTCAAAATGGCATCCATGTCATTGTATTATATCACCTTAGAATCTTCTCCTTGCACCTACTACTGTCGAAGATGGGATCAAGATATTCCGTTTTTTACACCGATCATCTCGGTTCTGTTCGCCAGGTGGAGCAAAACATACAGCTTCGCGATTATTTCCCCTTCGGCCAGGCCCTTTCCAGCGCGGGAGATGAGACCGCGTGCCGGTTTACCGGCAAGGAGCTGGATTCTCACACGGGGGCAGGGGCCAAGGGTGGATCCCCGATAAAAGAATTTCCCGTAGAAAGCACGGGACAGGCGGGGAAGACAGGGTTGTTAAGGTTTTTGCGGCAATCGTACACCCCATTTGTTTTTCCGCGATTTTTAAGCGGGAATCCAGGGGTGGCGGTCTCGGGGTGGATCCCGGACAGAAAATGTCTCTGTCATTCTGAGTCCCGCTGCAGGCGGGGCGAAGAATCTCCGTCCACCGGGCGTTCCGGGGCAACAGATCCTTCGGTCGACCGCCTTCGGCGGACTCTCTCAGGATGACATAGACATGATCGCACCGGGGTTCTGCCCCGGTGCGATCAAACAGCAGATGCTCAGCCTCCGCGTCCCAGTCCCCCGCGAGAATTCCGTTATGGCGTCTGCAGGGTAGATCCCCGACAGAAGCATTTTGATTGCCTCGCACTTCCCCGTCGATGTCATCACCAGCTTGCCGTGTTTCACCCCCCTGGTGCTGATCAAAGCTTGACATTGTTCAAAGACAGAATTAACTTACCGGTGTATAGATCATAAAATTATGGTGTCGCGATGAATCCAATCTCTGTTCAACGGCCTATTCTGAAAGCTTTTTGTAAAAAAAATGGAATTCGAAAACTATCTGTATTCGGTTCAATCTTGAGAGACGATTTTCAAGAAGGGAGTGATATTGACATTCTTGTCGAGTTCAATCCTGACAAGCGCATTGGATTTCTGTCAATGGCCAGAATGGAAATGGAGTTGACACAACTCTTTAATCGGAAAGTCGATTTGAGAACACCTGCGGAACTCAGTCGATATTTTAGAGAAGATGTGCTCAATGAAGCGCAGGTACAATATGAATCCGAATGACGTGATCCGTTTACGGCACATTGTGGATGCGATTGAGGAGATACAATCATTTATCCATAACAAAACACTCGACGATCTTTTTCAAAATCGCCAACTGACTTTATCCATAATCAAACTCATCGAAATTATTGGCGAAGCCGCATCCAGGGTATCCCAGGAAATATAGGATGAATATTCTCATGTCCCCTGGTTGGAGATCATCGGCATGAGAAACAGGTTGATTCATGTGTATTTTGATATTGATATTGAACGGGTTTGGGATACGGTTCAAATCGATATACCCGTTTTAGCAAATCAACTACGGAAAATGATCCCCTCAACTAAATAACAGTATCATCACAAATCCTTCCCCGTCGATGTCATCACCAGCTTGCCGTGTTTCACCCCCTTGGTGCTGATCAGCTTGTCCGCCATATGGCGGATGGCCGATGCCCTGCCCCGGACGGCGAGGACTTCCAGGCAGTTGTGGTGGTCCAGATGGACGTGGAGGGTCGAGATCACGACATCGTGTTCCTCGTGCTGATGGCGGGTGAGTTTGTCCGTCAGATCCCGCCGGTGATGGTCATAGATCAGCGTGATCGTCCCGACGGTTTCCTTGTCCGAATGCCGCCATTCATCCACGACCAGGCGGTCGCGGACCAGATCGCGGATCGCCTCCGACCGGTTCTGATATCCGTGTTCCCGGAGGTACTCATCGAAACGCTCCAGCAGCGATTCATCCATGGAAATGCCGAAACGGGTGATCCGTCCCATTTTATCATCCTTCCCCGAGCCGCCGGATCCATCCGGTCTATTTGATGGTTTTTATGATCCTTCCCACATCCTCCCGCATCGGCTCGGTGGAGATCGGACCGCCCACCGCCTCCTGCATCCACGCATCCGGGGTGACGGCGCCGAGGACGCACATGCGTTCCATTTCCCGCCCCAGGTTCCTGTCTTTCAGATACGACTCGATCTGATGGGCGATGATGTATCCGAGCGGATAATCCGGCAGGTACATGCCGCCGTTGATCATGTGGGAATACACCGCGAGCAGGATGACGTCCTCCTCGCCGAAAACCGGCGTGAAATAGGTATTCCACACCTCCTTCGCGATGCGGATGACGGCCTCCCGGAGTTCTTCCGGCCCGGCTTTCGGGTTTTCGTACATCCATCTCCAGACCTTCATGTCCACCAGGGAGACGCCCGCGATTTCACAGGCGGACCAGAAACGGTTCAGAATTCTCAGTCCGTCTTGTTTCCCGTTTTCCGGTTTCAGGCCGAGCAGTTCCAGATCCCGCGCCTGGAAGATGAAGGCGAACGCCTCGGTGAAGGCCGTGTTCGGCACGCCCGCAAGCAGGGTGTGATCGACCTTGTTGAGGGACAACACCTGTTCGACATTGTGTCCGAGTTCATGGCATGCGATGTTGTATCCCTTGTAATCCATGCCGCCGGGCGGGACGCGCGTGCGCAGGTGGGCGTTGTCCGCGCGGCGCTGCGCGCCCATGGCGTGGCCCGCGCCGCGGGCCGGATCCACCACGATTTTCGATCCGATGAAATCCGCCGTTTTCCTGTCGAATCCGAGTTTCCGGAGCATGTCCGGGATGTCGTCCTGGAAGGACCGGATGTCCGGATACTTCCTGGAGACGATCCGGTCGAGTTCCGCCTCCGGATACGCGCCCGCCGCCTTGAATCCGTTGTACCAGATGTCGAAGGGTTTCAGCGGGCGGCCGAGACGCGCGGATACCAGCCGTCCGGTCTGTTTGAATTCGTCAGAGGAGAGAAGAGAGACGAAGAGCGCCTCCACCGTTTCTTCGGGAATTTCACGGTCTCTCTTGAACCGCCGGTCGATCTTGGACGGCAGGGTCGGATACCAGGGATCGGCGAGGCGTTCCGCCTGGAAGACATTCAGGAGATGCCGGTAACGGGTGTCCGGTTCGCGTCCGCCGTCCACTTTCTCGGGCTTTTCCCGGCCGGATTCGGCCGTCGTGGCCGTGACGGAGTTGTCCGTCAGCTGCCAGTCCACAGCCGGATTGTCGATCGCGGCCTGCGGGATTTCCTGGCGGATGATTTTCTCCATGATCAGCCGGATGAGCTCCTGCCGTTCCTCGCCCCCGGGATCGGCGTACCGGCCCCTGAGTTCGTCCCGGAGCCCCCAGTGGCTGATCAGCTTGAGGTTTTCGGGGAAGATACGCCTGCCGTCCCAGGTCAACACATGATGCATCCAGATATTGTAATTCGCAATATAATCCTCGGCCCTCACATAGGCCGTGTTCAGGGATTGCCGGACTTCCGCGGGCACGCGGGCGGAAAAACGTTCGGCCAGCCGGGCGCGGGCCCAGTCTTCACGCGTCCACGCCGGACCGAGTTTCAGCCGCTCTTCCAGCGGATAAAGCCTGAAATTGAGGAGCGCGGAGAAGGCCGTTCCGGTCCGGAACAGGTCATCGGACAGATGCGTCCAGGGGGAATATTCCGCGAACTGATAATCCACGGGAAGCATGGGCCCCAGATCCAGATCCATGGGTTCCATGAGATCGCGGGTGATTTCGAGGAAATGACCGTCGATGGATTCCAGGTTCTTTTCGAACCGCTCGCGCGTCCGTCCGAGTTTTTCCGGGTCGGCGATGAAATGGTCCAGGCAATACCGATTAAAAGCTTCTTCGGAGCCATCGGATTTCTGCCAGAGACTCGCGGTCTGACGCACACCGATCTCGATGCGATCCTTTATATCCGGTTCGGATCCGTGTTTTTGTGCGAGATCTTCAATGGTCCGATTGATGACGGCTTCCGAGATGACGATCATTTTGCCTCCGGATTTTTGACTGCAGGAAATCATGATTCCCAGTCCTGTCAACAAAATATATAGTCCTGTTTTCATGGAAGACCTCCTTCAAATAAGTGTTTCATGGTCTGAGGTTAGCGGTTGGTCCCTGATCCCCCATCGACGATTTTTTTGCAGGCTTTTTATCAAGAATATCCTGCCCAGAATAACGCCCAGAATCCCGGCGGCGACATCAATATAGGTGTCCGGCATACGCCACCAGCGCAGGGGATCCTTCAAACTCCAGTCCAGCATTTGCCAGATTTCTATCGCGAACACAAAGCCCACGGCCCATGCAGTTTTGATTCCGCTGAAGCGGACAATCAAGAAAAAGCCGATCAAATGCATGATCCATGAAATCCAGTGTGCATGCAGGATGTAGTGGATTATGCCGAACATGGAAACCCTTGCATTTTAAGAAAAAAATCACGTATTTGTGTCCAACGATTCAAATATACGAAAGATTTGTGCGGGGACAAACGCCTTTGTTTTTCAGGAGCAACCTTTATGCGAGAACACAGCCCCTTCATTCCGGACGATCAAATCATGCGGGATTTCAATTTCAAGACCGTGATTATGGGCGTGTTGCTCGGCGCGGTCTTCGGAAGCGCCAACGCCTATCTCGGGCTGCGCGTGGGGCTCACGATTTCGACCGCGATCCCGCTGGCCGTCGTCTCGGTCGCGATATTCCGCATCCTTTCACCGGTTTTCGGAAAGGCGACCCTCCTCGAATGCAACATCTCGCAGACGACCGGATCGGCCAGTTCATCGCTCGCGTCCGGGATCATCTTCACGATTCCGGCCCTCTTCATCTGGGGATACGACGCGCCGCTCTGGCAGATGACCCTGCTCGCGATGTGCGGTGGATTGCTCGGCGTCCTGTTCATGATCCCCCTGCGCGGCTTTTTGATCGTGAAAGAACACAGGAACCTGCCCTATCCCGAAGGCACGGCGAGCGCCGAGGTCCTCGTCGCGGCCAATGAGGGCGGTTCCACGGCCGGGTATGTATTCAAAGGACTGGGCATCGGCGCACTGTACAAGGGGTTGATCTCTCTCCTCTATCTATGGCCCGCGAAGCTGAACATCCGGCTGCCGGTTCTGCCGCGGGCCGAGGTGGGCGTGGAGACGACGCCGGCGCTGCTCGGCGTCGGATACATACTCGGCCGGCGCATCGGCGCGATCATGGTCGGCGGCGGGCTCATCTCCTGGGTCGTCCTCATCCCTTTCATCGCCTGGCGGTTCGGCGGCATGGAAATCTGGCCGACCACGCTGGAGTATCTGCGTTCGAGAGGCCTGGATCCATCCTTCACGACCATCGGACAGCTGTCCGCCCGGGAAATCTGGGAAGGGTATATCCGGATCATCGGGGCGGGGGCGGTGGCGTGCGCGGGGCTGATCACGGTCGCCCGTTCCATCCCCACGATGGCCGACTCCCTCAAAATCGGGCTGAAAGAGTTGCGGTCGAGCGCGGGGATGATCGGGGAGGGGAAAAAACGGACGGAGAACGACCTGCCCGTCCGCATCGTCCTTTTCGGTGTCGCAGCGGTGATCCTGATTCTCACCCTCGTCCCGGGCATCATCGGCACACACACCTCTTTGCTGATGCGGCTGATCAGCGCCGTGGCGATCGCTTTTTTCGCCTTCTGTTTCGTCACGGTCTCCTCACGCATCGTGGGACTGATCGGGGTCTCTTCCAATCCCACGTCCGGCATGGCGATCGTGACGCTTCTCGGCACGGGGCTGATTTTCAAGCTGCTGGGCTGGACGGACCTGACGGGGAAGATCACGGCGCTGACCATCGGCACGGTGGTGTGCATCGCCGCCTCCATTTCCGGGGATATCTCGCAGGATCTGAAAACCGGATTCCTACTCGGCGCCACCCCGCGGAAACAGCAGATCGGCGAGATGATCGGCGCGATCGGTTCGGCCTTCTTCGTCTGCCTCTCGGTCTTTTATCTCGGCAAGGCCTACGGTTTCGGGACGGACGCCCTTCCGGCGCCCCAGGCGACGCTCATGAAGACCGTGCTCGACGGCGTGCTCGACGGCAATCTGAGATGGGATCTGGTCGGAATCGGGGCCGCGCTCTCCGTCCTCGTCCTTTTTTTGAAAATCCCCCCGCTGCCGTTCGCGGTGGGGGTGTATCTTCCGCTCTATACGATGACCCCGGTGTTCCTCGGCGGGTTGCTCAGGCATTTCGTGGACCGGAAATACGCTTCGCGTCAGGATGAGCGGGAAAAAGGGAAAGATCAGGGCATCCTGCTCGGATCGGGATTCATCGCGGGCGAAGGACTCATGGGCGTGGTGATCGCGGTCATCGCGGTGATCCTTTCCCGGTCGCCCAGATTTCTCGAAGTCGCCTATCCCCAACCCTGGATGGGGCAGGCGGTCTCGGCCGTCGTGTTCGCCGCATTGGGATGGTATTTGTACCGGGTGGCGGCGAGGGGGAGGGGGTGAAAGATCACGATCCCAATCGTCGAATGGCTATTCCGGTGAGTTGAGAGCGACCGGAGTTTTCGGCGCCTCCCATTTCGAACGCCTGCAGTGAAAATGAAAGTGGTCTTGTCCCTCAGGAAAAAAGAGGCCGGATCGTTTGATCCGGCCGATTCGGAGGAGGTGCATGTCTCTGGAAAGCAGGCACCCGGTATCGGTGTTGAAGAAAAAAGAGAGGTATACGACCCTCCCTGAAGGAAGATCGCTTAAATCAGGATAGGAAAAATCCCGCGACGGAGTGTCATGATTCCGTGAAAAATTGTCACGGATTGTCAAATGATTTTTTTGATTATAATTTGTACGATGATACCGGATTTTATTTTTGTGAGGAATTGATCTGTACAATTCGAAAAATCGATTGCATCTTTTACCAAACCGTGTAAATTAAAGATTCAATCCGTGCGGAGGGAGGCGGAAATGCCTTTTTGTCCCGAGTGTCGATACGAATACACGGCCGGTTCGACCCGCTGTCCGGACTGCGATACCGATCTGGTCGAGGCCCTGCCGCATGACAAACCGGTGTCCGGCCTCCGGTTCGTGCCCCTGCCCGGGCTGCCGGGCCGGGTATATGCGGAGATGGTGCGTGAGGTACTCGACCAGGAAGGCATCCCCTGCTATCTGCGTTCGGACGGCCTGATCGATTCGTACGGCATATCCGGCACGGGTCCCGCGAACCGGGGCGTCCGAATCTTCGTCCCGGAAGACGCGCTCGAAGAGGCGGTCCGGATCCAGCGGCAGATGATGGATCATATATGAAGAGGCGGTCCGGATCCAGCGGCAGATGATGGATCATATATAAGGAGATGTTGCCGGTCGGGTGATCCGCGAAGCGAAGAAATCTGGAGAAAGCAGGAAGCAGAAAGCAGGAATAATCAGGTAAACCGAAACGAGTTTATGGCCAGGCTTTATCAAAATCCCAAGGGCACGAAGGATGTGCTTCCGGAAGAGCAGCAGTACTGGAAGCATATCGAGACCACGATGCAGCGGGTCGCGGAACTGTACGGATATGAGAAGCTGACGCTCCCGATATTCGAGGAGACGGCGCTGTTCCGGCGCGGGGTGGGCGAGGGCACGGACATCGTCGAGAAAGAGATGTATACCTTCTCCGACAAGGGCGGATCGTCCATGACGCTGCGGCCCGAATTCACGGCCGGCGTGGTGCGCGCCTATCTCCAGAACGGCATGGCGAGTCGGACCCGGCCGGTCAAGCTGTGGTCCGCCGGTCCCGTGTTCCGTTACGAACGGCCCCAGGCGGGCCGTTACCGACAGTTCACCCAGTTCAACGTGGAGGCGATCGGGGAACTCGATCCGGCCCTCGATTTCGAAATCATGTCCGCGGCCTGGCATCTCTACGATGCGCTGGGGTTCCGGAAGCTGAATTTCCAGATCAACAGCATCGGATGTCCCCTTTGCCGTCCCGGATATCTCCGGAAACTGAAAGACTATTATCGCGGCCGTCTCTCCGGGATTTGTGACGACTGCAGGACGCGGATCGAAAAGAATCCCCTCCGCCTTCTCGACTGCAAGAACGCCTCCTGCCGGCCCGTCATCGAGACCGCGCCTTCGATCGGAGACTGCCTGTGCGCCGAATGCGGCGACCATTTCCGGACACTGCGCGGTTATCTTGATTCCCTATCCCGACCCTATACGGTCAATCCCCGGCTCGTACGCGGACTGGACTATTACACCAAGACGGTGTTCGAGGTATGGGCCGAAGGCATCGGCGCACAGAACGCCGTGTGCGGCGGCGGCCGTTACGACGGCCTCATCGAACTGCTCGGCGGGCCGCCGACGCCCGCCGTCGGATTCGCCGCGGGCATCGAACGGATGGTCCTGACGCTTCAGGCACATGAGATTTCCGTGCCTCCGATCCCCTCGCCGAAAGTCTATTTCGTGTGTCTGGACGACACGGCCAGGGCGGAGGCGGTCTCCCTCATCTCCCGGGTCCGGCTCGCCGGGGTCGAGGCGGTGATGGGTTTCGGAGGCCGCAGCCTCAAGGCGCAGCTGCGCGAGGCGGACCGGAAAGGCATCCCCTTGGCCGTGATTCTGGGCTCGGATGAAATCCGCAGCCAAAAAGCACAGGTCAAACACATGCAATCCGGAACCCAGGACATGGTCCCCCTTTCGGAACTCCCGGCGTTCCTGACCGCCAGAACCGGATGACCCATGATGACGGTTCCCGACTACCGGTTGCCGACCGTACGCGAGGCGTTTCACCTCATCCTGCTCACCTTCGGACTCTATCTGGTTTTCCTCATGATTTCCGGATCCTTCGAAAGCAAGCTCCGGCTTCTCGTCCTGGAACTGGCGATCGTGGCCCCGGTTGTCTTTTTTGTCCGGTATCGGGGATATTCTTCCCGTGCGGTATTCCGGTGGCGGCCGGTTCCGATCCGGCTGTGGATGCTCGGCATTCCGATCGGGACCGGCCTGTTTATTTTGACGGACGAACTCAATCGCCTGATCCAGGCCCGTATTCCCATGCAGAAAGAGATTCTGGACGGTTTGCTCCGGGACCTGATCGCGCAAAGCCGCGCCGAGGCGATCCTCCTTTTCCTAAGCGTCGTGTTGGTGGCCGGCCTGGGGGAGGAGATGGTCTTCCGCGGATTCCTCCAGGGGGTGCTGGAACGGACCGGGAATGCCACCCGGGCGATCCTCTCCGCCGCGCTGATCTTCGCCTTTCTCCATTTCAACCCCTGGTGGCTCATCGAGATCTTCATCCTCGGCGTCCTGACCGGCGTGATGGCCTGGCGCTCGGCAAGCATTTTCCCCGGCGCGGCCGTGCACATGACGACCAACGGGATCGCCCTTCTGTTCCTGAATCTCCACCCGGACCGGCTGGAATGGTTCCAACCGGACTCGCTCATCCATCCAATCCGGATCGGAGTCGCGTTTGTAATGGTGACCGGCGCATTCCTCCTCTTCTGGCGTTGGACGGGGAAGGAATCGGGATGAAAACGAGATCCGTTCCTTCGCAGGAAAACCGTGAGATGAGAGGCGATGGAGAAAAAAAGGATATGTCCCAAAATCCGTATGATGGGTTTGTGAGCGGAGAAAATTTGGAAATGTCAATTATCGCTTGAATCCCAAAAATGAGTTGTCTATATTTAATGTTTTAAAAATTCCGATAATTTAACATGATCCGGAGGAATGGGTGTGAAGATCATTGTCTGCATCAAGGAGGTCCCGGATACCGAGGCCTATCTCAAGATCGGCGCGGATCAGAAATCCGTCGTCGAATCGAATGTGACTTTCGTGATCAATCCTTATGATGAATATGCGATCGAGGCGTCTCTACGGATCGCGGAGACCGCAGGCGGAGAGACCACGGCCGTTTGTTTGGGAACGGAACGGGCCGATGAGGTGCTGCGATCCGCCGTCGCGATGGGCGTTCAGAAGGCGGTCCGGATTCCCGTGGACCGATCGCCGGCTGACAGCCTGGCGGCGGCCCGCATGCTCGCGGAAGTCCTGAAGACCCTGGAATTCGATCTGTTGCTTCTGGGCAAGGAGACCATCGATGACGGCAGCCAGGCGCTCGGGCCCATGCTGGGCGAGCTGCTGGGAGTGCCGTGTATTTCCCTCGCCACGAAACTCGAGGTCGCGGACGGCAGGGTGACGGTCGAGCGCGAGGCGGACGGAGGCGTCGCCGTGTTCGAGGCGCCCCTTCCGTGTATCGTGACGGCCCATAAGGGGCTGAACGAACCCCGATATCCTTCGCTCCGGGGCAAGATGATGGCGAAGAACGCAGCCATCGAAATCAGGGCCGCTTCCGCGGTGGATTCCAAAATCGAAATCGTATCGATGGCCAATCCGCCGGCCCGGGGAGCCGCGAGGGTGGTGGGCGAGGGCGTCGGGGCCGTGCCGGAACTGGTGCGTCTGCTCCGCGAGGAAGCCAAGGCAATCTGAAACGGGGAGAAAACAAATGACCATTCTTGTTGTGACCGAACATAAAAATGCGGAATTGCGGAAACCCGCACTCGAGGCGCTGGGCGAAGCCCGGCGGATCGCGGATCAAAACGGCGGGAAAGTGATCGCCCTGATCATGGGCTCCGGCGTGGATTCCCTGAAGGATATCCCGGCCCGCTACGGCGCGGACGCCGTGCTCGTCGCGGACGCTCCCGCGCTGGCTCACCCGCATCCCGAGGCTTGCAGGGACGCGATTCTCCTGGCCGTCCGGAAAACGGGCGCGGGCATCGTCCTCTTCCCCGCGACCGGTGCGGGCCAGGATGTCGCCTCGCGCGTCGCCGCCGGACTGGATGCCGGCCTGGCGAGCGACTGTCTCGCGCTCCATGTAGACGGCGATACCTTCGAGGCGGAGAGGTCCCTCTTTGCGGGCAAGATCATCGCCCGGGTCGCGTTGAAATCCGGGATCCGGATCGCGACACTTCGCCCCAATGTGTTTCCGGTCTGTGAAGCGGATTCATCGAAGTCCGCGCAGGTCGAGATACTGGAGATCCCCGCAGCATCCTCCCGGATGACGCTCAGGGAAATCCGTCCCGGCGCGGGCGCGAAGACCGATATCACCGAGGCGGACGTGGTCGTGACCGGCGGGCGGGGCATGAAATCACCGGAGAATTTTAAACTGCTCGAAGATCTCGCCGATGCACTCGGCGGGGTGGTCGGCGCCACACGCGCGGCCGTGGACGCCGGATGGCGTCCCCAGTCCGAGCAGGTCGGTCAGACGGGAAAGACCGTGTCGCCCGTGCTCTATCTGCTTTTCGGCGCATCCGGATCGATCCAGCACTGGGCCGGTATGTCGGGGGCCCGTTGCATCGTCGCGGTGAACAAGGATCCCGCGGCGCCTATCCTGGAAAAGGCGGACTACGGCATCGTGGGCGACCTGTTCGAGGTGGTTCCCGCGCTGACCGAAGCCGTCCGGAAGATCCGGGGATAAGCGGGGTGTCGGGTCGTGGAACAAGATTCGGTGGAAGACAGTTTTTGATCCAGTGTGTGCGAAACCGTTCACCCAATCCACAAGGAGGCTTCACATGGGAACCAAAGGCAGGGAAATCGTCGGCATGGACGTCCAGAAAGTCATCGAACTCCTCAACAAGGCCTTCGCCGATGAATGGCTGGCCTATTACCAGTACTGGCTCGGCGCCAAAGTGGTCGCCGGCCCGATGAAAGACGGGGTGATCGCCGAACTTATGGAACATGCCGCGGATGAACTCCGGCACGCCGACATGCTCACGACACGGATCGTCCAGCTGGGAGGGACGCCGCTCATCACACCCCAGGACTGGTTCAAGTATGCCAATTGCGGATACGATGCGCCCCAGGATCCCTTTGTTCAGAAAATCGTCGAACAGAACATCAAGGGAGAGCAGTGTGCGATCAGCGTGTATCATCGGATCATGCAGGAAGTCGGGATGAAAGATCCCGTGACATACAACCTGGCCCTGCAGATTCTCGAAGACGAAGTCGAGCACGAGGAAGATCTGCAGTCCCTGCTCGAAGACCTGAATGTGATTCTGAAGAAGTAGCCTGTCCCGGTTGAACCGGGGCGGAGGAGAGGACATAAAGACATTCCGAATTCCGTTTTAGGGCCGGAGGACGATAAACCGGCGGCGTAGATTCATCGTCCCCGCCCTGTTTCGGGATGCGGTGGAATTCACGATCGAAGTCTGTTGGTCCCGCAGACGGATCTGACCCTATCTTTCGGAGGAAAAGCGTGCTGAGTCCCCTCGAACGCATCATCTTGATCGCCGCGATCCTCGGATCGGCCGGATTTTTTCTCAACGAAATCCGTGTGCGTGTCCGGATCATCAAACGGGGCGGGAAGGACGAGAAACGGTGGGAAGATCCCGCCGGCCGGATCGTTCATACGGTGGTCCGCGTCCTGAGCCAGGCCTGCGCGACCGGTGAACGTCCCGTCGTCGGCGTGATGCACGCCTTCATCTTCTGGGGATTCGTCTTCTTCGCGGTCGCCACGATCAACCATGTGATCGGCGCGTTTTCACCCGGATTCTCGATTCTGGGGAAAGGCCTGCTTCACGATCTCTGGTTCCTCGCGGTGGACTGGATCGGCGTGTTCACCCTCGTCGGCACGGTCTATATGGCCGTCCGGCGGTATGTCGTCCGGCCGGAAGGCATCAAGAAACCGATGCCGATCTCCCGGTCGCCCCAGAGCGCGGTCGTACTCTCCCTGATTTCCGGATTGATGATCACCTATTTCCTCCATCAGGGGTCGGAAATCCTCCTCTCGGGCGCGTCCGCCGCGCGATGGATGCCGGTGTCCCGTTTCACGGCCGGGTGGCTGTCCGGGATCGGCCACGATCCGCTCCATCTCTGGAACCGGTTTTTCTGGTGGAGCCATATCCTCATGGTGCTCGGATTCCTCTTCTTTATCCCGCACTCCAAGCACCTGCATCTGGTGGCCGGTCCGGTCAACCTGTTCTTCCGTTCCCGAAAGAATCCAGGCCGACTGGAGAAAATCGACCTCGAGGCGACCGAGCAGTTCGGAGTCACGGACGCAACCGATTATTCGTGGAAGACACTCCTCGATGCGTTCAGCTGTGTGGAATGCGGCCGCTGTCAGGACCGGTGTCCCGCCTGGCTGAGCGGAAAGGCGCTTTCTCCCAAGGTCGTCATGATGAGTCTGCGGAAACATCTCCTGAATGAACGCGGGAATCTCCTCTCCGGACGGCAGACCGCCGAACCGGTGATGGACGGCTGGCTCACACCGGACGAAATCTGGGCCTGCACGACCTGCGGCGCATGCATGGACGTCTGTCCCGTGCTGAACGAACACATTCCCGCCATCGTGGGATTGCGTCAGGGCAAGGTCATGATGGAGAGCCGGTTTCCGCAGGAACTGAACCTCGCGTTCCGGGGGCTCGAAACCAACGGCAATCCCTGGAACATGGGCGCGGCAGGCAGGGCCGACTGGGCCGAGGGCGCGGATGTGAAGACGCTGGCCGACAACCCCGAACCCGAATATCTCTGGTTTGTCGGCTGCGCCGGGGCCTTCGACGACCAGGCCAGACGCTCTTCCAGGGCGTTCGCAAAAATCCTGAACGCCGCCGGGGTGAATTACGCCGTCCTCGGCATGGATGAATCGTGCTGCGGCGACCCGGCCCGGCGCTCCGGAAACGAATACGTGTTTCAGATGCTGGCCCAGGCCAATATCGAGGCGTTCCGGTCCGCCGGCGTCAAAAAGATCCTCACGGCCTGCCCGCACTGTTTCAACATGATCAAGACCGAGTATCCCCAGTTCGGCGGCGGGTTCGAAGTGATCCATCACGCCGACCTGATCGCCGGGCTGATCCGTGAGGGCAGACTCCGGCTCCGGACGGACGAAACCGGGCCGACCGCCTATCACGATTCCTGCTATCTCGGACGGTATCACGGGATGTACGACGCCCCCCGGGAAGTGCTCAGGCTCCTCTCCGGCGGAAATTTCACGGAACTGGACCGTCATCACGACAACAGTTTTTGCTGCGGGGGCGGCGGCGCGCGCATGTTCATGGAAGAGCACGGGCGACGCATCAACCACATGCGCATCGAAGAGGCCGCGGGCGCCTGCGTCGAGACGCTCGGCGTGGCCTGCCCCTTCTGTCTCACCATGCTCCAGGACGCCGCAAAGGAAAAGGAAATGGAAGGCATCCGCGTGCGTGACCTGGCCGAACTCGTGGCCGAACGGATGGAAGCCGGATAAACCGTTTGATTTCCAATGGATCAGGCGATACTGAAAACACTCCCATATTCCAGGAACTGCTTTGTCTGCGGGATCGACAACCCGCGCGGATTGAAACGGCGGTTTACGTCAGACGGTGCGTCCGTCTTTACGGAATTCATCCCGGAACCCTGGATGGTGGGTTATGAAAATGTGATCCACGGCGGGATCATTTCCACCCTGCTGGACGAGATCGTGGTCTGGGCCGCCTATGACCGGACCGGGCGGTTCAGTGTGACGGTGGAACTCAATGTCCGTTTTCTCAAACCCCTGTACCTCGGTCAACGATATATCGTAGAAGGCCGATTCCTGGAAGACAGGGGACGCATCTGGCTGACCGAAGCCGAAATCCGCAATCCGGAGGATGTTCTCCTCGCCACGGCCACGGCCAAGGTCTTCCCCCTGTCCGAGGAGAAGGCGGCCGCGCTCCGGGACGAATTCCAGGCTCCAGACTGAATTGGGGACGGGAGAATCAGGGAATGGCGATCCGAAGGGTCTTGTATTCCGAGAAGCGGGAAACCCGGGATACGCTTTTGATGTTCAACTTGAGGTCCGGTTTACCGGAAGGTTCTGATGCGTGAGATCCAGACACGCCGGATTTCCGACACGGTCCGGGAACTCTGTCTCGATTCCAATCGGATGTTGGGCGATGATATCCTGATACGGATCAGGGAATGCCTTGATCAAGAAACCTCCCCGACGGGCCAGGAGGTTCTTTCGCAGATTCTCGAGAACGCCCGGATCGCCGCAGAAGAACAGATGCCCCTCTGTCAGGATACGGGCGTCGCTGTCGTTTTCCTCGATGTGGGCCAGGACGTCCATGTCACCGGCGGAGATTTGTACGAGGCAGTCCAGGCAGGTGTGGCCCGCGGTTACCAGGACGGGTATTTCAGAAAATCAATGGTCCGCGATCCCCTGCGGCGGGAAAACACGGGGGACAACACGCCCGCCTTCATCCACACGGAGATCGTCCCCGGTGACCGGATCAAAATCACGCTGTTGCCGAAGGGGGGCGGAAGCGAGAACATGAGCGAGGCGCGGATTTTGTCTCCTTCCGAAGGTCCCGAAGGGATCAAGGCGTTTGTCCTGGGCCGCGTCCGGCGCTCCGGGGCGAATCCCTGCCCCCCGATCATCGTGGGCGTCGGCATCGGGGGGACGCTGGAACTGTGCGCGCTTATCGCGAAAAGATCCCTCTTGCGCCGGATCGGACAGCGGCATCCCGATCCCTGCTATGCCGCCCTGGAAACGGAACTGTTGGAATCGGTCAACCGGCTCGGAATCGGTCCCCAGGGTTTCGGCGGCCGATGCACGGCGCTGGAGGTGTTTGTCGAAGTCCGGCCCTGTCATATCGCGAGCCTGCCCGTGGCCGTCAATATCCAGTGCCATGCGGCGCGGCGCGGAGAAGCGGTGATTTGAAGATCGACCGAAAATCCATCCAAACGCCACTGACCGACGCGTCGGTCCGGATGTTGCGCACGGGAAATCACGTCCTCATCTCGGGTGTCCTGTACACGGCGCGGGATGCGGCGCACAGACGCATGACGGACAGCCTTTTACGCGGAGAAGGATTGCCTGTCCCGCTCAGAGGACAGATCCTGTTTTATGCCGGGCCCGCGCCGGCGCCGCCCGGCCGTGCATCCGGGGCGATCGGTCCCACGACGGCAGGCCGGATGGATGCCTTCACCATTCCCCTGCTCGCGGAAGGACTCAAGGGCATGATCGGGAAAGGGCCCCGGTCGGAGGCGGTCCGCGGGGCGATCCGGGATCACGGTGCGGTCTATTTCGCGGCGGTCGGGGGGATCGCGGCACTGCTGGCACGATGCGTCCTCACCTCGCGTATCGCGGCTTATCCCGATCTGGGTCCGGAAGCGGTACACCGGATCGAGGTCGTCGATTTACCTGTGATCGTGGCGAACGATTGTTACGGGGCCGATCTTTATGAGGAGGGAGTGGCGGCCAATCGTCCGGCATTCCCATAAATTCAGATCAGAATGGAAGGTTTTGTCAAAAAAACGGGCTGACGGTTTTTTGGCTTGCTTCTGAGAGGAGAATGCTTTAAATTTGTCTCCGCTTGCCTTTAATGAATTGCGGATTCCCCTGTCATCCGTCAAGGAAGGGGTCACAGAATTCGCCTTTCAGGCGGAACCGCCTGTCGATGAGGCGGGGTGGGGACGTATTTTTACGGGCAAGATCGATGTCACGGTCCGGGTGAACCGGATGGGGGATGAGTACCTGTTCGACCTGAAGGTGAAGGCTGAAGGGACGTTTGTCTGCGACCGGTGCGGAGAAGATTTCCAGTACGGCGTGGAAGGACGGGTTCGCACCCTCTGGACGCACGAACTTGACAAGGCGGGTGAGGAAACAGACGACGATGTGCGGCTTCTGACGCCGTCCACCCATGAGATTCCTCTCGAACGGGATGTAGTGGACGCCCTGATTCTGGCAATACCCGCCAAAACCGTATGCCGGGAATCGTGCCGCGGATTGTGTGCGCGATGCGGTGCGAATCTCAATGAAAAACAATGCGACTGTCAGAAACAGGACACAGATTCCCGCTGGCAGGGATTGGGAGAACTGAAATTCGAATAATGTGTCAAATCAAGGAGTCATGACGTGGCTTTACCCAAGCGAAAGATATCGAAATCAAGGAGAGACAAGCGGAGAACGCATCAGAAGGTTTCCGCTCCCGGTGTCTCTGAGTGCTCACATTGTCACCATCCGAAGATGCCGCATCGTGCCTGTCCCAATTGCGGGTACTACCGTGGGCGCATGGTGATTGTTCCCAAAGAGTCGTAAGGAGAATTCACTTCAGTGATTCGTATAGCTGTGGACGCCATGGGGGGCGATCGTGCCCCCGAGGCCATCGTGAATGGTGCGATCGAAGCGGCCCGTTTGTCCAATGGACGCTATGAGGTGGTCCTCGTAGGCGATCAGACCGAGGTCGAGGACCTGCTCGAAAAACACCGTTTCACCAAGGGACTGCCGATTTCGGTGGTCCATGCTTCTCAAAAGATAGAAATGAACGAGTCGCCCGTGGAGGCACTGAAGCGCAAAACGGATTCTTCCATTCTGGTCGCCATGGGATTGCACGCCAAAGATAAGGTGGAGGCCGTGGTCAGCGCCGGAAACACGGGCGCCGTCCTGGGCGCCGCCCTTTTTATGCTGAAGCGTATCGAGGGAGTACTCCGTCCGGCCATCGGATCATTTTTGCCTTCTGAATCCGGTGTCTGTTTCGTTATCGATGTGGGCTCGAACGTCGATTCCAGACCGGAACAGCTTTTACAATTCGGCATCATGGGGTCGATTTTTTTCGATCATATCATGGAAAAAGAGCGGCCACGGGTCGGGCTTCTGAATATCGGCGAAGAACCGGGTAAGGGTAACGAATCCGTCAAGGAGGCGTTTCAGCTTTTCAAAGATGGCGGGCTGAACTTTATCGGCAATGTAGAAGGCCGGGATATATTGGGCGGCGGAGCGGATGTGGTCGTCTGTGACGGATTTGTCGGCAATGTCCTGATCAAGTTCGGGGAGAGTCTCACACGGATGCTGCCGTTCAGCCTGAAACGCGCCGTGGGTTCGAATCTGGCGGGTCTCCTCGGACATTTTCTCATCCAGTCCAGATTTTCAAAAATGTTGAAACTCTTCGATTATCAGGAGTACGGCGGCGCGCCCCTCCTCGGCGTGAAAGGAAACTGTATCGTCGCGCACGGGCGTTCCACGCCCCGGGCCATTCGCACGGCGGTCGGCGAGGCCTGGAAAATGGTCAACGAGAAAGTGGACGATCATATCGAACGCCGGATTCAACTCATGAAAGGATATGCGTGATACAACCTGCAAGCATGATCATCGGCACCGGTTCGTGTGCACCCGATAAAGTGCTGACCAATTCCGATCTCGAGAAAATGGTCGATACATCCGATGAATGGATCAAGGAGAGAACGGGTATCGAACGCCGGCACATCCTCGAAACCGAAAAAACAAATTCCGACCTGGGGGCCTGCGCGGCTGAACGCGCGATCGAAGATGCGGGATTGAAGGCGAAAGACATCGATTGCATTCTGGTTGCCACGATCACACCGGATTCTTTTTTCCCCTCTACCGCCTGCGGAGTCCAGGCCAAGATCGGGGCGAAAGATGCGGCCGCCATGGATGTGTCCGCAGCCTGTTCCGGTTTCCTGTATGGAATGACCCTGGCGGATGCGCTCATCAGGAGCGGTCAGTATCGCAATGTGCTGGTGATCGGCTCGGAAGTATTGTCCCGGTTTACAGACTGGGAAGACCGCACGACCTGTGTCCTGTTCGGCGACGGTGCGGGCGCCGCGGTGATGACCGAATCGGATGGCACGCGCGGCTTGTTGAGTTCATTTATCAAAAGCGACGGACGTCTCGGCCGCCTGCTTTATCTGCCGGGCGGCGGTTCGACCCATCCGGCCACCCATGAGACCGTGGATCAGCATCTTCACACGATCCGGATGGAAGGGCGTGAGGTGTTCAAACATGCCGTGCGTACGATGGTCGATGCGGCCGTACACGGACTCGAGAAGGGAGAGGTGCACTCCGACGACATCGATCTGTTGATCACGCACCAGGCCAATATGCGTATCATCGATGCGGTCAGGGAACGTCTCAAACTTCCTGAAGAGAAGGTATTCATCAACCTGCAGGAATTCGGGAACACATCCGCCGCTTCCATTCCGCTGGCCCTGGACCAGGCACGGCGTGAAGGCCGGATCCGGCCGGGCGACAAGGTGCTGCTCGTGGCATTCGGAGGCGGATTCACCTGGGCATCCGGCGTCGTTCAATTCTGATGAAGGGGAGATGTATCGTTTGGGTCTGACCGCTTTCGTATTTCCCGGACAGGGTTCCCAGTGCGTCGGCATGGGAAAAGATTTATCAGAGACGTTCCCGTCCGCACGGACACTTTATGATCAGGCGGGACGGATCCTGGGTTATGATCTCGCCGATGTTTGTTTTTACGGTCCCGAAGCGACCCTGCGGGAGACCCGTTACACACAACCCGCACTCTATGTCCACAGTGTGGTCGTATCCCGGTTGCTCGTCGAAAAAGGGATGGCGGGAGAGGCCGCGGCCGGGCATAGCCTGGGTGAATTTCCCGCGCTGGCCCATGCAGGGGCGTATACTTTCGAGGAGGGTTTGCGGCTTGTTCAGGCGCGTGCGCGGCTGATGCAGGAGGCGGCCGACAACAATCCGGGGAGCATGGCCGCCATTATCGGGCTGGAAGCGGAAGACGTCCGCGATTTGTGTGAAGAGGCCGGCCGCTCCGGAATGGTTCAACCCGCCAATTACAATGCGCCGGGTCAGATTGTCATCTCCGGAACCCGGTCCGGCGTGGAAGGGGCGATCCGGCTTGCAGGGGAACGGGGCGCCAAACGGGCGATTCCCCTGGCCGTGAGCGGCGCATTTCATTCCCCGCTGATGCAACCTGCTGCGGAGGCGTTCGGAAAGATCCTCTCGGGGGTCCGGATCGGTCATGCGGCCGTTCCCGTTTATGCCAATGTCACGGCACTTCCGATACAAAATCCCGAAGAGATCCGGGAGGAACTCAAACGGCAGCTCACCCATCCCGTCCGCTGGATTGAAACCGTCGAGAAGATGGTTCAGGACGGGGTGACGCGTTTCATCGAAGTCGGTCCGGGTAAGGTGCTGGGCGGCCTGATCAAACGAATCTTCCCGGAGGCTGAAATTCTGAGTTGCGGCACGGTCCGGGATCTGGAACGGTTTTAGTTTTTGTTTGTGTTATCCGGATCTCGCATCCCGAAGAACAAGGACATACGGGTGATATGATGAAAGATTTAAAAGGCAAGACGGCCATTGTGACCGGAGGCGCACGCGGCATCGGCAAGACACTCGTCACGGCACTGGCCTCAGAAGGTTGTCATGTTCTGGTATCGGACATAGACGGCGAGGGCGCCCGCCGGACCGCAAAAGAAACCGCCGGGATGGGCGTTGAAACACTGGCCGTTCAGGGCGACGTGTCGAACGCCCCGGATGTCGAGGCGATGATCGACCAATGTATCGAGACTTTCGGACGGATTGACATTCTCGTCAACAACGCCGGCATCACACGCGATAATCTGCTTATGCGGATGAAAGAAGACGACTGGGATCTTGTCCTTAAGGTCAACCTGAAGGGTGCGTTTCTCTGCACCAAACAGGTCGTCCGGTCTATGATGCGGCAACGATCGGGCAAGATTGTGAATATCGCTTCCGTTGTGGGCGTAATGGGCAATGCGGGGCAGGCCAACTATGCCGCATCGAAGGCGGGGCTGATCGGTTTCACGAAAAGCGTCGCCAAAGAGGTGGCATCCAAGAACATTCAGGTCAATGCCGTCGCACCGGGATTCATACAAACCGATATGACCGAAAAACTGACCTCGGAAGTGAAAGAAACCTATATGAATCATATTCCCGCCCGCATGTTCGGGAATCCTGAAGACGTGGCGGCCGCGGTCATTTTCCTAGCCTCGTCTTCTTCAAACTATATTACCGGACAGGTACTTCATGTAGACGGCGGACTCGTGATGTAGCGATCAGTTTATTTTCATACCAAACTGCACTCAAAAAAGGAGGTGACAACAGTATGGATCTTGAAAAATTCAAGGAGATCGTTGTGGAGCGCCTGGGCGTCGATCCCAACGAAATCACGGACGATGCATCTTTTGTGGATGATCTCGGCGCCGATTCGCTGGACACGGTCGAGCTGGTGATGGCGTTTGAGGAAGAATTCGGCATCGAAATTCCCGATGAAGATGCCGAACAGCTCACCTCGGTCGGTAAGGCCAAGGAGTATCTGCAGAAACGTTTGGCGCAATAAGGACATGCGGGCAGTCCAAACCGAAAGGAAAGGACTGCCCTTTTTTATTCTTTCATGAAGATTTCGAGTCTTTGAGCGGGTTCGTTCTGGAGGTTTTTTATGCGAGATCGCCGGGTGGTAATCACGGGGTTGGGTGCGATTACTCCGATTGGAAATGATGTCCCTTCATTATGGGAAGGGTTGAAGAGCGGGAAAAACGGTGTCGGGAAAATCACCCGATTTGACGCCTCCGCATTTCCCGCGCAGATTGCGGCGGAAATCAAAGATTTCGATGTTTCACAATATGTCGACGCCAAAGAAGCCAGGCGCATGGATCCGTTCACCCATTACGCCATCGCGGCCGCACGACAGGCGATCGATGATTCGGGACTGGATGCTTCCAAAGAAGACCCGACCCGGATCGGCGTAATCATCGGTTGCGGTATCGGCGGTATGATCGTTTATCATGACGAACACACCAAACTGATCACCAAGGGGCCGAAACGCGTGAGTCCCTTTTTCATCCCGATGATGATTCCGGATATCGCCGCGGGACACATTTCGATTCAATATGGATTTCAGGGTCCGAATTACGCGTCTGTTTCGGCCTGCGCATCCGGTGCCCATGCACTCGGACTCGGGATGATGCACATCGAACGCGGCGATGCGGATGTCATGGTCGTGGGCGGCTCGGAGGGGACGATCACGGAGATGGCCTTCGCCGGTTTCTGCAGCGCCAGGACGCTTTCCACCAGAAACGATGCGCCGGAATCGGCGAGCAGGCCGTTCGATCAGGGCCGGGACGGTTTTGTTATGGGTGAGGGTGGGGGTGTGGTGGTGCTCGAATCACTCGAACACGCCGAAAAAAGGGGCGCGGAGATACTCGCCGAGTTCGCGGGATATGGATTCACCGGTGACGCCTATCATATCACGGCACCTCACGAAACCGGGGACGGGGCTGCACGGGCCATGCGCCGTGCGATCGCAGATGCCGGCCTGAATCTGGAAGACATTCACTATATCAATGCGCACGGCACGTCAACCACGCTGAATGATCCGACCGAGACCATGGCGATCAAGACGGTGTTCGGCGACCGGGCTTATCGGATTCCCGTCAGTTCCAACAAATCCATGTTCGGACATCTGTTGGGCGCCACCGGCGCGGTCGAATTCGTCGCCACGGTGTTGACCCTCCGTCACGGGTTGATCCCTCCGACCACCAATTATGAAACCCCGGATCCCGAATGCGATCTGGATTATGTACCCAACGAGGCACGCGAGGCGAAGATCCGTTCGGCCATCTCCAACTCTTTCGGTTTCGGAGGACATAATGTTTGTCTTTGCGTCCGGACGTTTAAGGGGTAGAAAATCCATTCCCGGGTGAATAAACTCTTGCTGACCCTGCGGACCGTGCTGAAATGGCGCAGGAACAAGCGAAGGGAATCCGTCTCGTGGGATTCCCTTTATCGTGCGGTGGGATATCGTTTCAAGAACGTGGAACTGCTCGAACAGGCCATGGCGCACCGTTCATCGCTCCTATACCGGGGACGATGGATGTCGAACGAACGGATGGAGTTTCTCGGAGACGCCGTGCTCGGATTTGTCGTAACGGATGCGCTCTATCAGGCTTTTCCGGAAGGGAACGAGGGGGACCTGACCAAGGCCAAATCACTCATCGTCAGCCGTGAGTCCCTCGCTCAGCAGGCACGAAACAAAGATCTGGGACGCTACCTGATTCTCGGCCGCGGTGAGGAACGATCCGGCGGACGTCAGCGCCGTTCCATTCTTTCGAATGCCTATGAAGCCCTGATCGGCGCCATGTATCTGGACGGCGGGATCGAACCGGTACGCACATTGATTAACCGCGACCTGCTTCAGGGACTCGACAGGCTGGTCACGAGCCGTTTCCATCATAATTACAAGAGCTGGCTTCTGGAATACATGCAGGCGCGCGGATCCGGCAGTCCTCAATATGTCGTTCTCGATGAATCCGGTCCGGATCACGAGAAGATATTCACCGTGGAAGTCCGCGTGAATCATGAGTCACTGGGAAGGGGCACGGGACCCAGCAAGAAACGGGCGGAGAAGGTTGCCGCACGCGAGGCGATCAAGAAACTGGGACTACTGACCAACGAATGATCCCGTACTTTGACCGGTTTCTTTATCACAGGATTTACAGGGTAAAAGGATTTATTCTCCATCCGACAACCAATACAAGTGTGCGAATGAGTCATCATCGCAATGCATCACAGGAGGCGTTTCAATGGATTATTTTCTGACCGAGGAACAAATCATGATCCGGGACCTGTCCCGTCAGATCGCCCGGGAAAAAATCGCCCCGGTCGCGGCCAAGTATGATGCTTCCGGAGAATTTCCCTGGGACATCATGAAGATTCTGGCCGACAATGATTTCTTCCGGACCTTTATCGATCAGGAATACGGCGGTTTGGGCATGGGAAGCATGGGGCTTGTTCTTGCCACCGAGGAACTTTCCCGTGCATGCGGAGGCATCGCACTCGGTTTTGCGGGTACGGCGCTCGGTGCCATGCCGATCCTCATCTCCGGATCTCCTGAACAGAAGCAGAAATATTTGCCGGATATCGCAGACGGCAAGATGCTGGCCGGATTCGGCCTGACCGAACCGAACGCGGGGTCTGATGCGGGCGGCCTGCAGACCACGGCGGTCAAAGACGGCAATTCGTATGTGCTCAACGGGGTGAAACATTTCATCACCAACGGCGGCGTGGCGAAATTGTACACGATTATCGCGATCACCGACCCTTCAAAGGGGCCCCGTGGTGCATCCGCCTTTGTCGTCGAAGAGGGCACGCCCGGATTTACCTATGGAAAGAAGGAAGACAAGATGGGGATCCGGGCATCGGCCACATCCGAATTGGTTTTTGAGGATTGCCGGATTCCTTCCGAAAACCTGCTCGGCAGGGAAGGCATGGGCTTCATCGTCGCGATGAAGACACTCGACCGATCCCGACCCGGCGTGGCGGCCCAGGCCCTCGGCATCGCCCAGGGCGCATTCGACCATGCCGTCCGGTACGCCCGCGAACGCGTGCAGTTCGGCAAACCGATCGCGGCCTTCCAGGCCACGCAATTCAAACTGGCGGATATGGCCACCCGGATCGAGGCCTCCCGGTCGCTCATTTATGCCACGGCCCGCATGCAGGATGCCGGTGTGAAAGATATTTCCAAGGAATCGGCCATGAGCAAGTTGTACGCCTCGGAAACGGCGATGTATGTAACGACCGAGGCGGTTCAGATTTTCGGGGGCTACGGATACATGAAAGAATACCCCGTCGAGAAATACATGCGCGACGCCAAGATCACGCAGATTTATGAGGGTACGAGCGAAATCCAGCGCGATGTGATCGGCAAGGCGCTGATCCGCGATGCGGCGAAAGGGGTGTAGCCTTTCCTTGTCGCAGTGATTCAAATTGGAAATGAGGGCTTTTCAAATTCGGATCAGGTCACAATGGTTCTCGGCAAGAGGACACACGATCCGCCTCCATGTTGCCGCGGGGAGGATGAGGAACCTCATATCCATGAATAGATCAGGCTAGAACAAGAAGTCAAATACGGTCGAAAAGATAAAAAAGTCATGTTCTCTGCCTATCAATTCGGCACAATCAGTCTCTTTCTCTTTCTGTCGGTTTTATTCGCCCTTTTTCTGGCGGTTCTATTGACGAAACGGCGGAACAGTCCGGGCGCCATCTGCCTCGTATTCCTCGAACTGGCCGTCGCCGTCTGGACATTCGCCGTGATCTTCGAGTATGCGACCGATCAGGCGGTGTTGAAATATTTTTGGTCGCGGGTCGCCTATCTTGGAACCACAACGGCGCCGGTTTTTTATTTTCTTTTCGTGATGGCGTTTGTCCGGCAGAAACGATTCGGGAACCCCTGGCTGACCGCCTCTTTTTTTATTGTACCCGTGATCACATTTTTTCTCGCCCTGACCAATCAACACCATCACCTGATCTGGACACAGGTGTCCGTTATACCGGAATCCCGGCTGGCCATCTATGCCTATGGCCCTTGGTTCTGGGTGTTCGTTTCGTATTGTTACCTGATGTTCATCGTCGGCAGCCTTTTCCTGATCATCAACGTATTCCATTATCACGGGATTTTTACCGGTTACAATTTCTGGCGGTGCTGATCGCTTCGTCACTGCCCTTTCTGGGCAATCTGAGTTATGTGTCCGGGATCAATCCGATACCCGGGCTGGACTGGACGCCTGTCGCACTGTTGATGACAGGCGCCCTCCTGTTTCTGCTGCTGATCGAGCTCAGATTATTCGATCTTGTTCCCGTCGCCCGCGACACCCTGATCGAAAAGATGGGCGACGCCCTTCTGGTTTTGGATTCCAATAACCGGATCGTCGATATCAATCCCGAGATGGAGCGAATCATCAACCGGTCATCAGGGGGAGGGGTGAGAAAGGATGCGGCGGACGTTCTCTCCCGATGGCCTGAACTCTATGAAAAGATTCGTACGCAAACGGATGGGGATTTCGAGGTCACCCGGACCGAAGAAACCGTTAAACGGACCCATGATGTGCGCTCCAAGACACTTTACGACGATCGCGGACGCCTCATCGGCAGCCTGATCGTAATGCGGGATATCACACGGCGGAAGGAAATGGAAGATGAGCGTGACCGGCTGATACATGCCCTCGAGATTGCCAATGCCTCGAAGGACCGGCTGTTCTCGGTCGTCGCCCATGATCTGCGCAGCCCTTTTAATACCCTGTTCGGCTTTGTCCGGGTCCTGAAACACCGTATTCATCAGCTTACACCCGAAAAGCTGATTGACCTGATTTCGGAGCTCAATCTGAAAACCGAACAGGCTTTCGGGCTGCTCGAGAATCTGCTCGGATGGGCGTTGTCTCAAACCGGAGGCTTTGTCATGAACGCCTCGACGTTTTCGATCAATAAACTGATCCGGGAAATTTTGATTCAGTTTTCGGATGTCGCAGAGGAAAAACAGATCCGGATCGAGACGCAATACGGCGCAGATGATTCGATCCATGCAGACAGGGATATGATGGCTGTGGTGCTTCGGAATCTGTTGTCGAACGCCTTGAAATATACCCCGGAGAACGGAAGGGTGGCTATCGAAACGCTTAAAATGCCGGACACATTCCATATCCAGATCTCGGATACGGGAATCGGCATGGACGCGGGAACGCTTCATGACCTGTTCCGGATCGAATCCGTCCGGACTGTTCCCGGAACCTCGGGCGAGAAAGGGAGCGGTCTGGGGCTCATTCTATGCAGGGAATTTATTGAGAGGCAGGGGGGCCGTATCGAGGCCGAGAGCGCCAAGGGACAGGGCAGCACCTTCACGGTCGTACTCCCTGTCACCCCGGAAGATGCCGTCTAGTGAGGAACGTTTTCCATGGTCAATAGCGAAACGCGCTGTCGCCGATATATTCCCTCAGGATTGAATTACGCGGGACCTCGTCCGGGGTGATAGGGTCGAAGGCGAAGAGGAGTCTCAGAATCCGTTCGGCTTCGGGGAAGCAATCATGGTCCTCGGGGACGGCTTCGAGCAGCGGTGCTGTCAGGGTTCGCAGCACGTTCAATTCATATACGATGGATGAATTGAAGATGACGTCCGCGTCTTCCTGGAACGGGAAGATGTATTTCTCCTCACCCATCCGGACGAGCTGCCACTGTGTCAGGGTCGCTTCGGCATGATGTCCCCTGAATTTGAAACCCCGTATGAGACGCCGAAGCAGGCGGACATCGCTGGTGGGAATCCGCAGATGGGGCATGAGGTTCAGCTGGGTGAGGGCGCTGACATAGATTTTGTACTTGTGTTCCTGAGGGATATCCGGCGTCAGGGCGTCGTTCAATCCATGCAGGCCTTCAATCAGGACCGGTTCTCCCGGGGCCAGACGGCTTAAGCCGCCGTGCATACTCTTTCCGGCTACGAAATCGAAACGGGGAAGCCGCACTTCCCCCCCGGCCAGTAAATCTTCCAGGTCTCGGTTGAAACGCTCCACATCGATCGCCCGAAGCGATTCAAAATCGGGGTTTCCTTCCTTGTCACGCGGGGTCTTGTCACGGTCCAGAAAATAATCGTCGAGGGAAATGGCCATGGGACGCATTCCGTTGACACGCAGCTGGATTTCCAGCCGTTTGATGAATGTGGTTTTTCCTGACGAGGAGGGGCCGGCGATAAGGATAATCCGGCGTTCTTTGCGGCCCGATTGGATCTCATCCGCAATATACGCGATTTTTTTCTCATGCAGGCCTTCGGCGATCTTGACGAGATCCCCGATTTCACCGGTTTGAATGGCCCGGTTGATGTCTTCGGGCGTCTCGATGCCGAGAATGTCCAGCCAGCGGCCGTATTCGTGGAAGACCTGAAACAATTTCTCCTGGTTTTCGAAGGGAGGCAGGACATTGATGTTCTCTTCGTCCGGAAGGCAGAGAATCATGCCGGGTTCCCGGGGCCGCAGGTCGAAGGTCTTGAGCCATCCGGTCAGCGGCAGGAGCGGATAATTCATGCAGGCGATTGTGTTCCCGCAACGGTAAGGCAGGAGTCCGGCACGGCGTATGATGTTTTTGTTCGTTCGTGTGGTTTTGTCATCCGGACAGGCGTCGGATTCCGGAATGACCGGTTCATTGGCTGAGATAATTTCCAGCATCTGGTTCTTGATTTCCCCGATGATCCGGTCGGTACAGGGTTCTTCGTTCAGTAATTGGCAATAGAGCCCCTTGCCCAGCGAATGGTCGATCAACAGCTTTTTTTCAGGAAAGAGTTCCTCCGCCGCACGCAGCAGGATGAGACAGAGTGTCTGCTGGTAGGAGCGCCGGCCCTCGGGCGACTCGAGCCGGATCCATTCAATGCGCGCATTCGCGTCCACAATTTCGTGGAGGGACCGGAGGCGGTTGTTCACTTTCGCGAGTACGATGGAATCGGGATGTTCCCGGACGGTCTCGTGTAGCCGATCGATCAGAAGGTGTTTTCCGCCGACGGGTTTCCTTGATCTTTTCGTCATGCTGTTCCTGTTCCAAGTTTCTCGATGCATGCAGAGGGTGTGTCTTTGTTTGCACCCGGATTCGGTTCCGATTTAAAAATAGCCATTCCAACAGGACGATACAAGCGTTTTTTGTTGCTCTCCACCTTTCGTTTTCGTATTTTATCCGGCCAGATTATCACAGGAAGGAGTACGTGTTTGATCCTTGCCGATTATCATATTCATACGACACTCTGCCGACACGCCGAGGGAGAGATGGAAGCCTATGTCCGTGCCGCGCGCAGGAACGGACTGAAGGAAATCGGTTTTTCCGACCATGCGCCTGTTTTGGATCAGTATGACCCCGTTCATCGAATGGCCTGGGAAGAGTTTCCCGTCTATGTCGATGCCGTCCTGAAATTACGTGAGACATATCCGGATATCACAATCCGGCTGGGTGTCGAGGCGGATTATTATCCCGGATTCGAGCATTCCCTCGAGACCCTCCTGCGCCGCTATCCTGTCGAATATGTGATCGGTTCCGTCCACTTCATGGACGGCGAGGCCGTGTTCAGGCGCGGAGACACATTCCCCGATCCGAAAGAAAACGAGGCTTTCGTCCGTAAATATTTCGACCGGCTCACCCGCGGAGTTCAATCCGGCTTGTTCGACGTACTGGCGCATACGGATGTGATCAAGTGGGATTTCCCAGACTTCGGGGAGCTGATCGAGGCATCGGCCGCCCGGCTTTTCGAATCCGTCGTCCGGGCAGGGATGGCGATCGAACTCAACACGTCCGGGCTCCGGAAGAAACCCCGTGAAATGTATCCTTCTTTCCGGATTCTGGAAATGGCCTGCCGGTCCCGCATTCCGGTCGTCCCGGGATCGGACGCCCACAGACCCGAAGAGGTAGCCGCGGATTTCAAGAAGGCGATGGACCTACTCAATACCTGCGGCCACCTTGTCTCCGGCCGTTCCGCCGGAAATCTGATGGCCTTTCATCAACCGCCTGAATGAAAATCGGTGTCTTGATGTGGCAAATATCCCCCCTTTTTTAACACGGACTCCATTCACTGTTTATATTCCGGACAGCGATCACGAACCTGAAAATCTCCACAACTCTCTGTTTATCAAAATATAAGATATTCCCCCAATTTACAGTTTTCAACCGTGTTCTTCCCCTGTGCACCAGATGGCATGATGATTGCCTTAATGCGGGGCAGGTCGGGGACAAAGCCATCCCGGAGGCAGATCATGCAAGGACTTAGAAACAGTTTTTATGTGGTGCTCATTTTTTCCATGATGATATGTCTTGTCGTGGTGAGCCATCGCGCGGTCGCCGACGTCGATTCCGCCGTCATGCACGGGCATCGGGCGGATCTGCCCGACAGGATCCGCCGGGGACTGGAAAGGGTGGATCACGACCTGCGGAACGCCAGACGGTTGATCGCTATCGATTCAGGCCGGATTCTTCTCGAAGACAAGAAAGATGGATTCAAGGAATACCGATTCGCCCACGGGGTCTTGTGGTGCAATGATTTTCCCGTCATCGCGGACCTGGATGCCTTTGATTTCGGATTCAGGAACACTTCCGGTCATCGCATCTCGCCGGCCAGGCTGAATCCGGATCTGCAAACCGTCGAATATACCCTGAAGACAACGCGCAACGGCCGGGCTCTTTTCGCCGGCAATTCGTTTCGCGTACCTCGTCCTTCCGATTCGTTTCGCGGGATGATTGCCATGTCAGAGCCGTAACTTTTATAATCCATTTTCATTTCCTCCTCTTCTCCGGAAATGCCCTGTCCGACAGGGCATTTTTTTTCAACCGACGATAATGCTTTGATTTTCACCGTGAATGATGATATATTAAAAATCCAAATGATTCGTGGATGGGGATCGCAATATGTGAATCTGTCCGGTTCGTCGTCCGCCTCAATGAGAGAGTGCGTCACATGATCGAAGTTCAAAATGTAACCAAGACATTCAGACTCTCCCGGGCCCGGAAGCGTGAAACGGAAAACAGGAGCAGGGAAAACATCCTGACCGCCGTTTCCGGTCTGAGTTTTTCCTGCCGGCCGGGGAGGGTGTTCACCCTGCTCGGACCGAACGGGGCGGGCAAGACCACCCTACTCCGGATTCTGGCGACGATGATGCGTCCGACGGCGGGCTCGGTCAGGGTCTGCGGTTTCGATACGGTCCATCAGGCGGCCGAGGTACGCCGGCGTCTGGGATTCATGACGGGAGACACGGGTCTCTACGACCGGCTCACACCCACGGAGCTCGTCCGTTACTATGCCGATCTTTTCGGACTGCCGCGCGACAGGTATCTTGAAAATCGCGACAGCCTGTTCGGGCGTCTCGGCATCCACGATTTCGCCGACCGCAGGATCGGGAAACTCTCCTCGGGCATGAAACAAAAAGTCTCGATCGCCCGGACCATGATCCATGATCCCGAGGTCGTCGTCTTCGACGAGCCGACGGCGGGTCTCGATGTGATCACGGCGCGCGCCATCATCGATCTGATCCACGACTGTCGCGACACAGGAAAAACCGTGATTTTCTCCACACATATCATGAGCGAGGTGAGTCTGGTCAGCGACGACCTCGCCGTCATCCATCGGGGACGCCTCCGCTATTGCGGGGATTTCAAAGCCTTCCGGAGTCAGATGCGGTCCGATTCCCTGGAGGGGGAATTCATCCGGATTCTCGGGGAGACGCCATGAAGACCATTTTGATCGTTTTCTTGAAAGAGTGGAAGGATACGCTGCGCGACAGACGAACCCTGATCGCGATGATCGTGGTGCCGCTTTTACTGTTTCCCTTGCTATTTGGTATTTCATCCCGGATGTTCAAGGCACAGGTCGAGACGGCGCGCTCCAAAACCCTCCGGATCGGACTGATCTCATACGGCCAGGCTTCGGGACTCCGGGAAATGCTTCTCGGACGGGAGGATGTGTATCTGATCGAGGAACTGACCGTAGATGAGGGAAAACGCCTGGTCCGCGAAGACAGCCTGAACGGCCTCTTCGTGCTCGTTCCAGACTTCGATCAACGGATCGAGACCCTTCGTCAGGGTGCGCTGGCCTTTTATTACAAGTCCAAAGAACGACACGGAATAGAAATTCTCCGGATGAACGAGATCCTCGACGCATACCGTGAGCGACTCAGGCGAAAGCGATTCGACGCATTGCGTCTCGATATCTCCCTGATCGAGACGCTCGCCGTGGAGGAGACGAATCTGTCGACACAGAAAGAACAAATCGCCAACATGATCGGGGGATTCCTTCCCTATATTTTCATTATCTTTTGTTTCATGGGCGGCATGTATCCGGCCATCGATCTGGCGGCGGGAGAGAAGGAGAGGGGTACCCTCGAGACATTGCTGTCCACACCGGCCCGCCGTTTTCACATCCTCATGGGCAAATTCGGCGTGGTCACGCTTGTCGGCCTCGGGTCGGCGACGATTTCCATACTCGGCCTGTATCTCGGCATCCGGACCGACCCGGATTTACCACAGGAATTTCTGAAGTCCATTCTCGGCATGTTCGAAGTCCGGTCGATCATCATGGTTTTCCTGCTGCTCGTCCCCCTGTCTGTTTTGTCCGCCGGCATTCAGCTTTCCATATCCATGCTTGCCAAAACCTTCAAGGAGGCGCAGAGCCAGCTCACTCCCCTCATGATGGTGGTGATCGTGCCGGCATTTCTCGGGTTGATGCCGGGGATGGAACTCAGTTTTTGGACGGCCCTGATTCCGATCCTGAATGTTTCCCTGGCCACCAAAGCCATCATCGCGGGGGTTTCGAATCCGGGATTGTATGCGGTGGTTTATTTTTCTTCCGGTGTGATCGCCGTGCTGAGTCTCGCTTTTTGCGCGCGGTTTTTCGTCCGGGAAGAGACCCTGTTTCGCACATGAGGAATTGCGAAAAAGGCATCCGGCACTATTTGTGCAACGTCCTTCTTTTGAACGAATTAGAGGCATACAGCCTGTCCCGGCTCGACGGCGGGCAAGCCGTCCGGTTTCCGGATAAGTGATAGGATAAATGAGGAAGATCGTTTGTCGTACCGATCAGATTCAGGGGGATGTCGATGGCCGCGGTGACGCTGGTGCACTTGTTGAAATTGGTCATTGAACTCGAAATAGCAGCCATGCGCTATTATCAGCGTTTGTCAGACCGGTCGGAGAGCGAAACGGAGAAGACATTCTGGCGCCGGCTGTCGACGGACGAAGGTTCCCATATCGCCTTCTGGGAAACGTTGCTGGCACTCGCGGAAAAAAAACAAATACGGAACCTGTTCGATGACCCGGCAGCCATTCACGATGAGCTGCTCCGTGTCAGAACACTGTGCGGAACACTCATGGATGAAGCGCCCGGCGATATCGGCCGATCGCTGACGGCGGCGGTGCGGATCGAATTCTACATGCTGCATCCGGCCTTCGCGGCCATGTTCCACCTGTATCGGGATCAGATCGAAGGCGGATCGCCCGAAACCTCCTATCATGACCATCTCCATTTCCTTATGAAAGGGTTCGGGGCATTTCAGATAGACCGGCCGGAATATGTTCTGATCGCACAGATGCTCGAACAAATCTGGCAGACGAACCGGAAACTGGCCCGCCATCTGGCCGAGGTGCGGACATTGCGCGGATTGATACCGATCTGCATGCACTGCAAGAAGATCCGGAACGAAGACGGGTTCTGGGTTCAAGTCGAACGGTATGTCTCCGCCCATTCCGACGCGGAGTTTTCCCATGGAATCTGCGAGCAATGCATCCAGGAGCATTATCCGGATCTCGTATAATAAAAGAGACGCGCAAAAGAAAAGGGTCAACCGGAATCAAAGCGATGGGAATGAATCCCACCGGCCGGATCGGGGAGGAACGGGAGAATCCATAAAATCCGGATTCCAGAAATCATTAATCAGACTGACGAGCCGTCATGACTGATACCCAGAAAGCCAAACTCATGCTGGTCGACGATGAGGTCATCATCACCAACCAGCTCGAAGAATTCCTGACCCTGATGGGTTACGAGATCGTGGCCGTCGCCTCTTCCGGCGTCGAGGCGATCTACATGGCACGGCTCAACCGTCCTGATCTCGTCCTCATGGATGTGATGATGCCCGGCAGGGACGGTCATCCCGGCCTGGACGGCATTACCGCTGCCCGGCGGATTCGCGAGGAATTTAACATCCCTTCGATCTTCATCACCGCTTACGGCGGCGATCAGATCATCAGTCGCGCCAAGGACGTCGAGGCGTTCGGCTTCATCGTCAAGCCGCTCCAGGAACAGGAATTGCGTGCGGCCATCGAATTCGCCCTCTACCGAATCCGGATGGAACGCCGGCTTCGTGAGAGCGAGGAGAAATACCGGTTCGTCGTCAGCACCGCGGCCGAGGCGATCATTACCATCGACAGCAAGGGAAATATTGCATTTTGCAATCCGGCTGTCGAAAAATTGTTCGGGTATGAAACCGAAGAAATCAGAGGGAGGCCTTTCAGCTTCATCGTGCCGGAGCGTCTCCGACTCCAATTCGAGAATGAAATCAACCGCATCGTACTCACCGGCGAGTCGGAGATTATCGGGAAGACCGTCGAGAGTTTCGGGTCCAGAAAAGACGGCACCGAATTTCCCATGGAATATACACTGACGACGTGGGAAGTCCGGGAGGGGATTTTTTTCACCATCATCGCCCGGGACATCACCGAGCGCAAGCGTATCGAACAGATGAAGAGTGACTTCGTCTCGCTGGTTTCGCATCAGCTCAAATCACCTATTGCCGCGGTACTCGGATGCATCGACAACATGCTGATGGGCCTCACCGGAGACCTGAATGGGCGTCAGGTCGAATATCTGGAGGCGATGCAGGAAATCAGCGAACGGAATTACCGCATCATCTCGGATTTGTTGAATGTGTCCCGGATCGAACGGGGAATTTTGTCGGTGACGATTGAGCATGTCCAGCTTTTCGAGGTCATCGAGATCGCGGTCCAAAATCATACGCGGATGGCCGAAGATAAGGGGCTGGAATTTGTTTTTGATTATCCGGGCGATCTGATCACCGTCCATGCAGATCGTGACAAGCTCATCGAGGCATTGAGCAATGTCGTCCATAATGCGGTCAAATTTACAGAAAAAGGATTTATCAGGATCCAGGCTAAAAAGGACAAAGAATACGGCATCATCGAGGTCGAAGATTCAGGCCGGGGCATCCCCGAAGAGGCTCTGGCTAATCTGTTTCAGAAGGAGCAGATATTTCAGGGCGCGCCATCTTCACAGGGAGGATGCGGACTGGGGTTGTATATCGCGAAACAATTTGTGAATTTGATGGATGGCGATATCACCGTTTCCTCTAAATTAGGAGAGGGGAGTTTGTTTACTTTTTCTGTACCCCTCGAGAGATCGGGTAATTAGACAGGGAGGCAGGTCAATGGATAAAATTTACGACGGCACCATCCTGATCGTGGAGGATGAGAATGTATTCAGGATGATCTATCGCGGTGTTCTCGAGAACGCCGGATTCGAGGTGATCGAGGCCGAGAACGGAAGGAAAGGCTGGGAGGCGATCCGTACGAGAAAGCCGGATCTGGTCCTTCTCGATCTCATTTTGCCTGAAATGAGCGGGTATGAGGTTCTCGAGAAAATCCGGCAGGATCCGGAAACGAAAGAGATCCCCGTCATCGTCTTTTCGGTGATGGGCGCGGACGAAAATATCCAGAAGGCGCTTCAACTGGGTGCTAATTTTTTCAAGATCAAAGGGGCGAGTTCGCCCAGCGAGATCCTGGAGCAGATTGATAAGATATTATCAAGAAATCAATAACCGGGATGATTCATGAATTGAAAGAAGAACTTATTTTTGAAATAAACGTATTAACTGAGCAGGAGTTACATGATGCGATTCAGTCATGCCATAATGATCCGGATTGCCACCCTTTCGATGATGATCGCGGCGGGTGGTTGCGATAAAAATCCCACGGATTCCGAAAGACCGGGTAATGATATCCTGGTTTCAAGCGACGCGATCACGTTCGCGCCCGGTTATTTACACGAAATCGTCATTCTCATAAACCCGGGACAAAAATTGCTGAACTGGGAGCTGCTTGAAAAGCCGCAATGGATCGCCGTCGGCAAATCATCGGGCGTCCTGGGCGCCTCGGGAACGGATACGCTTTTGGTCATGGTTTCCGCATCCGGGTTTACCGAAGGAAACTACGCGGGAAACCTCCGGATCGGATGGGATGGCGGTCAGACCGAAATCCAGATCGAATTGAACCATGAGAAGGCCCGGCTTGACGTGAATCTGCCCGTCCTGAATTTTGACCGAAACGTTCCGGCCGGCGTGCTGATCATTTACAACAGAGGCTCCGAAGTTCTCGAATGGAGACTCTCAGGGAAACCGGACTGGGTCGAGACGGACAGGGACAGCGGAATGGTTTTCGATACGCCGGATACACTGGGTCTCCGCATCCGATACGATGGTTTGCCTTACGGCGAGCACGCTGGCCTGATCCGTCTGAAATCCGCTTCGGATGATATCGCCGTGACCGTTCAGTTTATCATGGAACGTTTGAGAGAAGTATTTCCGGGGTACGGCTTGGGCAGAATCCGGATCGGGATCGAGAATTATGAAAAAATCCGGATGATTTACGGGAGGGAAGATACCCGGACGTTTGACGACCGGCTTTTCATCCACTCGATCGGGTATCGGAGGTTCGGTCTCCGGTTTGATTTCGAATCGGAATTGTCCGCCCTTTTCCCGAATACGGTCTGCACGGGAATCGGCATGGAATCCCCCTATGACGGCCTGACCGAAGAGGAAATCGGGCTCGGCAGCGCGCGTGATGCGGTGATCGCCGCCTACGGAGCGCCGGATGAAACAAACGATGGTGAAGAACGCCATGAATCTGGAATCGCGTTCGGCTACACCGACGGACTCGTCAGCCGGATGCGGATTTTCAGTCCGTAAACCATCTGGATTGAAATGGATCAACTCGGATGGTCAAAACGGAGAAACAAGATAGATGTCGTCCTGTCCACCCCGTCCACTATTCTGTTTCGTGATTCGTATTCAGCCGGACGGGCCGTGAGGCCCCGATCGGCTTCCGGGTGTCTCCGAAATAGAAAAACCGGTCCATGACCGGCACATACCGGCTCCACCGGCGTTCCGAATCCCCATCCCCATCCCGTTCCCACACATGTTCGAAGGCGTTCAGTTTTGAATCCAGTTCGTCCGCGTGGTAAAGAATGAGCGCCTCGCGCGTCATGGGGACGGCCGGCGAACCGTTTTCCAGGGCTCCCTGATGGCTGAGAATGAGGTGGATGAGCTGTTTCTCAAGCTCTTCCGGGAAGGGCGTTTTCCCTCTCATCTGGCCGATGCGGTTCCAGATGTGCTGCGCGCCGATCACGATATGCCCCCAGAGCCGTCCGAGATCCGAGTAGTCGATGAATCCGTCCATCCGGTATGATTCCACCTTTCCGATATCGTGCAGCAGGGCGGCCGTGACCAAGAGATCGCGGTCTATCTCCGTGCGGTCCCGTACGATCCGCTCGCAGAGGACGGCCACGCCGAGCGTGTGCGCGAGCAGGCCGCCCATGCAGGCATGGTGCCAGAGTTTGCCCCCGGGCGCCTGCCCGAACCTTTTCCTGAATGCCGGATCCCCGAACAGACCGGCGAGCAGGTCCTGCAGGCATGCCTCCCGGACCGAGGCGATCAGGCCGTCCAGCTCTTTCCATAAGGTTCGCGTGTCTGCCTCGCCGTGCGGCAGGAAATCATCCGGGGAAACGGCGTCCGACTCCCGGACCGGACGCACCCGGTCAAGCGTGAGGTGGAGCCGGTCCTGAAACAGGACGGTCTTCCCCCGCGCCTTGATCAGGGATCCGGTCCGGATTCGATGATCCACGCTTTCGGGTTTTTCCCAGACGGCCGCCGGAATCCGTCCTGTCCGGTCGCCGAGTTCCAGGAAGAGATAGGGGTCGCCGTCCTTTTTGATCCGCAATTCCTTTTTGCGGACGACGAAAAAACCGGTGACAGATTGTCCCGCTTCAAATAGCCGGATACCGGGGGTTGCGCCGTTTTTTGACATGGTCGTCCTCCGAAATAAGGGTGAGGTGTTCCCATCCCGAATGGAGGATGCGCGAGGTGTCGGTCAGATTGGGATGAAACCGGATTGACAGAAACCGCTGAATTTGATCGCCGTAGTGGGGGTCGAGGGGCTGTCCGCCCTGGCCGGTGGGCAGCACGGAGACGCCAAGACGGGTCGCCATGTCGATGATCAACCGGCCTGAGGGGCAGGCGGTGATCCTGTCCGCCCTGTTCCAGGCGTGACCCGGGCCCTCGACGGTCTCGCCCGATCCGCCCGCGACAAACGGGCCGAGTTGATACACGCGGGTCAACAGCGGGTGGAAGCGAATCGGGTGGTGAAAGATCAGGCGCCGGTATGCGCCCCATGACCAGGCATCCATGTCCGGTCCGAGCCGCCGCCGCAGTTTCTCTACGGCTTCGAGCCAGGCCGTTCCGACGGACTCCGAGTTGACTGTGTCCCCGAGGGCGTCGTCCAGCGCCCTTAACGGAATGTCTCCCAGGCGGGCGTATGCCGTCAGCAGGGTTTCACCGAGCAATCCGCCCCACAATTCCGAGAAGCAATTTTCAATGAAAGCCGCAAACAGGACGGCCTCTGAGCTGCCCGGTCTGTATGAAAGATCCCAGGAAAGGAGTTTCCGAAGGGCGGCGCCGGCCGCACTGTCCCTGTCAGAAACGGCACCGAATACGCGGTGAATGGCTTCCCGGACATCTCCGGCGAAGGCGGAGAAACGGTTACCGGACAGTGTTTGCAGATCCTGAGCGGAGAGGCGTTCTCTCTGCCCCAGAAGCCGGTCCAGGGTCCGCTCCGCATACGTCCCGGATCGCTCCGAAGAAATGATGCTCCAATCCCATGACCCTTGCGGCGTTGGCCAGATATTTCCGCTCGTATCGGCGAATAGGAACCGGATGGAAGACTCGGGGTATTTGCCGACGGCGCCGGCCGCCTGGCGGACATCTCCGGCATGCAGGATGCGATACTGTGTTTTGGGCAGTACCGTCCAGCCGGACAAAGAGAATCCGTGCCGGTGTACATGCGTCCATGCGACGCGGTGGTTGTGGCCGTGCAGGATTCCGGGAAATCCGGGGAGGGAGAAACCCGCCGCATCGATGCCGCCTCCGCACAGATGCACCTCGTACCAGAGCGCGGGCTGGATCGGCGCAAAACCCGGACGGGTCGCCAGAACGGGATAACCCGACACCATGCGGCGGCCCCGCACGACACAGGCCAGGTCATCGCCGGGAACCGGCGGGATGAAGCCTTCGCCGAATACCGATTCCAGTCTTTTGATGATGAGGGTATCCGCGATAGTCTTCACGGTCCGAGGAGACAATCCGTCCGTGTTCATGCCGGGGAAGAGGATCCGGGCCTGTGCGACTCCCGCCTTTTCCGCGACGGCGCCAAGCAAAGGGCGCATCCGCCAGGAAGCATCCTTCAGCCACACATAGAGCGCCTGGACAGCGAGACAGTCCTCGATCCGCCAGGATTCCGGCGCATCATTCATCAGTTTGAATTCCATGGGCAACCGGTCGGCGTGGGTGTTCAGGAAGGCGTTCACGCCCTGCGTATAGGCGCCGAACATAAATTCCGTCTCCGGATCGAGCGCCGAACGGAGCCTCTCCACAGACCGGATGATGCCGACGGTCTGCATGAGGCTGTCTGTTTTCGAAGAGGCCGGACCGAAGAGTTCAAAGAGGCGTCCCGCGGCAAGGCGCCGGTTGAAGTCCATCTGGAAGAACCGGTTTTGGGCCGCGACGAATCCCTGGGCGAAGAAGAGATCCGATTCGGTCTTGGCGAGGATGTGCGGGATGTGGGTGTCATCCCGGTAGACGGAGACAGGCCGGTCGAGTCCACTGATATGGATGACGCCGGCAACCGTGGGAAGCGATCGGGTCACGAGACGGTAGCCGAAAAGCATGAGGAGGAAGAAAATCAGACCTCCACCGGCGAGAAAGAGAAAGAGGTATCGGAGTGAGCGCGGCATGGGCTTTCTGTCAGGTCACATTCCCGTTACATCGGTTCTCATCAAGATTTCTCATTACGTCTGTTCTCACATATTTATCAAAATTCGGTGATCATAAAACGCCAAGAGGTGGACGGGTCTGTTTGGGAAACGCCCTCTTCAGGACACTTTTTTCATTGTAAATAAACCGGAGCCGAATGTCAAGCGATTCGTGATCCCTTTGTATTTTTTTGTGTGGATAATGGAGCCCGGATTCCTTATTTTGTAAGGGGTTTTGTCTGTCCGGATCGGGATAAAAATGATCAAGAAAAAAATAGGAATCGCATTCGGCGGCGGCGGGGCGCGCGGTCTCTGCCATATCGAGTTCATCAAAGTCCTCGATGAGCTCGGGCTTAAACCATCGGTCATCGCCGGGACCAGCATCGGGGCGATCGTCGGCGCGTTTTACGCCTCCGGATACAGCGGGCAGGACATGGAGGACCTGCTGAACGAAATCGGCATCCTCCAGATCATCAAGATGGTCGATCGGAAAATTTTCAGTCTCTCCGGTCTGGTCAAGGGGAATGGGGTTCTCGATTTTCTGAACAAAAACATTCCTGTCAAAACATTCGACAAGGTGAAGATCCCCCTCCAGATCGTGGCGACGGATTACTGGCGTCAGCAGGAGGTGGTCCTCGATTATGGGGAGCTGGTGCCGGCCATACGGGCGAGCATTTCACTGCCCGCTATTTTCGAACCGGTAACGCTTGACGGCCGCGTGCTGATCGACGGCGGGGTGACCAATCCGGTGCCCTATGACATCATCCGGGATCGATGCGACCTGCTCATCGCCATCGATGTGGCCGGGACCCGCGAGGCGCTTTCGAGAGTGCGTACGCCGAACATGTTCGAGAGCATCCTTTCCACCGTCCAGATTCTTCAGAACGCGATCGTGGAGAGCAAGATGTCCTACGTAAAACCGGACATTTATATCAAACCTCCCCTGAAGAATATCGGCATTCTCGAATTTGAGAAGTATGAAAAGGTCATCGAGAGTGCCAGGGAGGATGTGGAGGCATTCCGGAAGCAGATGCAGAAATGGAAAGAGGCGAATCGGGGCTTCCGGTGGTTCCGCCGGTGAGTCCGGATCGGGAAAAAACCTCAATACGAAAGGCGGTCGCATGATCCTCCGATATCGGTTCCGGCTTCTCCTGGTTTTCCTGTGCGTGGTCTTTCAGGGGATTCTGAATGGTCAGGCCGGCGAGACCTTCATCCTGTCCGTTCCGAAAACGACCGTTTCTCCCGTGATCGACGGACGGCTCGATCCGGTCTGGCGCATGGTTCCGAAGAACCGGATGCTTACCTTCGTGGATGATGAGTGGCCCGGTCCCTGGCCGGATCTGTTCACCCAGTTCCGCGCCCTGTGGGACGATGATTTCCTCTATCTCTTCGCCGAAGTGGTCGACGACCGGCTCGACATCCATCATGCCAACCCGTGGGAACAGGACGGTTTCGAAATTTATTTCGACGGGGACAACAGCAAGAATTCCATGGCGCAGGGGTATGACGACAACGACGTCCAGTGGCGGTATGTGTACAGCCAGACGACCGGAAATCCGGGCGCTCCGGGTGCGGTACACGCCTGGTTGACGACCGATCACGGATGCAATTTCGAAATCCGCATTCCCCGGTCCTCCCTGCCGTTCGGTCTGGAAGCCGGCCATGTTTTCGGCCATGAATGGCAGTACAACGACAATGACGGGGGAAACCGGGAAACCATCGCCAAATGGTGGTCGTCGAGCGACGATTCCTGGCGCGATCCGAGCCTGTTCGGCACGGCGGGGCTGGGGGAGAGGGAGGTGTCGTCCGCTCTCGATGTGCACAAGACGGAGTTGCCGCCCGAAATCGACGGCCTGTTCGATGCGGTCTGGGAGACGGCCCCGGAAATCCCCTTCAACACGTATGTGGAAGACTGGGGGCCGCCCGTCCGTTCCCTCTCCGGGTGGGACGATCTGGACATGACCTTCCGGATTCTCTGGGATGATCACAATCTCTATCTGTTTGTCTCCGTCATCGACGACGTGGTCGCGACGCCGAATTCAGCCGAATATCAGAATGACGGCATCGAACTCTCCTTCGACGGAGACAACAGCAAGAACAATCGTTATGATGCGAACGACCGGCGATATACTTTTGTGTACGGAAGTACGCCCAATCCCTCGACGCCTCCGAACGCCCCGTTCGCCTGGAACCGGACCGGTATGGGATATGATTTCGAATTGCGGATCCCGGCACAGGATCTGACCTTTCCCCTGAACGACGGGCATGAGTTCGGATTCGAGGTGCAGATCAACGACAATGACGGCGGCGACCGGGAACATGTCGCCAAATGGTGGTCGTCCAGCGATGAGACCTGGGTGAACCCCAGCCTGTTCGGCACGGCGCGGCTCGTCTCCGTCGCGATGCCGCGGGTTGTCCTGACCGCACCCGCCGCGGGCGCGGTCTTCAGCGAAGGAGACGCCGTGCCCCTCGCCGCACAGGTCGTGAATGTCTCCGAAGCGGTCTCGTCCGTGACCTTTTTTGTGGATGACCGGGTCGTCGCCCGTGATGAGGCCAGCCCCTATGCCGCTTCCTGGACGGCCGAACGGCCGGGCACCCGGGCCATCCGGGCCGAGGCGCGGCTGTCATCCGGCGGCCTGTTGCGATCGACTCCCGTTTCCGTGATCGTGATCCAGAAAGCCGAGCTGACCGGGACGGATTCCGTCAATTTCTCCCTTTCCCGGGGATTCTACAACGAACCTTTCGATGTGGTCGTCTATTCCGCCCTGCCCGGGGCCGGGATCCGCTACACACTCGACGGATCGGATCCCAGAGAGTCTCCCTCGGCTTTCTCGGGCGACTCGCCGGAATCCGTGCGCATCGATCCTTCCAGCATGACCGGGAGGGGCCGGACGCCCGCCGTGGTCCTGCGCGCCTCCGCAACTTCGGCCGGCCGTCCTCCCACACGGCCCGTCACCCAGACTTATATTTTCATCAACCGGGTCCGCAGTCAGTCCCATCCGGGCGGCGGCTGGCCTTCCGGGTGGTTCAACGGGCAGATCATGGATTACGACATGGATCCTTCTGTCGTGAATGATCCCCGGTACGGCGGCCAGATCGAGGCGGCCCTCCTGGATATTCCGACCTTCAGCCTCGTCACCGATCCGGACCATCTCTTCGCGCCGGACAGCGGCATCTACGTGAACGCCCAGTATCACGGACGCGCCTGGGAACGTCCCAGCTCCGTGGAACTGATTCATCCGGACGGCACGGAGGGATTCTCGGTGCCCGCGGGACTCCGGATACGCGGGGGATGGAGCCGGCACGGAGACAATCCGAAACACGCATTCCGTCTTTTCTTCCGCAGGGAATACGGGATGGGCAAACTGAATTATCCCCTCTTCGGCAACGAGGGAGTCGGACGTTTCGACAAGATCGACCTGCGCACCAGTCAGAATTATTCCTGGAGCTACAAGGGCGACTCGGGAAGCCTGAACACCATGAACCGGGATGTGTTCTCCCGCGATCTGCAGGGCGAACTGGGCCGGCCCTATACGCGAAGCCGTTATTATCATCTGTATCTGAACGGGCTGTACATGGGCCTGTTTCAGACCCAGGAACGCCCCGAAGCCTCGTTCGCCGAACAATATCTGGGCGGAGACAGGGAGAACTGGGATGTCGTCAAAGTGGATATCGGCGACAACTGGGAGAAATACGATATCGAGGCGACGGACGGCAACCTGGACGCGTGGCTGGAAGTATGGGAGGCCTGTCTGGAGGGATTCCAGGAGAACGCCGCTTATTTCCGGCTCCAGGGAAAAAATCCGGACGGCACGGTTAATCCCCTCTATTCCAATCTGGTGGACATCGGGAATCTCATCGACTACATGCTCATCATCTTTTACACGGGCAACTACGATGCGCCGGTGTCCCGTTTCAGGGGTAACAACGATCCCAATAACTTCTATGCGCTCCGGGACCGTACGGGCCGGAACGGGTTCATTTTCCTGGCCAACGACTCGGAACATTCCCTACTGCCCGGGCCGAGCGAAGGCAGCTGGGACGGCGTCTATGAGAACCGGGTGAATCTCGGATATCCCGGCGGTCCAGGGATGTGGGTCGGCCTGTTCGAGAAATTTCATCCCCAATGGCTGCATTTCAGGCTGGCGCAGAACGCCGAATACCGGATGCAATTCGCGGATCAGGCGTTCCGGCATCTTTTTTTCGGAGGCGCGATGACGCCGGAACCTTCCATCAACCGTTTCCGCAGACGCGCCGACGAGATCGATCTCGCGATCGTGGCGGAATCCGCGCGCTGGGGGGATTCGAAATGGCATACGGCGCGCACGAAACACGACGACTGGATTCCGGCGGTGAACGGGGTCATCCAGGAGTTCTTCCCGCACCGGACGGATATCGTCATCGACCAGCTCAGGGCGGTGGGACTATATCCGGAAATCGATCCGCCTGTGTTCGTCCTCCACGGTGAATCCTTCCGGGAAGACCGGTTCGTCCTCACGACTCCGGCCGATCTCCAGATCCTGAATCCCGGGGGACAAACCGGGACTCTCTATGTGACCCGTGACGGGAGCGATCCGCGGGCGATCGGAGGCGCCGTCTCCCCTTCCGCAGAGGCGGTATCCCATCAGGATCAGATCGCATTAAACGGTTCGCTTGTTCTCTCCGCACGCGTCCGGGTGCAGCAAACCTGGAGCGCGCTCCGCCGCCTGACCGTCCGGGTGCCGGGGGTCTTTGACAGCCTGAAGATCACCGAACTGCATTATCATCCGCTCGGCGGCGATGACGGGACGAGCCACAGAGATCTCGAGTTCGTAGAACTGAAGAATACCGGCGGGAAACCGCTCGATCTGTCGGGGGTCTCCTTCGTCTCCGGGATCCGGTTCACCTTCCCGGACGGAAGCGGCATCGCGGGCGGGGCGTTTAAGGTCCTGGCGTCCAATGCCGACGCATTCCTTCACCGTTACGGATTCGCGCCATTCGGGGAATATGAGGGACAGCTCGACAACGGCGGAGAGACCGTGACACTGTCGGATGCCTCCGGCGACACGATCTTTTCTTTGACCTATTCGGATCGTGCCCCCTGGCCCTCCGAAGCGGACGGGGGAGGGTATTCACTCGTTTCTGTTGAAAGGAATCCGTCTGGTTCTCCCGATGATCCCCGTTACTGGAGGGCATCCCATAACATACACGGTTCTCCGGGCGCCGATGAAGGTGACGGGCCCTCCGATGTGGCACAAATACCGGATTGCGCAGGCCGGTTCGGACTCCACCAGAACTCGCCCAATCCATTCAACCCGGCGACCGAGATAATCTTCGAACTGCCGGAGCGGACTTTCGTCACCCTGTCTATTTATGATCTGCTCGGAAGGAGAATCGAAACCCTCGTCCAGGCCTCCCTCGACGGCGGCATTCACCGTATCCGGTGGGACGGGTCCCGTTTCGCCGCAGGCATTTATATCTGTGAGCTCGTGACGCCGGTCTCATCCTACAGACGCAAGATGTTGCTGGTGAAATAAAAACAGAGATCCCAAAAAGCATTTGCATCATGGCGATCCGTCAGTATATTAT
>DSAP01000076.1 GCA_011046415.1 bacterium | reverse complement strand
CGCTCAACGTGGGATTCGCGGGCATCGAGAACCCCCTGTTCTTCAAGGAAAACACCCGAATGCTGTTCGGGGACGCGAAGGCGTCGCTCTCGGCGCTGATCGCGGAGTTCAAGGAGAGCTGATCTCTTCCGTATCCAATTAAACCGGATGCAATTGAAACGCCCCGGACATGGCACCATGCCGAGGCGTTTTTTTTTGTATGCCCGGCAGGGGGAACCGTCAGCCGGACGGCAAGGGTACCCGTCATGAGACGGGATATGAAATAAAGCTGCAGGTAAATCACTGGCCTGACGAACAGGAATCACATACGAGCCGGTCATACGGGATGAAATTCAAAAATTCGCCGGGATTCGGAAATGGAGTTCTCTGTTCCTAATTACGCGTTCCGGGTTGAATGGATCGGGGAAGAACAGGACGGAAATTTTCCAGGAAGAACGGCGCGTGGGTCGAGGTGAATTCGGGCGGGGTGCGGTGCAGGATCCGGGCGATCACGGGGTGTTTTCCAAAATCCGACTGGAGGAACCGCCGGACCGTGCGGCGATGCCAGCCGGCGGGATGCTCGAAATCCACATACAGGGAGAGATCGCCGTCATAGAAGGAGCGGGTCCTGAGCGCGGCCGTCTCGGGGCTGTGGCGGGGGAGGTTGAATAGGGCCGGGTTGATGAAGCCGATTTTGTCCGCATGACGGAGGACGAAATCACGGGTCAATTGCGCATCCGCTTCCGTTTCCGCGGGCGTGCCGAAGAGCAGATAAAGGTACGTCGCGATCCCCGCGTTTTTCAGGTGGGTGAGGATGCGGGGGACGCGGTCCAGCGAAATTCCCTTCTCCATCCGCTCCAACACGTTCGCACTGCCCGATTCCAGTCCCAGTTGGAGCATGACACACCCCGATTTATGGAGGGCGCTGCAGAAATCCGGATCGTCCAGATGGGGCTCGAGACGGCTGTATCCGTACCAGGGTACGCCGGGGGGGTGTGCCGTGAAATGGGCGAGCGTCTTCGGCGGGACGGCGTTGTCCAGAAAATGGACGAGCGCCGGAGAAAAGCGTTCCACGTCTTCACGGAGTCCGCTCCGGACGGCTTCAGCCGGAAAGGGGCGGAAGGCGCCGCCTTCGGCTCGTTCGGGACAGAATGTGCAGCGGCGCCAGTAACATCCCGAGGATGTGACGGCAGGGAGGACGAATCCGGGCGAGAGGTAGGTCTGAACGGGGAGGGGGCGGTAATCCGGTTTTTCCGTCCCGCGTCCGGCCGGACCGGCCTTGGTCAAGGCGAGCAGGGCGGATTCTCCGGGACCGGAGATACAGGCATCCACCAGCCCGGCAAACGGATCGCGCCAGTCCGGCGCGCTCATCCACGAGGTGATCAGCCCGCCGCCGAGTACGATCCTGATTTCCGGAAACCGCCTGCGGATGCATCCGATCAGGGCGAAGGCGCAAAGCGCCTGGGTCAGATACAGGAGTGAAATCCCGATGATATCCGGGGCCTGGGATTCCAGCCCGGGCAGCAGTCCGTCCTCATAATATGCGAAGAAGGGATTGTCTTCCGGATGTTCGCTCTGCCGGATCAGGTCGGCGCTCCTTACGGGTATCCGATCGTGATGCCTGTAATTGGCGAGCGTCAACCGCCAGGGATGACGGTCCGGCGGCGTCAATATGCGGTTCAGCCTGTGGACGGTCAGCCTGTAATGGTCCATGGACCGGAAGGCCGTTCCCCGCCGGATCGCCCCCGTGTATTTTTCCCCGTGCGCCGATCCCGGGAGGATTTGGGTCAGTCCTGCGAGATTGGCGTCGATGAGGGCGCAGGGCACACCCTGCCGGGAAAGGACATGGCTGAGCCGGGCGATGCCAGCGGGCGGCTCCGAGGGGATGGTCACGGGCGGATGGATGAGGACGACTCGGGGCATGGATCGATTCCAGCCTGTCTGATTTCAGGATCCCGGGCATTCTGTCTAAAAAAACCGGATGGAATCAAGATATTCAATCCGATTCGCGAATCAAAGCGGAAAAACGGAAAGAAAAGACTTGACCGGTAAATCGTTGTTGATTACATTAGTTGCATTATGCAACTATAATGGGGTTGGAGTTTGGATAGGCGGATATTACAGGATTTCCGGAAAAAGTTACGGGTCGTCGAGCAGTGGATGGAGAGGCGACTGAAGGATGATTCGTCCTGTTGCGGGGTGTCTCTGCCCCAGTGCCATGTATTGATGGAATTGGATGAAGCCGGGTCCGCGGCGATCGCCGAACTGGCTCTGAACCTGAGACTCGACAAGAGCACGCTCAGCCGTACGGTAGAGGGACTCGTACGAGCCGGCCTGGTCGACCGATCCATTCATCCTGCCGATCGGCGGTATCTGCAGATCCGCCTGACCGGACAGGGCAAAGAGGTCGTCCAGAAGATCCATAACGGATACAATCGATTCTATCAAAAGGTATTCGACGCGGTTCCACCGGAAAAACAGGCCGGGGTCATCGAGGGATTCGGACTCTTCGCCGATGCGATCCGGGTAACGGGGGGAGAGGACCCATCCGGAATTTGTTTCTGCCGTCCGGACGACGGGAAGGGAGAATCATGAACGATTCGATCGGACCCGCATCCTGCCGCGGATTATCCGATACAGTCCCCTTCCAGCCAGCCTGGATCACCGGATCCATCCGGACGCATGCGGGACGAATTCCCGTGATTTCCACGCGACTCACCCGGCGGGACCGACTCGGAGCGATCCGGGTTTGCCTGGGCATCGGCCGGATGCGGTACGCGGTCCTTCCCGGCCTCTACGCCGCGGGCCGGCCCGGTCCGTCCTCCCCGGTTCTCGTGACCGCGAATTACAAACTGACATTCGACCGCCTCCGCGTCCGTCTGGACGGCATCGATGCCTGGATTCTCGTCCTCGACACGCAGGGGATCAATGTCTGGTGCGCCGCGGGCAAGGGAACGTTCGGGACGGAGGAATTGGTCCGGAAAATCCAGGATGTCGGCCTGGATCGCGTCGTCGGCCACCGAATCCTCGTCCTGCCCCAGCTCGGGGCGCCTGGCGTGGCCGCGCATGACGTGAGACGCGAGACCGGATTCCGGGTCGAATACGGGCCGGTGGATGCGAAAGACATTCCCCGATATCTTGCGGATGGATGCCGGGTTCGCCCCGGGATGCGGCGGGTCCGCTTTCCCCTGAAGGATCGGCTGGCGTTGATCCCGCTGGAACTCATCCAGGCATTCAAATTCGTTCCCATTTTCCTGATCTGGGTGATCGCCCTCCGTTTCATCCGGGATCACCGGATTTCAGGCGAAATCATAAAAGACTTCATCCCTTATCTCACGGCCTTCCTGGGCGGTTCGGTCCTTTTCCAGATCCTCCTCCCGTGGCTGCCGTTCCGTTCCTTCCTCCTGAACGGATGGCTGCTCGGCATGGCGGTCATTCCGGCGGTTTCTCTGGCGGCCGGGGTGGAACGGTCTTTCCTCCCATCCCTGCTCCTGATGTTGCCGCCGGTCACGGCGTATATCGCCTTCAATTTTACGGGAGCCACGACCTATACCTCGCTCTCCGGCGTCCGGAAGGAGCTTGCCCGGGGTCTGCCCGCCCTGATCCTTTCAGTGGTCGCGGGAATGGTACTACAGATTGTCATGATCCGGTAAACGGGGATTCCAACATGCAGATGCGTTATCTGAAGAATGTCACCACGCTGGCACTGGATATATCGAAATGCACCGGATGCGGGATGTGCGCCGAAGTCTGTCCCCATGCCGTGTTCCGGATCGAAGGCCGGAAGGCGGTCATTGAGGACCGCGATGCGTGCATGGAATGCGGTGCCTGCGCACGGAATTGCGCGCCGGGGGCGCTGTCCGTCCGTGCGGGAGTCGGATGCGCGGCTGCGGTGATAGCCGGGAAGTTGCGCGGCACGGAGAATCCAGCCTGCGGTTGTTCCGGGACCGGCTGCTGCGAAAACGGGTGACGGGGGTCGGGATAACCCTCCTGGTCGGCGGTTGCCTGAACCGGGCGGATTTGAATCGAACCGGACGGACATCCGTCCGACGCTGTAACCTTTCACGGGTTTCTTCGTAATCTCGTTCAAGACGATTAGTCAGGAGGAGATACTGTCATGAAATCCGTCCGACGTGGATTGGTCCTGTCCCTGATACTGTGCGCGTCTCTCCCGGCACAACGCCGCGAGATGCGGATGGGGCCGGGGCTGCGACCCGCGATTCAACTCCATGAGGATGTGCGAATTTACGTCCGGCAGGACGCTGTGTATCTCGTCAACGCGGACCGGACGGAACGGGTGGTGATCCGCGGGGATCGGACCCTACTCGTCAACGGACATCCCGTCGATCTGGACGACGACCAGAGCCGGCTGGCCGGTGCCTATCATGAAGCGGCGGTGCATGTGATGGCGGAGACGCGCGCGATCGCCCGGGAAGGGGCCCGTGTCGGGCTGGCCGGCGCCGGCATCGGCCTGAAGGCGGTCACCGGGGTTTTCCGGCTCATCCTGCCGGGTTATAGCACGGAGGATCTCGAGCGCGACATGGAACGCGAATCCGCGCGCATCGAGGCCCGGGCCGAAAGGCTGGAGGCGAAAGCCGACTCGCTCGATGTGATCCTGGAGGAACTCGAGGGCCTGCACGACGCCCTGCTGGACGCCGTTCCGGAACTCCGGGAACTGAACTGGTTGTGATCCGGATTCAGCATGCAGGGGCGTTTCCCCACCCGGACCGAGATGCAAACAGAAATGAATATAAGCGGGATGCGCGGTATCCGTGGGCGCGGGATCACGGCCCGCTATTTTAAAAGCAGAATTTTCTGAGTCGCCCTGAAATATCCGGCCTGCATCGAAACGAGATAAACCCCGCCCGAGACCGGATGATTCGAACGGTCTGTTCCATCCCAGACGACTTCCCTGAATCCGGCCGTTTCCCACCGGTTCACGAGTGTCCTGACGAGCCTTCCCTGCAGATTGAAAATCCGGATTGAGACCGGTCCCTCCCGCTCCAGGGCATAGGGGACGGTGGTGGCCGGATTGAACGGATTGGGATGACTCCGGCCCAGCGACGTGGAAACGGGATGTTCCATCCCGCGGCCGGCTTCCGGAGCTTCATGGCGGTCGGAAGGATTCGACGACAGGGCGGTCTCGATCCGGCCGAGGATGCGGCCTTCCGGCGACAGAAATTCCACGACCAGGACCTTTCCGGGATGCCAACCGTCCCTGAAATTGCCGCATTGCACCTGCCAGCGGCCTTCCCGGATCCCGCATCCCGGGGACGTTTCCGTGAGGATACGCCCCGGCCTGTCGCTGAAATAGGCGCGGAACGCCGCCGCCGGTGACGAGGGATCCAGCAGGCCCCAGACCAGGTGCGGGGCATGACTCACCGCAGGGGCGGCGATATCTTTCCGGCCGGGCATGGATTTGGGTGTCGCGTGCTCCGGCCAGGTGGTGTTGGCCGTGACGTTGACCAGATAGGGTTGTCCCGGACGGACCGGGAAGTCCGTGGCGGGAACGGCGGGATCGTACTGATCGGTATAGGCCTGGGAGGCCGCATCCCAGCGGGCCACGCCGTTGCAGCCCGGAATGTCCGCGGCGAGCGCGGAAGCCGTCCGGATATCCGTCCGGTAGAGCGGAAGCAGGATCGGGTTGAAAGAACTCGTCGCCGTCGCGATGAGCGTGTACACCGGACGGACCGGTCTCCCCGTCAGGGTCCAGGCCGTATCCAGAGTGGCGTTGATATAATAGGCCTGACCCGATTGGATGTCGAAATTCGTCGCAGGTATTCCGGGGACATATTGTTCGAATCCCTGCTGGGACGCATCCCAGCGGGCGACCGAGTTGCATCCGGGAATCCGTGCCATCAGGTCGCTTGCCCGGGGAAGGCCCGTGGTTTCGAGCGACAGTCCGATGAGATTGAAATCGGTTTCCTCGGTCGTCACGATGGGATAGGTGTAGACGCCCAGGGCTTCGGAGGGGTCGCCTTCGTGGATGCCGCTCGCGGCCGTGACTTTGTAGAACCGGACCGGGGGCCCTTCCCCGGTATCGGTCCACTGAACGCCGGTCTGTCCCGGATCCGCATCCGCGATGCGGTTTCCGATGCGGTTGGCGTCCCCGGGGAAGAAACCCGTGGTTGTATCGCGGTAGACATTGAATAGGGAAATGTCCTGAATCTCACCCCAGGTCAACTGAACCTGTCCCTGCGAGGCGGCCGAGATCCGTGTCAGATCGACGGGGGGCAGTTCGAGCAGGTCGAGGTCCCGGATATGCGAAATGCCCAGCTTGCCGTACTGGTTCCTGCAGTGGATCTGAATCTTATACGGGGTGTTCTTTTCCAAAGAGTCGATCAGGATCGTGTGGGCGGTCGTCAGGGCGGTGTTTTCCTCCGTCAGGCCGCCGAGACGGTCGGTCGGACCGTAGGCGATCCGGGAGGTGGACGGCACATCGGTCGTCCACGAAATCGTCGCGCCGCTGGCCGTGATGTCCGAAATTTGAATGTCCGCGATCAGCGGGTAATTCGTGTAGGTGTAGCCGCCCGGTGAATAGTAGTTCCAGTTCTGTTTCAGCCGCCGGTAGAGCGGATCGTCCCATTTGTGCGGTTTGGGCTGGTGCGGATTCGGCTTTGTGTTCGCGTAAATCCGGATCTTTCCGTCCGAGGCGTCGTACACGATCATCTCTTCCCGTCCGTCGCCCGCGACATCCGCCACATAGAGCATCTGCGCCTTCATGTTGGGCCGGCGATTCATGGTCGTCCACACCGTGTCGAGTTTGTACTGGTAAGACGTTTTCCAGACATCCAGGATTCCGATATGGCCGTCCACATAGCGGGCCTTTCCCGCGATGTATTCCTTCGGGCTGCCGTCCCAGTCGATGGTCCAGGGGATTTCGATGCCGAGTTTGTTGCCCTCCGTCGGGTGGCTGTTGAATCCCCGCGGCAGCCTCTCGACCATCCGGTACGTCGTCACCCGGTCATACAGGTTTCCCTGTGCGTCATAGAGCCAGGCCCATTGGGAATCATAGGGCCGGTAGAACTGGTCACCCTGTCCGCCGAGACGGGAACGTGCCCAGATTTCAGGAAAGGGGTTGGCCGGGTCGTAATTTCCGACGGCAATCTGCTGGGGTTCCTTGGCCTGGGGAATAGCGGCTGAAATCTGATGAGACCAGATGATTCCGTCCGTATTCATCAGTGAGGTGTGATGATGGGTGTTCCCGGTATTGTCTTCATTGGTCACGACCCATTCGAGTCCCGGGAGATCGGGGCGGATGTCTCCGACGGAAATGCCGTCGAGGTGATCGATATAACTGCGCGGAGCGTCGATGTCGATCCAGTCGCGCGGATATCCCAGGTCGACCACGGTCCCGTCCGCCCGGATGAGATTGCCTCCGATCACCTCGTCCAGGCCGTCTCCGTCCACATCCGCGGCGAAGAAGGAACCGTGGGCGGGGCCCCAGTATCCTTCATAGATCCCGTTGGACGGATCGGCGTCCTGGTCCACGCGCCAGAGGACCGTTCCGGTTTCCAGATTCATGGCGATCAGGGAACGGTTCAGATAATACCCCATGGCATTCTCGTTCCATCCGTGCAATTCCGGAGAGATGTCGCAGGTCTGGATGACGGCGTCCCGGTCGCCCATGCCGCGCAGGTTGACGACCGCGATGTGGCAGGCGAGCTGATCCGTCCCAAGGGGAGGCAGCGGATAAATCTGTTTCACGGTTCCGGTCTCCCCGTCGAGAATATAGACGTTCGCATCGTTGTCGAGCGCCACCACTTCGACCCGTCCGTCGCCGTCCACATCGGCCGCGCCGTGTTTGGTGCCGTGGTTGTTGATTTCCGGGCAGGGATAGGCGAGGGGAACCTGCCACATGAGGGCTCCCCAGTGGTCGTAGGCGTACAGGGTGGTGACGGAGCGAAAGGTGAAATCAAGCAGTCCGTCGTTGTTCAGATCCGCGGCGAAGAAAGTCCCGTAATACGGAGGCTCCGCAACCGAAAAGGCGAAAGGGTTAGACGGATAATCCGGGAAAACGGCCGTCAGTCTGCCGGTCGCCGCCAGGAGGAAAATACAGATAAGATTCGTGATGTTCTTGCCCGGATGCATCTTCCCTCGGTCATCGGTCCTTAAATAACTAAAAAACCATGCAAATTTTGTTCCGTCCTGTTCTGCGGGCAGACCGGAAATAAAAAAACAAACTCAAGCATCAAAAAGACAATCTCCCTGTGTTTCCGAATGGAAATATCATCCCGTCCGGTTTTACCCGTGAACAAATTCCGTCCAGGCCCGGTCGATCATAGCGATTTGACTTCAATCTTGTACCCGTTGGATACCGATTCGTTCCCCGGGAAAAAGATCAGTTCGTCAAAATCATTTTCCGGATCGTGATTCGGGATTCCGCCCTGAGCCGGGCCAGGTAGAGACCCGCGGAGACCGGGCGCCCGAGATCGTCCCGGGCGTCCCAGGAGACCTCGACCGTCCCGGCTTCCATCCGCCGGTCCACGAGCCGGGCGACCCGCCGGCCGCGCGGATTCAGGATATCCAGGAGGACATGGGACGGCCCGTCCTGATCGAAACGGAGGAGTGTCCGCCCGTTGAACGGATTGGGGTGATTGGTCAGGATCGGGGATTCCGGCCGTCCATGCTCCCGCTCCGTCACCCCGTCCGCGCGGTCGGATGGATTCCAACTCAGCACGGTCCGGAATCGCCTGTCCTTTCCCTCCGAATCCGTCAGGTCGACGACCAGGGTCTCGCCCGCGCGCCAGCCGTCCGGGAACGCGGCGCATTGCACCGCCCACCGGTCACGGGACAGCGAAGACCCGGGCGATTCATGGGTGAGGACCGCCTCCGGGCGTTCCGCGATGAAGGCGCGAAAGGCGGCGGACGCTTCCCGTCCGTCTCCCGCGGTCTCTCCCCAGACCAGATGCGGGGCGCGCGAGAAATCCGATGCCATTCGGACGCGTTCCCGGGGGACGGACTTTCCCGCCTGTCCGGAGGCCGGCCAGACCACGTCGTCCGTCACGTGGACGAGATAGGGATACCCGGGACGGGCCGGAAAATCCGAACCCGGGACGGACGGATCGAACTGGATGTATCCCTGGACCACAGGGTCCCATTTCGCGATGCCGTTGCATTTTCCGATACTCTCCATGAGCGCGGAGGCGGTCGCGAGATCCCCGCAGTCCAGCGGAAGCATGACGGCGTGGAATCCGGTTCCGTTTTCGACGGGATACAGGGTATAGGCGGGCTCGGCGATTTTTCCCGTGAAGTCCGCCACGGTGTCCGAGACGGTATGCACCCAGCAGGGCTCGCCCGGTTCGACCGGGAAATTCGTGTTCGGGAGTCCGGGCACGTATTGCTCGTACCCCTGATGCGCGGCGTCCCACCGGATGACGGATTTCGAGGTCGGGATCCGTTCCAGCAGGGCCTTCGCATCCCTCAGGTTCGGGTCGTCCACCGGGACGGCGATGTGGGTGAAATTGGTTCCGCCCCCGGTTTTCAGGGCGTAATCGAAGGAAACATAAATGTCCGACCAGTCCGAAATCAGCTGGGTGTTGTCCACGGCCCGGATGCGGTAATAGGCGTTCAGGTCCGGGTTGCCGATATGGGCCGTCCAGTTGTCCGCATGCCGGGTCTGATTCCGGATGACAAAGGAGTCGGCTCCCGCCGTGGCGGCGAAACAATCGGTCGACCGGTACAAAACGTACCGGTCGATGGTTTCCGGTCCGCCGAACAGATCCCGGGTCACCGCGGGCCAGGTGATGTCGAGACCGTCCGGTTGATGCAAGAGGGTCATGTGTTGGACTCTGTCCGGGGGAGAGAGACCGCGGTTCTGGATCCAGTAAACGTATCTTTCTGTGAACCTTTGAACTCCGTTTTTATACGTGTTCAGTTCAACCCGGATGCTTCGATTCTGAGATACGAACGGTGCCCTGAACCGGACGTCTCTTTCGATATGGTCGCCCAGTGGGATATCCACGGAAAACACTTGCTTCTCTGAGAGTGCATTATCGAGCCAGACCTTGATATGTACATCCACTTCTGTGTTTTGCCGATCGTCATTGAAGATCACCAGAGTACGAGTAATCAGGTCATTTTCATTGTAAACAGGTGTCCATTCATCGACGCGGTTTTCATAAAAGGATTTGTCGAATACGGCGACAGGATTAAAGGCGTTTCTGATCCATGCTTTCTGGTGGGGGCTGGGTCTGAAGGTCGGGTCATAGATGTCCGTATAATTCGGATTGGGATGCCAGGTCCAGTCCAGACGATAGGGACGGATGTCTGAGAAACCCACGATGCGTGAGGCGCGGGCCATGGCGCCTTGGCGTCTCACATGCTGTGCGGCGGAGACTGCGGCGGACCACCATTCGAATTCTCCGTAGGAACTGGGTTTCGTCGAATGCACGTATCCGCTCAGCGAAGTGTATATGTTCCCGCCGGGCCATCCCTTTGGATAGCCGTATATGTAATGATACGACATGATCTCGGCATACCCGTCCAGATCCCAATCTCCCTCGAAAAGGATCGGACGTGTTGTGTCCATTTCTCTGATTGCCGAAGCGAAGGTGATCAATTGCGTACGGCTGCAGCATATCTGTCCCCAGACATACATTTCATTCGCTGCGCTCCAGAGGATGATGGAGGGATGATTCCGATACTCCCGGACCCATTTCTTTTGCCATTTTGCTCCGTTGATTGTATATTGAGGGGATTGATAGGGTGTGACTTCGTTTCGCCACATTAAGGCCGATTCACCGACGGCCATCATGCCCTTTTCGTCACACAGATCGAGCATCCAGCGTGGCGGAGGTGAATGATGCAGGCGGATGACGTTGAAATTCAGGGCCTTCATCGAGTCCAGAATCGCAGCCCATGCCTCGGGAGTGGGGGTGAGATAAATCCAATACTGCTTCTCGCCGTGTATCGTGATATTGTCTCCCCGCAGGTTGGTCCGGACCCCGTTCAGGGAAAAATGTTTCCCCTGGATCCGGAATTCCCGGAAACCGAACCGTTCCGACCGTTCGTCGCGCAACACCCCGTCTTGCCGAACCCGGGACACCCACCGGTACAGGCGGGGATCGTCGGGCCACCACAAATCCGGATTGCCCCAGGCCTGACTCAACGGGATCTCCAGGGTGTCGCCCGCGGACAATGCAATGGATTGATCATTCCAGGAAAGGACCGGGGAGCCGTCCCCTTCGATCCGGTTTTCCAGGACGACGGTATGGGCGGTCGTATCCGCATTGACCAGGGTCACGACGGCGTCGATTTTCCATTGTGTCACCGAAGTCCGGAGATAAAGGTTTTCGACATACACAGGATTCCGTGCGATGACCGAGACGTCTCCCGTGATCCCGAGACACCAGAAATTATCGTAGAAGCCCACGGGCCACAGGGGTTTTTGCGCGCTGTTGAGGAAGGCGGGATCCCAGTATTTGATATCGACCCTGAGCGAATTGTGCGAAGGGATCTCGATATGATTCGTGATGTCGATTTCGAAGGGAAGATAACCGCCGATTTGTCTGGAGACGAATGTTCCATTGATAAATATATCCGCGAGGAAATTGACCGATTCAAATCTCAGGAAAATCCGTTTTCCTGCGAAGGCGGAAGGGATATGAAACGTCGTCTCGTACGTCGCTTCGGGTTTTCCCTCGACGATCTTCCAGGGACCTGTGACGGTCGTCGGGAAACTGAGAGATGCTTTCGGAGACAATTTCCAGACATAGAATCCAGGAACCTGCAATGTGGTGGCGGCCGATCCGGTCGGTCGGAACGACCACGATCCGCTCAGGCTGAGGGTGTCTGTCTGTCCGAAGACACCGTGAAGACAGATCAGCGTGAGAAAGAAAACAGACTTCAACCGGATTCTGCCGGGTTCTCGCATGATGCCGGAATCCATTCGATTGGTAGAAATATTATTTGATCCTGAGATCAGTTTGAATAATAAAATTACATGTTTTGTCCATGAGATGCAAGGTATTATTCAACTTCAGGATTCTTTGGGGTTTCCGGGTTTCATGATTTCCAACCAAGTTAAAATCGTTCAGTTTCTCATAGAACCGATAGAAGGCGCGGTTCCTCATGATGTAATTTGTCAAGCCCCGGGAATGATTCAAGCGGTTTTTCACCGGACAGGAGATTTTTGTTTGCATAAAAACAAAGCTTGCAGTCACGTCCTTCTTTTCGTAAATTAAATGTCTAAATTTTTATCTGGGTATATACATGGATATTTTATTTTTGGAAGCGATTTGGTGATTTCTCAAGAGCCCTCCCTCAGAGACCGGGGGCTTTTTTATTCCTGACCTGCCGCCGACCGATATGGAAGAGAATTTTCAGCATAAACTGGACGTCGTTTTGCCCCGGGTCTATAAACCGGGGCGTTATGTCGGCAACGAATTGAATGCCGTCCGGAAACAAAGTGCCCGAATCGATGTCCGTTTTGCGCTCGCTTTTCCGGATGTGTATGAGATCGGCATGTCGCACATCGGCATGCAACTCCTCTATCACATCCTGAACGGACGGGAATGGATTGCGGCCGAACGGGTTTTTGCGCCCTGGGTGGATATGGAACGCGCCATGCGCGAGGCGGAACTGCCGCTGTTCACGCTGGAATCGAAGCAGGCCGTCCGGACTTTTGATGTACTCGGTTTCTCACTCCAATATGAACTCCAGTACACGAATGTACTCACCATGCTCGATCTGGCCGGCATCCCCCTGTTCGCGGACCGGCGCACCGAGTCCGATCCCGTCGTCATCGCGGGCGGACCCTGCGCCTTCAACCCCGAACCCCTGGCCGAATTTCTCGATGCGGTGGTGCTGGGAGACGCCGAAGAATCCATCATCGAGATCGCTGAATCACTCCGCAGCGGCAGGCGGCAGGATCGTTCGCGCAAGGGCATAATCCGGAATCTGGCGAAGATTCCCGGCGTGTATGTCCCGTCCCTTTACGAGGAGAAGCGGGATGTTTCGGGGGTCTATCTGGGGACCGCGCCGCTTCAGGAAGGAGTTCCGGAGGTTGTCGGTGCCCGGATCGTCGACCGGCTGAAACCGGAATTCTATCCGGTCCGCCCGGTCGTGCCGTTTATCGAGACCGCACATGACCGGTATTCGCTCGAAATCATGCGCGGATGCACCCGGGGATGCCGCTTCTGCAACGCCGGGATGATTTACCGGCCGTTGCGTACGCGTCCTGTGGATGAACTGGTCGCGCAGGCGCGTCAGGTCATTCGGAACACGGGGTTCGATGAACTGTCGCTCGCATCGCTTTCGACTTCCGACTTTCCGGCATTGACCGATCTGCTGGTCCGGCTCAGGCGCACGCTGGATGCGGATCGGGTGGCGATTTCATTCCCCTCCCTGAGGGCCGATACGTTTACCCGTGATATGGCGGATTTTGCGCAGGATTTCCGTCGCAGCGGCCTGACCCTGGCGCCCGAGGCCGGGACCCAGAGGCTTCGGGATGTGATCAACAAGAATCACCGGGAAGAGGATCTGCTCGAGGCCGTCCGGATCGCCTTTGAGCGCCACTGGAAACGGATCAAACTCTATTTCATGGTCGGCCTACCGACCGAAACCGAGGAAGACCTGGCCGGAATCGCCGACCTCGTGGGGAAGGTCGTCGCACTCGGACGAAAATTCGGGAACCGTGAAATCCACGTGTCTGTTTCACCGTTTGCACCCAAGCCGCAGACCCCCTTTCAATGGGAAGCCCAGGATCCGGTCGGGGTGTACCGGGAGAAAATCAGATTTTTACGATCATCCATCCGGTGGAAAAACGTCAAGCTGAGCTGGCGAGATGCCGACGTCGCGCTGATCGAGGCTGTGATGGGGCGGGGCGACCGTCGTCTGGGACGGGTGATTCACACGGCCTGGGAGCAGGGCGCACGGTTCGACGCGTGGACCGAACAGTTTGATCCGGAACGCTGGCGATCCGCTTTTGCGGCGCACGGGATCATTCCCGAAACATATGCATCAGGCAGAGACGACACGGCGCCCCTGCCCTGGGATCATCTCGGAAAAGGTCTGTCCAGGGAATTTTTAAAAAAAGAACGCCTCCGGTCTCTGTCCGCGGAGACCACACCCGACTGCCGGGGCGGCGGCTGTCAGGGTTGCGGACTCCGGGATGCGGTTTGCAGGGAAACCCGTCCGAAGAGAAAACGATCCGGAACGGGAATGCCCGGACAGGAAATCCGGGGATACGGAAAAGAGATGCGCAAGATACCGGCTGAACCGGTCATCCGTACCTTCCGTGTCGGATTCAGTAAAAAAGCGCAGGTCCGTTATATCTCGCATCTCGACACGATGCGCATGCTTCTGCGCACTCTTCGGCGCGCGGGCATTTCAGTCGCCCTGTCACAGGGATTCCATGCGCATCCGAAAATTTCGATGGGTCCCCCGCTGCCCCTGGGCTACACGGGGTGTACCGAATATTTCGATCTCGATATCGAAGCGCCGTACCCCCATGACCTGAAGGCCTTACTCAACGGCCATCTGCCACAGGGTTTCGAGGTGTTCGAGACGGTGATGATACAGACCCGCGAGAAATCCCTGTCACAGGCCATCAACAGGGCCAGTTACCGGATCGACTGGCCCAATCCCATCTGTACGGATTCGTTTCGAAAGAGCCTGGTTGATTTGATGCGATCAAACACCTTTAAGATCACCCGGCGGGAAAAGGCCGTCGATGTCCGGCTCTTTGTGATCTCCGCGGAGATTCTCGACAACGGCATGTCGCTCTGGGTTAAGACCGGCCCCTCGGGAACGGTCCGACCCGAAGAAGTGCTGACGGCCATCCGGCCCGCCTATGAACCCTTTCCCGATCCGATCTTTATTGAACGGACCGGCCTTTTTATCGAACAATACGGCAGGCGGATGACCCCGATCGAGGCGGTGCTCCGCAATAACCAGTAATTAAAAAATTTGATGCGGGATTGTACTCCGCAGATTACGGAAAAATACATGAAAAAGGAAATTATCATCAACAGTTCCCCGACCGAGACGCGCATCGGCATTCTGGAAGACGGACAGCTCGTAGAGCTCTTCGTGGAACGTCCGGAAAACGAACGCATGGTGGGGGATATTTACAAGGGACGCGTGGAGAATGTCGTGGATGCGGTGCAGGCGGCATTCGTCGATCTCGGTTTGGAGTTGAATGGTTTCCTGCCTTTCTCTGAGGTGGGAGAAAACGTCCATGAATTCAGCGCCCTGGCCGAACGCGTCGAAGACGAAGAAGCCCCTCCCCGGCGTCCCGGACGCAGACGCCGCCGGCCCCAGACGCACTCGCGGAATACCTCGCTCAAGAAGAACCAGGAAATCCTGGTTCAGATCACAAAAGAACCGATCGGATCCAAAGGATCCAGGTTGACGACGGCCATTTCGCTGCCGGGCCGGTTTCTCGTCCTCGTTCCCCACAACAACACGGTCGGTATTTCCCGGAAAATTTCAGACCCGGCCGAGAGACGGCGTCTCCGGATGCTCGCGAAAAGTCTGCGCCCGGACGGATTCGGACTCATCATACGAACCGTCGCCATGGGCAAGGATGTCCAGACCATCAAATCCGACATGGATAATCTGCTTCGCACCTGGGCACGCGTCGAAGAACGGAGCAAGATAGAAAAGGCGCCCAGTCTGATTCATAAAGACATGGGCATCACCTCCAGTGTGATCCGCGACCTGTTTTCTCCGGATATCAACAGCCTGGTGGTCGATTCCCGCAAACTGTACGGCGAGATCAAGAGATATCTGAAAGAAGTCTCACCGGGACTCCTCCCGAAACTCACGCTGTACCGGGAAAAACCGCCCATCTTTGATACATTCAAGATCGAGGACGAGATCACCAAGAGTTTTTCCCGCAAGATCTGGATGAAGAGCGGGGGACATTTGATTTTCGATCAGACCGAGGCCCTGTTTGTCGTCGATGTGAACAGCGGACGCTCGATCAGTCAGAGAGACCATGAGAAAAATGCGCTTCAGATCGATCTCGAATCCGCCCGGGAAATCGCGCGTCAGCTCAGGCTGCGGGATATCGGCGGCATCATCGTCATCGATTTTATCGATCTTCAGAAAGATCAAAACCGCAAGCGTCTCGTCTCGGAATTCCGGCGCGAACTGCACAAGGATCGGGCCGCATTCGATCTGTTGCCGATGAATGACTTCGGACTCGTTTCCCTGACACGCGAACGCGTGCGCCCCAGTCTGCTATACCGATACAGCGAGGCCTGTCCGCGCTGCGGCGGACTCGGACGCATTCCCGCGAAAAGCACCATCATTACCCAGATCGAACGACGGATCCAACACCTGAAATCCAAATCCAGGCAGAGGCGTTTCGTGCTCTACGTCCATCCCGATCTGGTGGGATATTTGACCTCCGGCCTGAAAAGCCGCATTCGTCAGCTCATGCTCAAACATCTGATCACAATCAAGGTCCGTCCCGCGGAAGACCTGAAAGACGAGGATTTTAAACTGCTTTCGCCGAGGGAGAGCCGCGAACGATCCGGTATGCAGGCCGTCGAGACAGAAAAGCAACGTTGATAAAAAATGCTTTTACTTGACTTCGGGGTCCTATTTGGTTATATTTAAAAGCTTTTTTTTATTTGTCGAAGGAGGGTTATTCCAGAGATGTATGCCATTGTGAAAATCGGCGGAATGCAGTGGAAGGCGGAAGAGTCGCAGGTACTACGCGTTCCCAAAATGGATGTGGAGCCCGGAAATTCCGTGAATCTGGATCAGGTACTGCTGCTTGTCGATCAGGATCATATCCAGGTTGGTAAACCCATCGTGGACGGGGTCACGGTCCAGGTGAAAGTGCTCGCGCACGGTAAAGACAAAAAGATCAATGTTTTCAAAAAGAAACGACGCAAGACTTACAATGTGTTGCGGGGCCATCGCCAGGAATATACACAGATTATTATCGAGAAAATCGGGTCTGTAAAACAGGCATCAGCGAAGGCCGGGAAATCTTTGTCGTCAGGAACCGAATCTGTTTCGGCTGAAAAACCCCCCAAGGCAGTGAAAGCGGCACCAAAACCCAAGGCCGTCAAGGCGGCACCGAAAACGGCAAAATCCAAGGCGGCCGCGGCGGATCAGTCGTCTAAACCGGTTAAGAAGGCCGCCGTTAAAAAGGAACGGGGAACTCCCGAAATCGAGAAAAAGGAGTAATCCATGGCACATAAAAAAGGCGTCGGCAGTTCCAAGAATGGACGCGACAGCAATGCACAACACCGCGGAATCAAGCGGTTCGGAGGGGAACGGGTGACGAGCGGTTCGATTCTGGTGCGCCAATGCGGTACCCGGTTTCATCCGGGTGTGAATGTCGGACGCGGAAGGGATGATACCTTGTTTGCCCTGAGCGACGGACATGTATCGTATCAAAGGAAAAAGGACAGAAAATTTGTCGGCGTGCTGGCAGATTAGGCCGGCGTCCCACCGTTTTAACCGGGATCATACATGAATCAGGTTGAAATATGTATTCAAAAATTACCGATAACAGGGTTTCCGGTCGAAGAGCAGTAGGAGAGAGGTTGGGGATAAGAGGACAAGACAATATTTAAAAAAAAGCTGCCTGTCAGGCAGCTTTTTTTTTGCCGGAACATTATTATCGGGAATCAATCAGGGGGCTCCCATATATGATGTGTGCCCAGGTGGGTCAGAGATGCAGAAACTGATATGAGAGCCCCCATGGAATCGCATTTTATTGTTTAAACGTGTTAATCCTCCTGCAGGTTCCACAAGTAAGGTTTCCAGAGGGATTATGGAAAAAAGGGTTGTTTTTATAAAAAACCGGACGTAAACTGTCCATTGAGAAAAAAACATCGAAATATGGAACACAAGTTCCGCTTTGGTACGTATAATATTATGAATCAAACCTGTGCGCGTCGGAAAGGAGGCGAAGGCAATGAAAACCAAGCGATTCCTCGGCGTATCGGCATCTCTTCTGATGTTGATATTTTTAACGGGATGCTATACGGTCGTCATGGTGCCTCAGGATCGGACGATTCGTCGGGCCTCTGACGAATATGTCGATAACCAGTATTACGATGAATTCGATCCCGATGCAGACAGCGAGACCCGTGTCATCAATAAATATTATATTTACGGTGATTTGTGGGGCGGTTACGGCGGTTTTGATCCGTTCTGGGTTTCTCCTTCCTGGTACCGTTACCGGTACTGGTCATGGCGTTATGATCCCTGGTACTGGAATTCGTGGTATTGGGATCCATGGTACTACGGCTATTCTTCGGTAAACTGGATGTATAGTCCGGGATATTATTATCCATGGCGCTATCGCGATCCCTATTATACCTACTGGCGCGGATACTATGCGCCTGAAACGCTGGAGCGCAGGACTTTCGAGCGGCGGGATCGTGTATATGCGGGCGGTGGGAATTATACGTCCGTACCGGTCGCTGCGACAGGAGGCGGAACCCGTCTCGGAAAGGCTGCAGGCGGTGAAGCGCCCGGCACGGCCGGGGTTTCATCGTCCAGGACCCGTACCGAACCGGGTACTGCGGCCCGATCGACCACTCCGGCCGGGAGCGGTTATTCCACGCGGCGCACCGAGAGGACGGGTACCGGTACATCGGAGACTTCGACCCGGAGTCCGGCCGTTTCCGAACCGAAACGGAGTACACCACCGGCCGATTCCGGCACGCGGAGTCGTTCTTCCCGCGGTGCTCAGGAAAGGCGCAGCGGATCATCCGGACCCTCTTACAGCCCGCCCAGTCCCTCCTCTTCGGGCGGGACATCCCGTACCCCTTCCGGGAGTTCCGGATCCCGCGGTTCATCGCGGAGCAGCGGAAGCAGCAGCAGTGGAAGCAGCAGCAGTGGAAGCAGCAGCAGTGGAAGCAGCAGTAGTGGCCGGACATCCAGAAGATAACGAATCTCGGAGTGAATGATGCGGTATGCCCAGAAAGTGAAGTATCTCATTCTCCTTGCCTTGCCGGTCGCGGCCGGCGCACAGAACCCTCCCTTCGTCTGGGGACATGCCTGGCCGGTCGGCGCCAGGGGCCAGGCTATGGGCGGCGCCTTCACCGCCGTATCGGATGATTACACGGCGCTGCATTATAATCCGGCCGGTCTGGGGCAGATCGAATCGCCGCAGATCGGCGGTGCCTTCTCCTTCCTGACCGTTTCGAATGGAGCGACTTTTCTCGGTAAGCAATCCACGGAAGAGACCGACTATACAAGGCTGCATGCACTGGGCGTCGTCGTCCCGGTTCCCACGATGCGCGGGAGTCTCGTCTTCGGACTCAGTTATCACCGTGTCCGGCAGTTTGATCAGGCCATGCTTGTGTCGGAATTCGTGAGTCCGAACGCCGATTATCAGGCCACGTGGCAACAGTCACGCAACGAAGAGGGAGCCTTCTCAAATACCTCGCTCGGCGGGGCGATCGAAATGGCGCCGGGTCTTTTCTTGGGTGGGGCGGTCAATTTCTGGGGGGGCGACAATGATTATACCTGGCAATTCGCGGAACTCGATCCGGTATATGGAGGTCTTCCCATCGCGGATTCCACCGCGACCGATCATGTGCTGACCGAGTTCGGTGGCGTCAATTTTACGCTCAGCACGCTGGTCCGGGTGAACGATCATCTGCGCATCGGGGTTTCGCTGCAGACCCCCGTTACCCTGAAATGCAGTGAGACGTGGGATTATTCCGAGGTGTTCACCTGGGACGACGGATATTCCGAGACCGCTTACTCCGAAGATGGCCGGTTCGAATACAGAGTCAAGTTTCCGTGGCTGATCCGCGGCGGAGTCTCCTATTCCCGGGGTCCCGTACTCCTTTCCGCGGATCTCGCCCTGAACAATTACAGCCAGATCCGTTACAAGTCCGATCCGCCTGTGGGCGGGACGATGGGGCAGACCAATCTCGATATCCGGCGCAAATTCAGGAATGTCAGGGATTACGGGGTCGGGGCCCTGGTCCGCCTTCCGGGCATGCCCGTATCGATTCTCGGCGGTTATTCCAGTGTGAATGCGCCTTATACTCAGAAATCGAGCCAAGAAGACCGGACAGTCTTCTCCGGCGGAGCGGATATTCAGGTCAATCCGAAGGCATCTCTCCGCATTTCCTATGCCAGGACCTCCTGGGAAACGACGATCTATGATCCGGCTACGGATCTTTATATCGGTCAGAAACTTCAGATGGGCAGGGTGCTCTTTTCACTCCTCTACCTTTTCTGAAACGAGAACGTAATCACGGATAAGGGCCTGCTTTCTTTTTGGAAGCAGGTTTTTTTTTATCCTGCTCCGGATCAATTCACCTTGACTTTGGTGCGGATTTCCTGTATTTTTTACCATTCCCAAAAGAAAATACGCAGGAGAACCTGTCCATGCATGCTCTGATTCGCGGGTTGATTGTATTCTTCCTGTTCGTTCCGATCATTTTCTCGCAGCCGGGCGCCCTCGGGCTGGGACAATTAATCGATGTCCCGATTGCCCGGGCACTGCATCAGGGCGTCGTGTCGGCCGAGTTGCGTATCTATCCGGGGGGCGGGCTGCTTTCTTCCGTGCTCGTCTGCCTCACGGATCATCTCGGGATGGGCGTCAGTTACGGCGGGACAAATATCATCGGCACAGGCAAGCCGGAGATGAATCCATTGCCCTGCGTGCATCTGCAGTACCTGCTCTTCGAGGAGCAGATGCTTTCTCCCGCGGTGATGATCGGATTTAATTCCCAGGGATACGGCGGTTATCACAAATCCATGAAACGCTATGCCATCAAATCACGCGGATTTTATGCCGTCGCCGGCAAGAACACCTCGTTTCTGGGCGGATTGGGGATGCACGCCGGCCTGAATTACAGCCTCGAGAATGAGGACGGGGACAGGGATCTCAATGTGTTCGCCGGTTTTCACAAATGGATCAATCCCGACCTGGTCGTCCTCGGAGAATATGACGCGGCCATCAACGACAACAGCGACAACACCCTCGGGGCAGGAAAAGGGTATCTTAATGCAGGGGTCCGGTGGTCCGTGGCCCAGCGGTTCTATGTCGAATTCTGCTGGAAGAACATCCTCGAGAACCGGGAAAACGTACCGGGCAGCAGCCGTGAAATCAAACTGATCTATCTGGCTCACTTGATCCGGTAAACCAGGTCATTTCTCATTTCCAACTTTTTTAATCCAATACGAATACTTTTCACTCATATATTGTTTTCGAATGAATTTATTCATATATTGAACGGTAAATAACGTCTTCCGGAAGGTTTTTTCCGCATCGGGTCGGTAGTCCGCCGTGCGTTTCCCTTTGAACCGGTTTGGAAGGAGTCAATGACATGGGCAAGAAAAACCGTCATTTTCACATCCTCAGGCTGATCGAGTCGGAGAATGTCGAATCACAACAGGTCATGCTCGATGAATTGACGAAACAGGGTATCGAGATCAGCCAGTCCACACTTTCGAAAGACTTGAAGGAACTGGGCATCATCAAGATCAGGAGCAAGGAAGGACGATTCCGTTTTGTACAGACGAAAGAACGGGAAATGTTTCACGTCGGATTGATGCTTAAGAAAGAACTCGTCGATTTTTTAACCGACAGTATCGTTGTGGATAATTTTCTGGTGTTGAAGACGGTTTCGGGAAACGCCTCGGGGCTGGCAAAGTGCCTGGATGAGATCGGGTGGTCTGATATAATCGGCACGATCGCCGGTGACGATACGATCCTTGTCATAACCAAATCCCCTGAAGATGTCGGGTCTGTCATGCACAAACTGAACGAGATTATCGCTTCAAAATAGAATCCAATATCCATGAAGAGACTGAAAGAAGGAGCATAGCAGGAATGAAAGCAGGAGTCCGTAAGGCCGTACTGGCCTATTCAGGTGGTCTGGATACTTCGATTATCATCCCCTGGCTTCGTGAAAATTACGGCTGCGAAGTAATCGCGGTCACGGGCGGTGTCGGTCAGGACGATGAACTCGACGGTCTCGAGGAGAAGGCCCTCGCCTCGGGCGCCAGCAAGGTCTACATCGAGGATTTACGGGATGAATTCATCCGGAATTACATTTTCCCCACCATGCGAGCCGGCGCCATCTATGAAGGGCGGTATCTGCTCGGTTCGGCGCTCTCCCGTCCCCTGATCGCCAAACGCATGGTCGAAATCGCAGAGATGGAAGGCGCCGATGCGCTTTCACACGGTTGTACCGGCAAGGGCAACGATCAGGTACGGTTCGAACTGACATTCAAGGCCATGAATCCCAAACTGAGAGTCATCGCACCTTGGCGCGAATGGGATATCCGGTCCCGCGAACAGGCGATCGCATACGCCCAAAAACACAACATTCCCTGTACCGTGACCGAAGAGAAGATTTACAGCAACGACACCAACCTCTGGCACCGTTCGAGCGAGGGCGGCATTCTCGAGGATCCCTGGAAAGCGCCCCCTGATAACCTGTTTGAGATTGTCACACCGCCCGAAAAGGCGCCGGATAACCCCGAAGCGGTACAGATCGATTTCGAGAAGGGTATTCCCGTGGGCGTGGAGGGTGAACGGCTCTCCCCGCTCGAGATCATGATCCGGTTGAACCGGATCGCATCCAGAAACGGCATCGGGATCGTGGATATGGTCGAAAACCGGCTGGTGGGCATCAAATCACGCGGCGTGTATGAGACTCCGGGCGGCACCCTGCTTTACGCGGCCCATCGGGAAATCGAGAGCCTGGTTCTCGACGCCGATACACTGCATTTCAAGGAGTCCCTGGCCCCGAAATACGCCGAACTGGTCTATTACGGCAAGTGGTTTACGCCCCTGAGAGAGGCGCTGGACGGCTTTGTGACCAGCACCCAGAAGCACGTCACCGGAACGGTCAAACTCAAGCTTTACAAGGGTAATGTCATGATCGCCGGCCGGCAGTCGCCCTATTCACTGTACCGCGAAGATTATGCGACATTCGGCGAGGACGATGTTTATGACCAGAAAGACGCCGAGGGATTCATCAACTGTTTCGGCCTGCCGCTGAAGGTCAGGGCCATGCTCAAACTCAACGGCACCGGATCGACGGACTATGATCATCCGGATTATTCGATTTTTAAACGGGATTGATCCCGCCTGTCAACGAATTCCGTACGCCCCCCCGATACTTGTCGTCGGGGGTTGTCCTTTGGGGACAGTCTGGAACGCGTCGGGATTCTCCACGCTCGATTGACAATTTGACAATTGGCGGGATACTCATGCAGAGGCGCATTCCACCCGATTATCATCTTCATACCCGATACTGCGGACATGCCGCGGGTTCCGTCGACGGGATGGTTCAGGCTGCGATCCGGAAAGGAATGACCGAGATCGGATTCGCCGAACATTTTCCCTATCCCCCGGAGTTCCGGATCGACGTGCCGGATTGCGTGGTGCCTTCAGGGATGTGGGACGGGTATCTGGCGGAGGTTCGCGAAGCCGGGGTTCGGTACCGGGATCGGATACGCATCCGGCTGGGTGCCGAAATCGATTATCTGCCCGGGCATGAATCCTATACGGCTGCCGGACTCGCAAAACATGCCTATGATGTGGTATTCGGCTCGGTGCATCTTCTCGACGGGATCGTCATCGATTACGATGCGGACTACCTGGAGGCGCGGATCGACGCACTGGGCGGAACCGCCGGACTCTGGCGGCGGTACTGGGACACCCTCGAAGCCCTGATCCGTTCACGTCTGTGCGATGTGATTGCGCATCTCGATCTTCCCAAAAAGCTGGGACTCGGATTCCCGGGAAGTGTCGACTGGGAGCGTGTCGCGGACATACTCGATCGGATACGCGAGCACAATCTGACGATCGAATTGAATACGGGGGGAGTCGATCGCGCCGTGATGCATGAACCCTATCCGGATGATCGGATACTCAGGATGGCATTCGAAAAAGGGATCGATGTGGTCATCGGCAGCGACGCCCATCATCCGGGACAAATCGCCCGACATTTCGAAGACGCCCTTCAACGTCTTGAATCGATCGGATGGCGGTATTTGTCCGTTTTTCAGGGACGCAAGAAATCCTGTCTGCCGATCTCCCATCTCCGGTGACGGGATATTTTGCTTGGATTCCCGGAGAAAAATGGGTAACATTCAAAGTCCCGATCATCAGAGGACTGCATCATGCGTGACACCCAAAGATCCCGCTTATCCATGGAATCCATTCCGATCAGCGAAACGTGGATTGCATTCTGCGGCCATTACTGCGGAAGTTGCCATCTATACAGGGGCGAGATCGCAGACCTGGCCAAAGAACTGCTCCGCCGTCTCAAGGATGCGCAGTTTCAGAAGACGGCCGAAGGCGTCCATGAGTTCTCGGGCCGGTTTCGTGATCTGGCCGATTACCGGCGATTTTCAGACGCGCTGTGCGAACTCGATTCCCTGCGCTGCACCCGGATCTGCAGGCTAAGCGATGCCTCGAAGAACTGCCGCGTACGCCGGTGCTGCGAACATCAGGAGATTGCGGGTTGCTGGGAATGCGAGACGATCGAATCCTGTGCCGTACTGAACGGATTGAATCCCGATCTCAGGCAGCACCGAATCGCCCTGTTTTCTGAAATACGGCACATGGGCGTCCGGGAATATCTCAGCCAGGCGCATCGACGCGCGATAGAGGAAAGCGCAATGAGAATTCTTCCTCCCAACCAGACCTGCCCCTCAGAATAAGCACAATCCGGTCATGAATATGGGCCGCGCGACAGATCCGGCGGTCAATTGTCTGGAATTTCCCCTGAAATAATATTATGGCATAATATTTGTAATTGCTTTCCGTCGACGAACCGGGTGTCCGATCCGGTTACCGGTTGATCAGATGATGCCATCGGGGGGAGCGCGATGTTTTTATTTCTTCCCATACGCACAGAGAAAGACACCGTGAGACTGCCGTATCTCACGATGGGGCTGATCACCCTGAATCTCCTGATCTGGGTTTTTACCCAGAAAATCGTCACCCGTCAGATGGATGAACTGGCCGCCATCAATCAGCGGTTGCTCGAGATCGAAATTTCCATTCTCACCGAATCGTCCGCATACAGATCGGATCCCGCTTCCTGGCATACCCTCTCTCCTGAAGAGGTGCATGCGAGATTTCTGAGTGAAGGGCTGGTCTCCACGGATCATGAGGCATATGAAGAATGGAAGAATCTCATCGAGACATTCGATGAGAAAAGAACCGGGATGTTTTACAACCAATGGGGGTATATTCCCGCGTCTCCCCAGATCTCCCGGATGCTGACTTCTTTGTTCGTGCATGGCGGTTTCATGCATGTCTTCTTCAATATGCTGTTTCTGTGGATCGTGGGATGCAATATCGAAGACGACTGGAAATGGGCCCGATTTCTGGTTTTCTATCTCGCATCCGGAATCGCGGCCTGTCTCATTCATACTTCTTTTTCAGCCGGCAGCACCGTTCCCCTGATCGGTGCTTCCGGCGCCGTGGCAGGCGTAATGGGTGCGTTTCTCATCCATCACTACAATATTAAAATCCGCTTCTGGTATTTTATCTGGCTTTTGATCCGAGTCCGGGTCGGCACATTTACCGTGGCGGCATATGTCGTTCTGCCTTTCTGGTTCCTCCAGGAGTTGTTTTACGCCCGGCAGGGATTCGCAACCGGCACGGCGCACTGGGCACATGTCGGCGGATTTGCATTCGGCGGATTATTCGCGATCGTGACGAAATATCTGGACCGCGGCGAGTCGGAGCCTGGATCCGGTTCCGTTTCCGCCGTGGAATCACAGCCTGAATCATCCCTCCGGCAGGATTTCGCCGCAGTGACCGCGGCCGCCGGGACCGAATCGGCGGCCATGGAGGAAGTCCTCCGTCTGGAGACGCTTTTGAGGAAAACTCCCGAGGACGGAACGGCGCGTCTCGAGATGGCACGCCTGGTCTACAGGCGGGGTTTTCAGGGCGACGCCATGATTCATTATAACCGCGCACTCGAGACACTTTTCGAGACGGAAGACGTTGAGGGCGCCCTGAATGTTTTCAAGGAAGTCAAGGGACTCGGCATGCACCAGGATTTGTCCGAATCCAATCTGTATCATACGGCGTTGATGCTCGAAAAAAACGGTTATTACAAGGCGGCGGTGTCGATATTCGGCGCTTATATCAAACGATTCCCCAGGAGTCCCATGCGCGCGGGGGCCATTTACCGGACGGCGCAAATTCTCAGGAATAAACTGCGCAATGAATCCCTCGCGCATAGTGCGATGGCCCTGCTGCGGCGTGAATATCCGGATTATTGCGCGCAGGCCGGATCCTGATCCTGTTTTCCGGTTTGCAATCGGTTCGATTTCTTCTTAAATTGTTCCCCTGATACAGTCATTTTCATTGAGGATCACGCATGCCCTTTACCTGTCAGCGACTTGAAATCCCGGATATCCTGCTTATCAGCACCGCGCGCTTTCAGGATGCGCGCGGATATTTCGAAGAGACCTATAAAGCCACCGAATTCCGCAGGCTGGGGATCGACGGGTGTTTCGTGCAGGACAATCATTCACATTCCATCCACGGCGTGATCCGGGGACTGCATTATCAGAAGCAGCCCGCGGCACAGGGCAAGCTTGTCCGCGTCCTTCAGGGGGAATTGTTCGATGTGGCGGTCGATATCCGTAAAGGATCCCCGACATTCGGCAAATGGATTTCGGTTACCCTCACGGGCGACGACTCCGAAATGCTTTACATCCCTCCCGGATTCGCGCACGGATTCTGCGTGCTCAGCGACACGGTGGATTTCATGTATAAATGCACGGCCGAGTACGCCTTTGACCTGGATCGCGGCATCCGCTGGGATGATCCGGAAATCGGCATCGCGTGGCCGGTTCCGGATCCGGTCCTCTCCGAGAAAGATGCGAAACTGCCGCTCCTCAGGGATGCGGAGGAGATCGGGATCAATTATTCCGGGTGACTTGGGGAGGGGAAAGTGACATCAGGCGCCGGGATCTCAGCAGAAGTCAGGATCACGGTTTTAAGATTTCAGAAGACAAGTAACAAGTTATAAGTTAAAAGTTATAAGTTAAAGAGGAGCTTGTAACTCGTAACTTTTTATCCGTTGTCCCCAGGGAAGCAATCAATCACAGAAAGCGTTGACATGATCTGTAATGAATCGGATCCGGTTCAGACGATCCTGGAGATCGGCCGGAGACTCTGGCAGCGGGGATACATCGCGGCCAACGACGGCAATATCTCCGTCCGCTGCGAGGACGGCACCCTCCTGACCACGCCGACGGGGGTGAGCAAGGGGTTCATGACCCCGGAGATGATCCTCCGCGTCGATCCGGACGGCCGTGTCCTCCTGACCCCGGATTCCCGGTATCGCCCCTCCAGCGAGGTCAGGATGCACATCGAGGTTTACAGGCAACGGGAAGACGTCTGCGGGGTGGTGCACGCGCATCCGCCGGTTGCGACCGCGTTCGCCGTGGCCGGCATCCCCCTCGACAGACATATCCTTCCCGAGGCGGTGCTGACGCTCGGCGTGGTCCGGATCGCGCCCTACGGCACGCCCTCCACGCCGGAAATCCCCCTCGCGATCCGCCCTTTCCTCCGGAAATCGGACGCCGTGCTGCTCGCGAACCACGGCGCGCTCACCCTCGGCGCGGATGTGATGACCGCCTATCACCGGATGGAGACGCTCGAACATACGGCCCGAATCCTCCATAAGGCCATGCAGATCGGACGGGTCCAGGAAATCCCGCCGGAAGAAATCGCCAAGCTGATGGAAATCCGAAAACAACTCAACATCCCGGGGCGGATCGACATGCCGGGCCGGATGAATCCGGACCGGTTCACGGCTGAACGTCCGGAATCCGGCATACGCGACGCAACGTCCGATGCCGGTCCGAACTGTCTCTGACCGATAATCCTTCGCGATCAAATCAGAGGGAGCCATCCATGTCTCAGATGAAGATGAATCCTCCGACTCAGCGCCTGAAGGGATCCCTTCCCAAGATCGGCATCCGTCCGGTCATAGACGGCCGGCGCGGGGGCGTCCGCGAATCCCTCGAGAATCAGACGATGGCCATGGCCTCGGCCGCGGCGAAGCTTTTTACCGAAAACCTGCGCCATGCCTGCGGCCTGCCCGTGGAGTGCGTGATCGCAGACACCTGCATCGGGGGCACGGCGGAGGCGGCCGCCTGCACGGACCGGTTCAGGCGCGAGGGCGCGGGCATTTCCCTGACCGTGACGCCGTGCTGGTGTTACGGCACCGAGGTGATGGATGCCGATCCGCTGATCCCCAAGGCCGTGTGGGGATTCAACGGCACAGAACGGCCCGGCGCGGTGTATCTGGCCGCGGCGCTCGCCGGATACACCCAGAAAGGATTGCCCGCGTTCGGCATCTACGGCCGGGATGTGCAGGATGCCGGCGACACCGCGATTCCCGGCGATGTGCAGAAGAAACTCCTGAATTTTGCCCGGGCCGGACTGGCCGCGGCCGAAATGCGCGGAAAATCCTATCTCTCCATGGGATCGGTTTCGATGGGCATCGCCGGTTCAATCGTGGACGACCGGTTCTTTTCCGATTATCTCGGCATGCGGAATGAATCCGTGGACATGAGCGAGTTTGTCCGCAGAATGAACGAAAAGATTTACGATCCGGAAGAATTCAGGAAAGCCCTGGCCTGGGTCCGGGCGAATTGTCCCGAGGGAGAAGATCCCAACTGGCCGGAGATGCGGTCCTCCCGAAAACGGAAAGACGAGGAATGGCAGATGGTCGTGAAGATGACTCTGATCGCGCGCGACCTGATGACGGGCAATCCGGTTCTTGAACAGATGGGGTGGGGGGAGGAGGCGCTGGGACACAACGCGATCGCCGCGGGATTTCAGGGGCAGCGCCAGTGGACGGATCATTTTCCGAACGGCGATTTCCTCGAAGCCATCCTGAATTCCTCCTTCGACTGGAACGGCATCCGTCCGCCCTATATCGTCGCCACGGAAAATGATTCGCTGAACGGCACGGCCATGCTGTTCGGGCATCTGCTTACCGGCACGGCGCAGATCTTTTCCGACGTCCGCACGTATTGGAGTCCCGAAGCGGTGAAACGGGTCACCGGCCATGTCCTGTCCAAAGAGGCGGAAGGCGGCATGATACACCTGATCAATTCGGGCCCCGCCGCCCTGGACGGCACGGGACAGCAGTCCATTCAGGGGAGACCGGCCATCAAGCCGTTCTGGGAGATCACGCACGAAGAGGCGGAAAAATGCCTCCGCGCGACAGAATGGTGCCCGGCGGAACGTGAATACTTCCGGGGCGGGGGATTTTCCACCCGGTTCCTCACGCGGGGCGGAATGCCGGTGACGATGTCCCGGATCAATCTGGTGAAGGGGCTGGGCCCCGTGCTCCAGCTCGCGGAAGGATACACCGTCGATCTACCCTCCGGGCTGCACGAAACCCTCAACCGCCGGACCAGTCCGACCTGGCCGACGACCTGGTTCTCACCGATCCGGACCGGTCGGGGCGCATTCATCGATGTCTATTCCGTCATGGCCAACTGGGGGGCGAACCACGGGGCCGTCAGCTACGGCCACATCGGAGACCGGCTCATCACCCTCGCGTCCATTCTGCGCATCCCCGTCAACATGCACAACGTCCCGGAAGAGCGCATCTTCCGGCCTTCCGCCTGGAACGCCTTCGGCACGGCGGATACCGAGGGCGCGGATTACCGGGCCTGCAGGAATTTCGGGCCCCTGTACGGATCGGCCGCGTCCAGATGAGAAAACAGAGGAGGAGAAGAACCCGGGATTTCGGGGGAAAGGATATCTCCTGACCGGGAATTCAGGCCATCCGATGTCGTCCGGGAAATATATCGCCGTGGATCTGGGCGCGTCGAGCGGACGGGTGATGCTGGCCGAGATCGGCGGAACGCTCCGGGTCCGGGAAATTCACCGCTTTCCCAATTCCCCGGTTTCCTTCCGGGGACACCTGTGCTGGAATTTTTCCCGTCTCTTTCATGAGTTGAAACGGGGATTGTCCAAAACCGCGGCCGCGGTGCGGGGGACGGTCACGGGGATCGGGGTAGATACCTGGGGCGTGGACTTCGGCTTCGTCGGCAGGAACGGAGATCTCCTCGGCCATCCCTTTTGCTACCGGGATACCCGCACCCGGGGCATGATGGAGACCGCCTTCGGCCGGATGTCCCGGAAGGACATCTATGCGGCCACGGGCATCCAGTTCATGGAACTCAATTCCCTCTACCAGCTCCTGAGCATGGTCGAGTCCCGCCATCCGGACCTGGACGCGGCCGAGACCCTCCTTTTCATGTCCGATCTTTTCCATTTCATGATGACCGGCGAACGGATCACCGAGTATACGATCGCCTCGACCTCCCAGCTCCTCCACGCGCATTCCCGCACCTGGGACGAGGCGCTGTTCGAACGGATCGGCCTGCCGCGCCGCCTGATGGGGGAGATTCGTCCGCCGGGAACCGTACTCGGACCGCTGAAGAATGAGATCCGGGAGGAAACCGGACTCCGGGTCTGCCGCGTGATCGCGCCGGCCTCCCACGACACGGCCGGCGCCGTGGCCGCGGTTCCCGCGGCCGGAGACCGGCCCTGGGCCTATCTGAGTTCCGGCACCTGGTCCCTGATCGGCGTCGAACTGGAAGAACCGCTCATCAACGAGGAGACCCTCGAAAGCAATTTCACGAACGAGGGAGGGGTCGGAGAGACCATCCGGTTTCTCAAGAACGTGACCGGTCTGTGGCTCGTCGAGGCCTGCCGCACGCAATGGGGAGAGAAACACGCGTCCCACGAGGCGCTGATGCATGAGGCAAAATCGGCCCCGTCCTTCCGTAGCCTGCTGTTTCCGGACGATCCCTCCTTCCTGAATCCCCCGGAGATGCCCGGCGCGATCCGGGAGTTCTGCGTTCGTACCGGACAGCCCGTCCCCGAATCGCGGGGACAGTTCGTCCGCGCGATCCTCGAGAGCCTGGCCCTGCGCTACCGGCAGATTCTCCGGGACATCGACCGGTTGACGGGCCGGAAGATTGAGGTCCTCCATATCGTCGGGGGGGGGAGCCGGAACGACCTGCTCAACCGGTTCACCGCGGATGCATGCGGTATCCCCGTTCTTGCCGGACCGGCGGAGGCGACGGCGATCGGGAACGTGATCATCCAGGCCGTCGCCACGGGAGACCTGGAATCCCTGGCTTCGGGACGGCGGCTCGTCGCCGATTCCTTCGAACCGTCCCTCTTTTTTCCCGGGGATCGCGACGCCTGGGATGAGGCGTATGCGCGCTTCTCCGGTCTCCAAACCCGGCCTCCGGCATGAAGAAGACGATCCTGTACTGCGTGCTAGACTGGGGGCTGGGCCACGCCACGCGCAGCATCCCGGTCATTCGCGCCCTCCTTGAAGGAGGGCACCGGGTCGTCCTGGCCTCCTCCGGGCGTTCCCTGGTCCTGCTCCGCGATGAATTTCCCGAATGTCTCAGCGTCGCGCTCCCGGATTACGGGATCCGGTACGCCCGGAACGCCCGGATGCTGATTCCGTTCCTCCTTTTACGGGTTCCGTCCGTTTTTGTCCGGATCGCCCGCGAACACCGGGCGGTGGAGCGACTCGTCCGCCGTTTGGGGGCGGATTTGGTGATCTCGGACAACCGGTACGGATGTTTCTCCCGCCGGGTTCCTTCCTTTTTCATGACGCATCAGCTCCGGTTTCAGCCGCCGCGCGGTCTGGAATGGTCCGCCTTCCTGAGCGAATGGTTCAACCGTTTCTTTTTCCGGTTTTACCGGCTTGTCCTGATCCCGGATGTCGCGGGGACGCCCAATCTCTCCGGCGCCCTGTCGCACAGCGGACGGATCGCCGGTCACCCAAAACTCCGATACATCGGGCCGCTGTCGAGCCTGACGCCGGGACCCCCGATCCAGGAAGACCTGGATGTTCTGTTCCTGGTCTCGGGTCCCGAACCGCAGCGCTCCCTCTTCGAGGCGATCCTGCTCCGTCATGCCTCCGCACTGCCCGGGAGGAAAATGATCGTGCTCGGCAAACCCGGATCCTCCGCCCCGCTTCCGGACATCCCAGGCAGAGGCCTCGAAATCCGCGCCCATCTGAACCGGAAGGCCATGGCGACATGGATGCGCCGCAGCCGCTGGATCGTCTGCCGGTCCGGATACTCCACGGTCATGGAGGTCGCCGCGCTGGCTATGAAAGCGATTCTGGTTCCCACGCCGGGTCAGACCGAGCAGGAATATCTGGCGCGGTATTACACGGAATCCGGGCTTTTTTTCTGCGTCCCCCAGGCCGGTTTATCGCTCCCGGACGCCCTGGATGAGGCCGGACGGTTCTATTCGGGCTCCCGTCCCGCGATCCCCGTCAACCGGACCCCGGATCTGCTTCTCCTTCTGGACAGCCCGTCCTGACACTCCCGAAAAAAACCGTTGGAAATCCCGAAAAAACGATTATCTTGGTTCGTCCGTTTCACGGCCGGTTCCCGTTGATTCGATCCCGGGTCTTACCGGGAAGGCGGATGTGAGGGGACGACGCACTCCCCGTTTTGAGGAGGGGAGGGTGAAATCACGCAAGTTCATTTCAAAAAATCAGGCCAGGGGAATGCGAAAAGAGAACATCCGGAACGTCGCCATCATCGCGCATGTCGATCACGGGAAGACCACGCTCGTGGACGGCCTGCTCAGGCAGAGCGGGACGTTCAGGGAAAATCAGCAGGTCGCCGAACGGATCATGGACAGCATGGATCTCGAGCGCGAGCGCGGCATCACCATCATGGCCAAGAATACGGCCATCCGGTACGGGGAGATGAAAATCAACATCGTAGACACGCCCGGGCACGCCGATTTCGGCGGAGAGGTAGAGCGCAGCCTGAATCTCGTGGACGGCGCGCTGCTCCTGGTCGACGCGAGCGAGGGACCGCTTCCCCAGACCCGTTTCGTGGTCCAGAAGGCGCTGGCCCGGGCCCTGCCCATGATTCTGGTGATCAATAAGATCGACCGTTCGGACGCGCGCATCGCGGAGGTGCTCAACGAGGTATACGATCTCTTCATCGACCTGGGAGCCGTTGAGACGCAGATCGATTTTCCGGTCCTCTACACCAACGCCAAGACCGGCGTCGCCCATCTGAAGCCGGGGGATGACTCCCGGGATCTGCGTCCCCTGTTCGAGACGATACGCGACGGCATACCCGGTCCCGAGGCGGATGAAGCGGCTATTCCGCAGTTTCTCGTCACGAATCTGGATTACGATTCCTATGTCGGGCAGATCGCCGTCGGACGGCTCGTCAACGGCCTGCTCCGGCTCAACACCTCGTACCTGTTGTGTGGGGAGGACGGGCGAAGAAAGGTGCGTTTCGCCGCGTTATACACGTTTCAGGGACTGAAACGCGTCCAGGTCGATCAGGCCGAGGCCGGGGACATCGTCGCTACGGCCGGCATCGAGGGCATCCGGATCGGCGACACGATCACCGATCCGGACGACCCCAGGCCCCTGCCGCGCATCCGCGTGGACGAGCCCACGGTGTCCATGATTTTTTACGTGAACAACGGACCCTTCGCGGGCAAGGAGGGCAAATACCTGACTTCGCGCCATCTGAAGGAACGGCTCGATCGCGAGATTTTGGGCAATGTGGCCATTCAGGTGAAACCCGCGGAACGCACCGACGCCTTCGAGGTCTGCGGACGGGGGGAGCTCCAGCTGGGCGTGCTCATCGAGACCATGCGGCGCGAGGGATACGAATTCATGGTCTCGAGACCCCGCGTGATCACGCGGACAGAAGACGGGAAAGTTTTCGAACCGGTGGAGCGGGTGACCCTCGATGTGCCGGAAGAGTTCATCGGCATCATGACCGAGAAATTGTCCGCGCGGAAAGGCCGTCTCGTCCACATGCATAACGGGGGGCACGGCCGCGTGGATATGGAATTTCTCATCCCATCGCGTGGCCTCATCGGATTCCGCAGCCAGTTCCTGACGGAGACCAAGGGCGCGGGCGTCCTGAACAGCCTGCTCGAGGGATATGCGCCCTGGGCCGGCGCGATCCCCCAGCGCGCGACCGGCGCGCTCGTCGCGGACCGTCCCGGCCGGGTGACGTCTTACGCCAGCCTGGCCATGGTGGACCGCGGCGAACTCTTCGTCGAGCCGGGTGTGCCGGTCTATGCCGGCATGATCATCGGGGAACGCAACCGGAGCGGCGATCTCGAGGTGAACATCACGCGGGAGAAGAAACTCACCAATATGCGCAGCTCCACGTCCGAGAGCACGGTAACCTTACGGCCGCCCCGGCCTCTGTCGCTCGATCAGGCCATCGAATTCATCGCAGAGGACGAGCTGGTCGAGGTCACGCCCAAGGCCGAACGTCTACGGAAGATGGAGCTCGATCCGAATAAACGGTCCCGGCTGCGAAGGCAGGAGGAAGCGGGGGAATGAGACGTGGTGATCGCGCCGTCTCCGCTTCACGCGAGGACGACGGAGGCGATCAAATTCCAGGCGATCGACAGGACAAGTATAGGACGAATTGGACGACTTCATCTGCCGCTTTCGACCCATCTATTCGCACTTGCCTCCCGGATCCAGCAGGGCTTCTTCACCCGGCGCAGTGATCGGCTCCCACTCTCCGAAGGCTTCGATCTCCACCTCGACCTGCGGATCCGTGGTAAATGTCTCCCACGCATTGTAATACCACCCCAGATATTCCGAATCGCCCCCGCCCCGGGTCGTGATGAGGAAGCGGTTCGGGAGGCGGCCGATGTTCATGGCCCGGTCGCGGGAGGATTCCTTGTCCCCTCCCTGGGGATCCATCGGAACCCATCCGTAGCCCGGCAGGTAGACTTCCGGCCAGCGGTGGAACACATCATCCAGGCTGGCGTCGTCCCCGCGCACCACGATCGATCCCGCATACCGGGCGGGCAGGCCGGCGGCGCGGCAGAGCGCGATGAAGGCGAACGTGTATTCCGAGCACGATCCGGTTCCCCGTTCCAGCACCACGGGCGCGCTGTTCCAGCCGCCCTCGAGCTGGTATTCCAGCGTCAGGCGCACATGATCGAAGATCCGGCGCGCCATGCGGTACGGATGGGTCTCGGAGCCGACGATCCCGGCGGCGAGGTCCCGGATATACTCCGAGTCTGTCCGGTATTTCGAATCGTCCGCGGTATACTTTTCGCGGATCTCCCGGGGGATGTCCTTCAGCGATCCCACACGGTCGGGAAAGATGTAATAGATGATTTCGGAAATCTCCGTTTCGACGATCATCGTGGAGGCCGTCCGCGTCTCCGGATTTAGCGCCTCATAGTGGAAATGCGCGAAACGCTGGTCCCACCGGTCCCGGACTTCCCGCCACCCCTCCGGTTCGAACCGGATCGAGCGGATGGTCTGCTGCGGCAGATTTTCGGGGATGGCGAGATACGCGTTCATCTCCCGGATGATTCCCCTGCCGCGGCCCCTGAACTCATGGGTGAAGGTGACGCGGGCCGTGCGGGAGTTCTTGAGCCGGTAAGAATCCCCGTCCCGGCGGACCATCTGATACAGGCTGTCGGTCTGGTAGTCCACATTCCACAGCGTCAGGCCGTCCCACGCGAGGCCGCGAGGGTAGGGTCCCGGGGATTCCGCGATGAGGAAGACCTCCCCGGATTCCGGGTCGATCATGTGGGTCTCGTCCAAAAGCCGGTCCGCGCACCAGAGCCAGGTCCCGTCCCACGCGAGGCCCTGGGGAAACTGTCCCGGCGAGGCGAAGGAATGCGTCGCCGTGCCGTCCGACAGGTCGATCCGGATGATTTTCCTGTTCCTCGAATCCGAAAGCCAGAGGGTTTTTCCGTCCCAGGTGAGCCCCTCGGTCCGTCCCGCGGGACTGTCCAGCACGGTCAAAATCGCGCCGTCCGCGGGATCCACCCGGAATATTTTATTCTGTTTCTGATCCGCGTTCCACAGATTCTCGCCGTCCCACGCCAGCCCCATGGGCCAGAAACCGGGGGAGGGGATCTCCCGCACGGTTTCTCCGGTTTCCGGGTCGATGGCGGTCAGGCGGTCCGTGCGGTGGTCGGCCATCCACAGATGTTTCCCGTCAAAGGTCAGGCCGGTCGGCGCGGGGGAAGGAGAGGGAAAGGAGCGGATCACCTCGCCGGGGTAGGCGAGGAGCAGAGACGGGATGGCGAGCAGAAAGAGTGTCTTTATGGGTTTCATGATCCCCTCCTCGATCGGATTGTGTCAAAATATTATGACTTCTTCTCAGGAAGATTCTTCGTGCTTTTCCGGATGGATTTCCACCGTTCCCGTTCGATGACACTGGCGGGTTTGTGCTGCCGGTCTTCGAGATAGTGGAGCTCGCGTTGCAGCTTGTGATAGCTCGCCAGCCGCTCCGGCGACAGGCCGCCGGATTCGACGGCCAGACGGACGGCGCAGCCCGGTTCCGCGAGATGCCTGCAATCCCGGAACCGGCAGTCTTCCGCGGTTTTCTCGATGTCCCCGAAGGCGGAATCGAGGTCGTCCGCGTCCCCCCAGAGCTGGATTTCCCGCATCCCGGGATTGTCCATCAAAAATCCCCCGTCCGGGAGCCGGATCAGTTCCCGGTGCGTAGTCGTATGCATGCCCTTGCCGTCGGATTCGCTGAGATTCCGGACCTTCTGTTTCTCAAACCCGAGCAGCGTGTTGATGATCGTCGACTTCCCGACTCCCGATGATCCGAGCAGGGCGGCCGTGACGCCGGCCGGGATATACCGGCGGAGGACTTCCGCCTCCCCCGGCTCCCGCGCGGACAGGGCGTGAACCGGCACGCCGACGGCGCAAGATTCCACCTCCTCCAATTTTTCCTCCACGTCCCCGCACAGGTCCGCCTTGTTCAGCACCACGACCGGGGAGGCGCCGCTGTTCCATACGAGCGCGAGATAGCGTTCGATGCGCCTCGGACTATAGTCGCGGTCGAGTCCCGTCACGATGAAGATGACGTCCATGTTGGCCGCGATCACCTGTTCCCGGTCCGCGCCGCCGGACCGCCGTTTCCGGCTCCCCGCGAGTTTCCTCGAGACGGAGGTCCTGCGCGGCAGCAGGGCTTCGATCAGGGAGGAGCCGCCGTGCTCCGGTTTCAGGGCGACCCAGTCTCCGACCACGATGCGTTCCTCCACGGAAGAAAGGAGATGGCGGAGCCTGCCCGACAAGCCTGCCGCGGTTTCTCCCCCTTCGGTGAACACGCCGTAACGGTTCTTCTCTTCCCGGAAGATGCGGCCCGGGATCAGGCCGTCTCCGAGTTCTTCGAACCGGCGCCGGAAATGGGAATTCCAGCCGAGATGATCCAGTGCGGTCAAAGGGTTTTATCGACTCCGGATTTGAGATTATGATGCCTGATGGATAATTTAAGAGGCCAGGATTCAGATTCAAGCGAAAAAATGAGACCTTTGACCCCGGTGACCCGCCACCGGACGATCATGATTTCCTGTTATTGGAAAGGATGTTCTGCCTGCGGGCGAGATAAATGCCGGACAAGACCAGCGCCCCGCCGGCGAGCTGCGGGTGCGACAGGGTTTCCGAAAACAGGGCCGCGGCGCAGAGGGCGGCGACCACGGGCTGCAACAGCAGGGTCAGGGAGGCGAAATGCGCCGGAAGATGGGCGAGCGCGAGGGTGATCAGACCCTGTCCGGCGCCATGGCAGACCAGGGCCAGACCGAGCAGGACGAACCATCCCCGGATATCTTGTGGGAGCAGGGTTTCTCCGGCCAGGAGACCGAGGGGGAAGAGGACCGCGCAGGAGATCAGTCCCGAGCCCAGGAGGATCGCCGGCGTGGGAATCCGGTGCCGCAGTTCCTTGACCGAGAGGATGTAACCCGCATAGAAGACCGCGGCGGACAGCGCGAGCAGATCGCCCTTCAGGTAGGTTCCGCCGATGTTTGCGCTCGAACCGGCCAGGAATCCCATGCCCGCGACCGAAAGGATCAGTCCCGCGATGAAGATCCACCCTATCCGGATGTGAAAAAATATCCGGCTCGCGAGTGCGACAAAGAGCGGGGCGAGGTTCGCGAGCAGGGTCGCGTTGGCCACGCTGGTGTATCCGATCGACAGATGCCAGACGCTCAGATCGGCCGCGAAGAAGAGGCCGGCGGACCACAGCAGAAGCCGGTCCTTCCGGACCATCGGGACGGGCCGGGTCCCGCGGGACCAGATCCAGAACGGCGCCAGCGAGAGCGAGAGCCGCCAGAATGCGGTGGCGACCGGACCGGTTTGACTCAACCGGACGAAGATGGGCGAGAGGCCGATGATACAGGCCCCGAGGATCAGCAGGATGAGGGATTTGTTCCGGATATGCATCCGGGTGTTCCGTTCGCGGCTCAAAAAAGTCTCATTTTCCGGATCAGAAACAGGACGCAGAAGGACATGACCGTGCTGATGAACGCGATGGTTCCCAGGCGTCCGCCGAAACCCGTGAAAACACATACAGAGAGACGGCGTACAGGAAGCCGGCGAAACATCTCGCCGTCGCGATCAGGGGCCAGGTGCCGATCGCCAGACCCGTCATGCCGACGAACGAACCGGTGAAGACGACCGGTGCCAGATGGGGCAGTTTGACGAGATGTTCGATCAGGGCTCCGGTCAATCCCACCAGACAGGATGCGATCACCGCGGCCAGGCCATACTTCTGCAGCAGGAAGGTGCCGAGTGCGCCCCCGGCGCCGCCGATGATCAGGATGACTGTGTGTTGTATGTCATCAAACATGGATCCTTCAAAATGACAACCGAAAAAAATGAATACTCTGAAATCTAAGATAAATCATAGAAAAGTCAAGATAATCGGTATAAAAAATGAACCCAAGGGAATCCATGGATCCGGCCGGACAAAGGATGTCGTCCTTGCAGGCGTGACGAAAACGACAAACGCCCGGGACAGGGTTCCGGGCGTTCGGATCGTTCGAAGGGGAAGCGATCGGAAAAAGGAACAAACCGACGGTTTCATGGAGCCGGATTGTTCGGTTGTCCGATCTCAATTCTCCGGATCTATCTTCCTTGAGGGATATTGTGGACGACCAGGATACTCTGACTGCCGGAGAAGTTTTGCTGATTCACCGTTGTGCCGGCAAGGGTCACTGTGTTGTACGCGTCGATCATCAGGGGTAAATCCTTGATGTCATTCATGTTGAACTTGGCGACAAAATTCCCTCTGCTGTCTGATTTCCAACTTTGGATCTCGATCCCATTCAGTGACACTGTGGCAACCACGACCTGGGAATAGGGAAGATCGGTATGGACGGTGACAACCTCACCCTGGCTGGCCAAGTTCAGTACGTTGGGCGCCACCTTGATGGTGATCGTGATGTCCTGAGCGACCACCGGCAGGATCAGGAAAAAGACCAGTAGAACGGCGATCCCTGCGAAAACCGGTTTGCGTGATTTGGGTTTCATGACTTCCTCCTTGGAATGGGTTTGGACTACAGTGAACGATGCGGTCGGCTCCTGCATCGTTTTATACATTCCTGAAAGACTGACTTTCCAATCCGGGACAGTATTCTGTATTTTCTTGTTTTGAAGTATAATAAGGCAGGAGTTTATCGGCCCATGTGGTATCATACGATAATTTTAAGATAAAAGCCAATACTTTCTTCGACTCGGATATCAGAATATCGTCGGTGGATGCCGGACAATCTCCATGAAGGAAAACTGTGAATGGACTGTCACGAAACATGAAATACGAACCGGAGACCGGGGCCGATCCTCATCGGGTCGGTCCATTCGCGCGTTGAATCGGAAACAGACAATAAATTCTTGAAGGCTTTCCGGGTGAAAGGCCATTTCGATAAATCGTCCTGTCCGGATCAATTTCAACGCTTCCATGTTATCTGGCGCATGAGCGTTTCTGTAAAAAAACCGCTTTATTGTGTTTCTGCTTTCAGGCCTGGAGACGGCGTGCCGAGGAGGATCCGGACCTGCCGGTTTCTCTCCGGATCCCCGGGATAGAAGAAAAGGACGTCCGCCGCGCCGTCGCCGTCGAGGTCCGCGATCAGGAGAGAGCGGGTCGGGGGGGCGTTCACGGTGATTTTCCGGGACTTGTCGAAATTCCCCGCGGAATTCCCCGGAAAAACCCGCCAGTGATTTTCGTCCTCCGGGGTCAGCAGATCCGTCAGGCCGTCTCCGTCGAAATCCGCCGCGTAACAGGCGGCGAATATGGCGGAGCCGGGGTCCGAGACGCGCGGTTTACGGGTCGCCGTCCACCGGAAGTCCGGCTTGCCGGGATAAGATCCATCCGGGCGCATAAGATAGAAATCATGGGTGTGGCTGAGCCGGCGCGTCAGGATGAACCGCGCGGCCGCGCCGTAGCCCGGCCTGAAATTGAACAGGGCCAGGTCGGTCAGCCCGTTCCCGTTGAAATCGGCCGCGAGATATTCGCCCAGGAAGTTGTCCGCGGTCAGGACCCGGTCGGGCAGGGGAGAGATCCGTCCCCGCCGGTTCAGGTGGATGTGAATCTGGGAAAGGGAGCCCACGAATCCCGCGCGCGCGGCCAGGGCCACGATGAAGTCCGCAACCCCGTCCCCATTCAGATCCAGGGCCTCGATGCGCGAGGAGACGGGTGCGAGGGTCTCGAGTCCCGTCAAGGGCATCCGGTGGACGCCCAAATCGATGCGCAGATCCGGAGATGCGGGCGGGTCGGCGGGTGCGTCCGGAAAATCCCGCAGGAAGAAGACGTCGACCCGGTCGTCGAAGACCGCCAGCAGATCCAATTTCCCGTCCCCGTCGAAATCGAGGAGCCGGTATGCGGGAAAGTCCAGCGTGACCCGCGTCCGTCCGGACTCCTGAATCCGCCACGCCGGACGGATTTCGAACGACGCCGCAAGCGCATAATTCCCGTCCCGCAGCCGGTAGGCCGCGAGGCGGCCGGATTCGGGGACGCAGATCTCCGGCAGTCCGTCCCCGTCCAGGTCGAGAGCCAGGGGGAAGCGGCGGATGCGGGCCGGGTCAGAGGCGGTGAAGGCGGAAGGGGTCCGGATCAGGCATGATGCATCCTCGTCCGGTCCGGAGAGACTGCGCCTGTAAATCCCGTCCGCGCGCAGAAACACGCACTCCGCATTCCCGTTCCCGTCCAGATCCGTCAGATCGAAGAGGATGTCGTCCGGGTGCAGCGCAAACGTGACTCCGGCCGTGTCCGGTCCGTTCTCCCGACCCCGGAACAGCGTCATCATCCGGCCGGGACTGGGTTCTTCCGAAAGATGGCAGATCAGCAGATCCCGGGACGCATCGTCCCTCGCGCGGAAGACATGGACGGAGTGAACGGGTCCGGGCAATCGGAGATGAACCTCCCGGCCCAGGGGTACGGTCCGGGCCGGCGCGGCGGCCGCGGAGAAGAGGCCGATTCCGGCCAGGAAAAAGAGGCGTTTCACTTCCGGTGTTCTCCGAGGGGAAGGGTGATTTCTTCCGGGGGATAGTGCGTGTGTTCCAGGCGGACCGAGGATTCTCCGAGCGTGATCCGGACGGCGGAGAGGTTACGGATGGTCTGCCCCGGATTGACGGCGATCGTGTTCCCGATCCGGTGCCAGAAGCGGCCGGTGACCTCCGGCGATTCGTGGATGTGGCCGTGGAGCGAGAGGGCGGGCCTGCGGTCCCGGATCCATTCCCGGATCGCCGTGCTCCCGGCCGGCGTCCCGTCATGGAGCCGGTCGAGGGGCGTTCCGTAGGGCGGGGCGTGGGAGACGAAAACCGTCCTCATTTCGTTCGGATTCGGGGCGGACAGAAGGTCTTCCTCGATGGAGGACCGCCGCGCGAACAGCGCCGCGACCTCCACCCATTCGATTTTCCCATTCTCCGTGATGAACGGTCGACCTCTCGGAGTCCGGATTCCGTCCGAGCGGCGGTCCATTTTCTCATGATCCTTGGAGGGGAAGGGGGTGGGAGGGAGGTAAGGGTATCCGAGAATCCGGATCCGGTCATCCAGGAGCACGCCTTCGAGGTTCAGCCTGCGGAGTCCCGCGATTTCCGCCCCGGAGAACGCGGCCGCGAGGTCGTCGTTGCCCGGGACGGCCAGGATCGGAGTCGCACCTCCGGAAACCCCGCGCATCCACGGAATCAGAAAATCCGCCACGAACTGTTTCTGCATGTCCAGCGTGTCTTCGGGCGTGACGCCCCGCGGCAGGAGATCCCCGCCGAGCAGGATCGCCTGCGCCCGATGCGACGCGGCCAGACGCTCCAGTGCGTCGTATAAGGCGATCCGGCCGTGGAGGTCCGAGGCGAAAATGAGATGCATCACGGCCTGTTCAGCAGTACATCCAGCTGCACGGCGAGGGACTGGGCCAGATCCGGCCGGTGCCCCTTGTGTTCGAACCGGATGACGCCGTCCGGGTCGATCAGCAAAATGACGGGCACGCCGCCGAGCGAAAAGGTCTCCTCCACCCCGTCGTTCAGGAGTACGGGAAGGATCATGTCGGTCCGGTCCAGGAAACGGGCGACCGATTCCGCGTCCGGATCCATGGCAACGGTCAGGAAAAGGATGTCCGTACCGTACCGGTCGGCCAGGCTCTGGATTTCGCCGAGGGCCCGGATCGAGGAACGGCTCCAGGTGGCCCAGAAACAGAGGAGGACCACGCCGCCGCGCTGTTCCGAAAGCCTCACGTATCCACCGTCGATGCTCTCCAGCTCGAAATCGGGCGCGGGCCGCGTCATTTGTCCCGCGATGACGCGTGAACGGTGGTTTTCCGACACCCAACGCTCTTCGCGGGCCAGGAAAGCCTTCAGGGCTTCCGCTTCACGTCCGGAGGATTTCCAGATTGCCGAGAGGGTCTCGTAGGCCAGCTTCCCGATCCCGCCGCCGAAGGCCGCGGCGCGGGCATACTGGATCATCGCGTCCGGCAGACGGCCCATCCGGTAATACCCCTCGGCGAGATGGTAGAAGACATTCGGCTGGAAGAGATGCTCCGCGGCGCGGTGCAGTATTTCGACGCCCTGTTCGGCTTCGCCGCTCAGGATCCGGCTCCATCCCTGGATGTCCAGATATCCGGCGCGCACGGCGCGCTTGTTTCTCTCCCATTCCGCGGCCGGGATTTCGGGCGGCCTCAGGGCGTCGTCCATTTCGTCGATGAGACGCACCGCCCGTCCTGCGTAGGCGGCGGCGCGGCGCGTATCGTATCGTTTCTCGGCCATCCATCCGGCCAGGCCGGCCAGGGCGCTGGCGCCCTGGGGTGTTTCGGCGGTCTCGAAAAGCCGGTCGCCGACGGAGATCATTTTCCCGGAATCCTCCAGGGCGATGTACGCCGTGGCCATCTGCGAAAGGATCGACTCCGCGTGGCGGGAACCGGGATTTTCATTCAGGAGTGTCGCGAGCCGGTCCGCGCGGACCGCCGCGTCTTCCGTTTCGAGGATCCGGCCCATGCGGATCAGGACCGCCTGGTCATCCCGGGGCGCGACGCGGATCAATGCCTCCTCATACGATCCGGCCCGGGATTCCTCGCCGATCTGACGGTACGCCTGGATGGCGTATCGGAGGAAATCCGGATCGGTGCCGTGCGATTTTTTCAGCTCCTCGGTCTCCTCCACGATCCGGAAACGGGTTCCCGCATCGAGCCGGTCGCTTTTCAACAGCAGCGTGATCCGGAAGAGACGGGCGCCGTAGTTCACGGGATGCCACCGGATCTCCTGCTCGATCCGTTCGAGTGCGGCCTCGAGGTCCTCCGGCCGGCGGTCGTCCAGTCCCGAAAGAGATCGCGCGGCCGCCTCAAAGGCGCCCCGGAGCGGTATGCCGCGGTCTCCGTACACGGGCAGTTCGTAATACATCCCGTCGTTGTCGTCCATCCAGTCGTCCACATGGAACGCGAAGAGCAGGAGCCGGGCGGCGGTGTCCCGGAGCGTCCAGGTCGCCCGCCACACCCCGTCCGATATCTCCATCGGAATCCGTTCCGAGGAGGCCGGCAGATCGGTCGAGATGTCGAGTGCAACGGCCCCGGTTCCCTCCTCCGCCGGATACCTGAAGACGATCGTGTCTTCGGCCCGGGGGGTCCGGGGCGTGACGAAACGGAGGGACTCCCCGTCCAAATTGCCATACAGGTTTTGTGCAAGGAGCATGGAGGCCGACTGGCAGGCCGCGAGGAGTATGAGCCGGAAATTTTTCGAAAGCATGGTGTCGTCCTTTGTTCATGGGATCAAAAAAACATTCATCGCCGTCCGGACATCCCGGGTTTTTCCGGAATGGGATGCGGGAATACCCGTGCGGCGGCTACGGTTAATTTACGACATCCGGTCCGGACATGTCAAGCGGATCCCATCCGCCGCATTTCCCGGAGCGCGATCCCGTGGCGCAGGCCGCGGTCGCTGATCGTCACCTCCTTCAAATCCGTCCTTTCCAGCAGGCTTTGCAGGACGGCCGCTCCGGCCGGGATGATGTCCGCCCGTCCCGGCTCGAGGCCCGGGATTCCGCGCCGGGAAGCGGCCGGCATGGATAGGCATCGCGTGATCCATGCGGCGAGCCGTTCCCCGGAGAGCACGAAGCCGTCCACGCGGACCGGATCATAGTCCCTCATGCCGAGCTCCATCGCGGCCAGGGTGGTGGCCGTGCCGCCGGAGGCGAAAAGCCGCGCGCCGTCCATCCCGAGCCGTGCGGTCGCCGGGACAAGCAAACCGGCGATTTTCCGCTTCATGGCCGCCCATTCCGCGGGGTCCGGCGGGTCCCGGCGGAGGAAGCGTTCCGTCAGGGTCACGGCGCCGGCCGGGATACTGGCATGCGCCTCCATCGTCCCGTCCGTGCCGGCGATCCATTCCGTGCTGCCGCCGCCGATGTCCGCCGTGATGATGCGTCCGGATGCGTCCCTTCCGTACAGGATGCCCCGGAAGCTCCATTCTGCTTCTTCCCGTTCGGAAAGGACCTGAATCCGGATCCCGGTCTTCTCCGCGACCGTCCGGATCACGGCATCCCGGTTTTGAGCCGCGCGGAAGACATGGGTGCCGAAGGCCACGATGCGGTCGGCGCGTCGCGATTCCGCCCGCGTCCGCAATGCGCGCAACCGGTCGACCAGGGCCTTCGTCCTGTCCGCGGCGATTTTCCCGGTTTCGGCAAGGCCCAGACCGAGGCGGATTCCGGCCGCGTCCCGGTCGATGGATTCATGGGCCGGGGGAGAGAAGTCGGCCAGCAGATAGAGCACCGATTGCGTGCCGATGTCGATGACGGCGATGCGCGCCATGTCAAGAGCCTCCGACAAGCCGGACGGCATCGTCCCGGATCTCGAACGGCGGGCCGGTCTCGGTGATGACCCGCTCGCCGAAGCCGGCGAGATTGACGACGACGCCGAGCAGGCTGTCGCGTATCCGCTTCAGCGGCGACCGGGAAGCGCGGATCGTTTCCGTGCCGAGATCCCTGGCCTCGCCCGCCAGCCATCTCTGCATCTCGTCCAGATTCTCGACGGCCATGGGCTGTACGCGGATCCGGATTCCGATCCGGTATGGTGTGTCCGGATCCAATTCCTCCACGGAGCAGACGGGCAGGTTGATGTGCATGAAACGGGAGAGGAGTCCTTCCCCGGTGAAGAGATCCGGGTCATCCTGTCTGTAAAAGAGGACGTAGCGGCGTTCCCAGTTGTCCCAGCCGATCTTCAGCCTCAGCGTTTTTTCGGTCACGATCCGCTTGACCCAGCCGGGCCGGTCCCTGAAGAGCCGGATCTGATATTCGACGGATGCGGTCAGCCCCTTGCGGAGTCCGTCCAGCAATTCGGCGTCGAGCAGATCCTCCCGGCGGTAATCGGCGAACAGGCGGCCGTTTTCGATGCGGATATTGGAAAAGCGGGAGTGATCGTCCGCCGCGCCGGCCGCGGCCAGGACGAAGAAAAGAAAGATCAGAAGATATGGTCTGTGAAATCGGGTCATTCCATTCAAACGGGGCATGCCGGGTACGAAAATGGACGGTGGATGGGATGCCGGCACCCCCATGCGTTCACGACACGCTCTCCTTTCCACGGACGGTTTCCCCGGTATCTGCCGGCTCGGAAAAAGATTCAATCCACATTGTGATTATACGTCCCGGGTGTCGAGAAGTTGTTTGATTTCTTCCAGATAGGTAATGCAAAGCGCATCCGCCGCCTCCTTCGTCCCCGCCTCGGCCATGACGCGGATGATCGGTTCCGTGTTCGACTTGCGGATCTGCACCCAGGAATCCGGCCCCGCGATTTTGAGCCCATCCATCTTGTCCATCGAGAGATTCCGGTGGTTCTCCTCGACCTCTTTCAGGATACGGTCTGGATCGGCCGTCCCGATTCCGATTTTTTCCTTGCTCATCGCGTACTGGGGCTGCGCCTTCCACAGGCGGGAAACCGGGCCGCCGTACTCCAGAAGCTGCTGCAGGGAAAGGGCGATGGCGAGGACGCCGTCCCGTCCGAGATGGCTGTCCGGCAGGATGACCCCGCCGTTGCCTTCGCCGCCGATGACCGCGCCGATTTCCTTCATCTTGCCGGAAACGTGAATTTCCCCGACCTGCGTGCGGGTCACCTTTACCCCGTATTCCGACGCGATCTCGTCGATCACGCGGGAGGTGGAGGCGTTCACGACCACCGGCCCCGGTTTCCGGGACAGGATGAAGCGGACGGCCAGGGCCAGGGTGTATTCCTCGCCGATCGCGGTGCCCGTTTCATCCACGATCGCCATGCGG
>DSAP01000075.1 GCA_011046415.1 bacterium | reverse complement strand
CGCCGAAATCGCCCCGCTCGATCAATGCCGTGGATAGACCGCGGGAGGCCGCCTCGCGCGCCGCCGCCGCGCCGTATATCCCGCCGCCGACGATCAGCACATCGAAGGTTCGGTTCTTGAATATTTCAAGTTCTCTTTTCATCACCCGATACGCTTTTCCGTTCCGATTGATCGATTTTGGACTTTAGGGCCATCACTGTCCCCTCCGCCCGTTTCTCCGCGTTCCATTTACCGTGATCCGTAAAGGTCACTCCATTTCTGAAACACCATCAACGCCCACAGCGTATGGCTGTGATTTTCGCGTCCCCGGACGTGTTCATCCATGAGCCGCGAGACAAATCCTTCGCGGAAGAGACCCTGCCCCCGGATCCGCGCCGGATCGAGCAGATCGTACATCATGGGTTTGAGCGCGCCGCGGATCCAGTTCTTGATAGGGATGCTGAATCCCTGTTTGTCCCGGTTCCGGACCTCGGATGGAAGCCGGTCCCAGAAGGTACGGTTCAGCAGCAGCTTGGTTTGGTACCCCTTCATCTTCAGATGCGGGGGCAGGCTGAAGGCGAATTCCACGACCCGGTGATCCAGATAGGGCACCCGCGCCTCGAGCGATGCGGCCATGGACATCCGGTCGACCTTGACGAGGATATCGTCGGCCAGATAGGTCCTGACATCAATATAGCCAGTTCTCGTGACATCGTCAAGGGTTTCATCGCCGGGAACCGCATCGAGAATGGGACGGTAGGGATTCTCCGTGCGAAGGGTCCGAAGCACATCGTCCGTGAAGAGTGCGCTCCGGTTGGAGGGATCGAGGAAGGTCATCCATCGCGCGTGCATCAGGGATTCATCCAGCGCCGCGCCCGCGACGAACCGCTTGATGCTGTTGGCCACCCCTTTCTTTTGGGCCGTGGGCGGCAATGCCCCGGCCAGGGGACGGACGATTCCGTTTCTCATCCAGGCGGGAATCCGGCGATAGACGGACCGGTCGAACCGATGCGCCTTGTACGTGTCATACCCGGCGAAGAGTTCATCCCCGCCGTCGCCGGACAGACAGACCGTCACATGATCGCGGGCCATTTTCGAAACGAGATAGGTGGGGAAAATCGAAAAATCCCCGAAAGGTTCATCGAAAAAACCGACCAGCTTCTCGGTCAGATCGAGGGCGTCGGCCTCGACGACGAATTCGTGATGGTCGGTGCCGTAATCCCGGGCGACGGCCCGCGCGTAATGCAGTTCGTTGTAGGACGACTCCTTGAATCCGACGGAGAATGTCTGGACCGGCCGCTCCATGAGCCCGGCCATCTGGGAGACGAGGATCGAACTGTCGATGCCGCCGGAGAGGAAGGCGCCGAGAGGCACGTCCGCGATCAGGCGAAGCCGCACCGCGTCCCGGACGAGTTCTTTAAGCCGGTCCCGGGCGTCCGCCTCGGTGATCGGAATCTCCCGGGGCACGAGCCGCCAGTACGGCCGGACACGGATTCGGCCGTCCTCCAGGGTCAGGGTATGCCCCTGCGGGAGCTTCCGGATCTCCCTGAAAATCGACCCGGGAGAGGGGACATATTCAAAAGTAAGAAAATGGCCGAGCGCCGTCAGGTCGAGGGTTTTTTGAATGTCCGGGGCCTTCAGGATGGCCTTGAGTTCGGAGCCGAACACGATTTTCTCGGCGTCCTCGTAATAATAGAGCGGTTTGATGCCGAGCCGGTCGCGGGCCATGAAGAGACGCCGCCTCTCCGTGTCCCACACCGCGAATGCGAACATGCCGTTCATGCGTTCACAGACCCGGTCGCCCCACGCCTCGTATCCGTGGACGATGACCTCCGTGTCGGTATGTGTCTGAAAGTGATGGCCGAGCGCTTCGAGCTCGAGACGGAGTGACTGGAAGTTGTAGATCTCGCCGTTAAACACGATCCAGAACCTTCCGTCTTCGTTGGAGAGCGGCTGATGACCGGTCGCCAGGTCGATGATCGAAAGACGCCGCATGCCCAGTCCGCAGGGTCCGAGCGCGATCTGTCCCTCGTCGTCCGGACCGCGGTGACGCAGGGTGTCGCACATGGGCTTCAGGACATGGACATCCGTCTCCCTCGCCGGATCCTTGTATGCTATTCCGCAAATTCCGCACATGGTTCAGCCTGATTCATCCAACAATTCGGATTTCCTGTTTCAGTCCTAATTTATGAAATGCCCCTCTCCAGGGCGAGTGCGAGTGTTTTCCGAAATTTCTCCAGGTACACCGCAGTGCTGTATTTACGCTCGGACAGGGCGGCCGCGTTCCGTGTCAGCCGCTTCGCATGGGCGGGATCTTCGAGGACTCGGAGCATGCCGGCCGCAAACGCCGAAGGCGTCGGATCGGTGAGTTCGGCGACGGAATCGTCAAGCACCTGCGTGTGCGTGAGAATCCGCGTGGCGACGACGGGGATGCCGGATCTCAGATAGCTGTATATCTTCAGCGGGGTGTTCGTCCCGGAAATCCGCGGGGATAGCAGGAGATGAGAGCATGCCATATAGGCGGGAATCTCATGCGGGGGAACCTGGCCGGTCAAGACGACTTGTTTCTCGATTTTCCTGCTGCGGACGGAGGCCTCATACTGCCGGACCTGATCCGGGTGCCCGCCGACGAGGAGGAAGAGAACCTCCGGATGCTTCCGGAGGACGATTTCCGCGCTTTGGATCAGGAGATCCAGCCCCTGATAGGGTTCGAACGTGCCGGTGTAGAGCGCCACGCATTTGCCCCGGAGCGCATGCCGGTTTTGAATCTGTCCGGGATCGCAGACAGCGCCGAACACCTCGGCGTAATCGATCACGTTCTCGATCAGCACGGATCCCCGGTCCGGAGACTGGCGTTTGACCTGATCGTAAAGGTCGGGACAGATTGTGATCACGGCACTCGCATACTTGAGCATCCAGCGCTCGATGCTCACGAAGAGACGATGGAGCCATACGGATTTCGAGAATTCGAAATTGCGCAGCTGCTGGGGCAGGCTCGAATGCATGTCATACACATGGGGGATGCCGAAACAGCGCGAGAACACCGTGCCCCAGAACCCGGCCTCCTCATGGGTGTGGATCAGGTCGTACCGCCGGCGGATCAGGCGGATCAGGGTCAGGATCATCAGACAGAAATCCAGGGGCAGCTTGGCCGCCGAAGGCCCGATCTTGATCTTCCGGATACCGGGGATCGGAGGCGTCCGGAAAACCCGCAGGCCGGGGAAGGTCACATCCCCTCCCAGCGGATAGGTCGCGAGATCCACCATATGTCCCATGTCGGACAACGCCTTCAGACGCCCGACCACACTGAACGGCGTCCCCCTCGGCTCGAATATCGGCTCGGGCGCCACCATCAAAATATGCATGGGATTCCTGGCCGATGTCTGATGTCTGTCAATTCTCTCTCCTCTGAAAGGCAAATCGAAAATCCGGATGGCATGACCCGGATTTCCATTCGCGGACGCTCTGCCCATGCCGCCTGTCTCGACAACCCTTCCCATAAAACACATCATTCCACTGGTCGTCGGATTCTTTCCTGAGACCATTTCAAATCTTTATGCCCGCCCGATACAGGTATACTCGAATCCCAGCTTGCGCATTTTTCCAGGGTCGTAAATATTTCTAAGATCCGCGATTCGGGGCGTCCGCATGACCTTCCGGATCTTCTCGAGGTTGAGATTCCGGAACTGATTCCATTCGGTCATGAAGACCAGGACATCTGCGCCGGCCGCAACCGCATAGGCGTCTTCGCAGTATGTAATCCGGGGAAGTACCTTCCCCGCCTCCTCCATGGCAACCGGATCGAATGCCTGGACGGAGGCGCCGGCTTCGATGAGTTTCTCGATGATCGTCCGGGAAGGCGCGTCTCGCATGTCGTCGGTGTTGGGTTTGAAAGAAAGACCCAGCACACCGACGGTCTTCCCCTTCAGGTCGCCGGCGTGGGCTTGGATTTTCTCGAACCCGACCTCGCGCTGCCGTTCGTTCACCGCGATGACGGACTGGACAATCTTGAAATCGTACCCGGCTTTTTGGGCGATATCGAGCAGTGCCGACGTATCTTTGGGGAAGCAGGAACCGCCGTATCCGGGACCGGGATGCAGGAACTTGCGTCCGATTCGTCCGTCGAGCCCCATGCCTTTGGCGACATCGTGGACGTCCGCGCCGACGCGGTCGCACACCGCCGCGATCTCGTTGATGAAGGAAATCTTCGTGGCTAAAAAGGCGTTGGAAGCGTATTTGATCAGCTCGGCCGTTTCGATATTCGTGCTCAGGATGGGCGTCTCGATCAGATAGAGCGGTGCATAGAGATCGCGCATGATCGCGATCGCCTCGGAATCTTCCGCCCCGATGACCACCCGGTCAGGCCGCATGAAGTCTTCGATGGCCGATCCCTCGCGCAGGAATTCGGGATTCGAGACCATGCTGAAACGAACCGGGCTCTTCTGATGCTCTTGGATGATTCCCTTGATCCGTTTCCCGGTTCCGACCGGTACCGTGCTCTTATTGACGATCACTTTGTAACCGTTCATGCATTGCGCAATCTCGGTCGCCACCCGATCGACATATTGCATATCGGCGGAACCGTCTGGTTTGGGCGGTGTTCCCACGGCGATGAAGATTACGAGAGCACCCTCGACCGCCTTCGTAAGATTGGTGGAAAAAGAAAGCCGTCCGTCCCTGACATTTTTTGCGATCAGGGTGTCCAGTCCCGGCTCGTAGATCGGCACGCCCCCGGATTCGAGGATTTGTATTTTCTCGGCATTCGAATCCACGCAGGTCACGTCCACACCGAATTCAGAAAAACAAGTACCCGTCACGAGTCCGACATATCCGGTGCCGATCACGGCAATATGCATAACGTCTCCTTCCGGTGATTCCAAGATGGTATCAGGGTGCTATTCACGATGCGCCGTAGCCTGTGAGCACGACAAATATGGTGCGGAACAACAGTTTCAGATCCAGCCAGATTGAAAAATGATCGATATACTGCAGATCCATTTCCATCCACCGGTCAAAATCAATCCGGTTACGGCCGCTCACCTGCCAGATACAGGTGATGCCGGGCTTCATGGAAAGACGTCGGCGCTGCCAGGACTCATACAGATCGACTTCCGCGGGGATCGCGGGCCTCGGACCCACCAGACTCATGTCCCCTTTCAGGACATTAAAAAATTGCGGGAGTTCGTCGATGGAAAATTTTCTCATGAACCGTCCGAACCGCGTCACACGGGGATCCCTGCGCATTTTAAAGGCCGGTCCGTTCATCTCATTGCGCCGTTCAAGCGCCTTTCTCCGGATTTCCGCGCCCACCACCATCGAGCGGAATTTGTAAAGCGTGAATTTTCGTCCGTTTTTCCCGCTTCGCACCTGTCTGAAGAAAATGGGACCCCGCGAGGTCGCCTTGATGCCGATCATGGCGAAAATGAGTGCCGGAGAAAAAACAAGGAATGCGAACAGACTCAGGATGATGTCCATCATCCGCTTGACAAAAAGCTGCCATTCTTTCGCGGAGGACGTTCGAAAAGCGATCAGCGGGATTCCCGCAAAATTGGAAGGGACGAGTTGGGCCAGCTTGGGTTCGAAAAGGTCCACGCAGACTTCTGAGTTGATGCCCTCGCGTTCGCAATGTTCAATCGCCGGCTCGATCCGGTCGAGCCAGAGACGCGGCACCACAAAAATGACCCGGTCGATCACCCCTTCGCGTATAATCCGGGGAATGTCCCGAATCCGGCCGATGATTTCATAATTCATCACACGCTTTCCGAGCAATTTCGGATCGTCATCCACAAGTCCGACAATACGCAATCCCCAGTTGCCGTGTGCGTTGACCAGTTCGATAAAATCCTGGGCGCGCCGCCCGGAACCGACGATCAGGATATTGACGAGGTTGTATCCCTGACGGTATGAATAGTCCAGGAATTTCTTCCAGAAGGCTTTCTCGACGACCAGCCCTCCGAAGGCGATCAGTGCGAAAATCCCCACATAAAGACGGCTGGTCAAATCCATTTTAAGCAGAAAGACCACACTGCCGAGGGCCAGCATGGAAACCAATCCGGTTCGCAGAACCCGGAATCCGGTTTCGATAAACAGTTTCGTCCGGAAATTGAGATACACGCCATCGAGCGACATCAGGCCGATCCATGTCGGAATCGTGACCAGGACCAAAACGAGATGCTGTCTCATGAAACCGACGGCCCCTGTGAAAGAAAAGGAGGAGGCAAACGCCAGCCCCCCCAGATCGAGGTAATCTTTGATCCACACGGTCACAAAATAAGCGGCGATGAAAGCCCCGCCGACGATGATCATGTCACTGACTTTCATCAAGCGGATGAGGAAGGCTTCCTTTTCCCGAACCATTTATCGCGCCTTCCCGCTCTTCATGGTTCGATACCATTCCGTATAAAGGGAGATTCCTTCTTCGATCGAAACGGAAGGCCGATAATCGAGCACTCGTTTCGCGAGGGAAATATCCGCATAGGTGATGTTTACATCGCCGGGTTGACCGGACATTTTCTTCAGAACGGCTTTTTTTCCCAGATTTGACTCGATCAGAGAAATCAGATCTTCGAGTGATATGGTCCGGGATTCACCGAGGTTGAAAATATGATACCCTTCGCACCGCGCGATGGATTGTCTGATCCCCTGGATAATATCGGTGATATAGGTATAGTCCCGGCGGCTCGTGCCGTCTCCGTAAAACGGGACCGGTTTTCCTTCATCGATCAACCGGGTGAATTTGTGAATGGCCATATCCGGCCTCTGGCGCGGACCATACACGGTAAAGAAACGTAAACAGGTGACGGATAATCCATATAAGGCGTGATAGGTGTAACCGATCAGTTCGCAGGCTTTCTTGGTCGCCGCATACGGCGATATGGGGTGATCGACCGGATCGTTTTCCGAGAACGGTACTTTTCGATTGTTTCCGTAGACCGATGAACTGGAAGCCATTACCATGCCGGGAACCCGGTGTCGGACGCAGAGATCAAGCAGGTTGACCGTGCCCTCGACATTCACCTTCTGATACAGGCGCGGCTGCTGAATGGAGGGGCGCACCCCTGCCCTCGCCGCCAGATGAACGACGATATCGAATCCGTAATCCGCGAAAATCGATTCCATCGCCTCATAATTCAGGATATCGGATTCATAAAGCGAGTAATTCGGGTTTTTCAGGATATTCTGAATATTTTCTCTCTTGAGCCGTGGATCATAATAATCATTGAAATCATCGACACAGACGATTTGATGCCCCTCATCCAACAATGTCTCACAAAGATGAGACCCGATAAATCCGGCACCGCCGGTGACCAGAATTCGCATATCCCCTCATTGAGCCTGGAATGATCAATACCGGTAATAACTGTATCCTTCATGGGCCACTTCGATCCCCGATCCGTTCAGGATGACGCCCACGATCTTTGCCTGGACATTCTGGAAAAGTTCGAGCCTGCGACGGACTTCTTCGCCGTTCGTCTTCCCTGCCCTGACCACGATGGCCACACCGTCGACCAGGGTACCCAGGACCACGGCATCTGTGGCCGCATAAAGCGGAGGCGTATCGAAGATGATGAAATCGAACCGTTTGGAGATGCCCTCGATAAACTTCTGCATCCTCAGGGACCCGAGAATCTCGGAAGGATTCGGAATCATGGAACCGCATGTGATCAGGGAAAGATTCGGAATATAGGTCTCACGAAGCACGCTGCCCAGAGGCGCCACGCCCGTCAGATAATTGGTCAGTCCCGGTTTCTTGAGGCAATTGAAGGTGTTATGCAAAACACCCCGTCTCAGATCGGCGTCGATGAGCAGGGTGTTTGATTTTTGCTGCGCCAGAGTAATGGCCAGATTCGCCGAGGTGAATGACTTGCCTTCTCCGGGAGTCATGCTCCCGATCACCAGGGATTTCATGGAATCCATTTCCTTCGAGAAAAGCAAATTGGTTCGGAGAACCCGATAGGCCTCACCGACCGGGGTCGGAGAATAATCGTGCGTTACGATCTGGGAGCTGATACTCTTGGCTTTTTCGGAATCCTGAAGTTCATAATCATCAAATTTCACCCGGGGAATGCCGCCCAGAATAGGAAGTTTGAGGAAACGGCTCACGTCTTCCCGGGTGCGAATATTCTTATCCATCACTTCAAGCAGGAATGCGGCCCCGATTCCCAGGCCGAAACCTGCAAAAAGACCGTACAAGGCCATTTTCTTTTTGTCTTTTGAAATCGGATATGCCGGAGGAACGGCGGGATCGATGATCAAAACATTGCTCGGCGCCACCGCCTCGGCGAGTTCGGCTTCTTTATGTCTTTTCAGGAGAAGTTCATGAATTTCCTCGTTGGCCCTCCGTTGACGCGACAACTGGACCAGCCGCATCTCCTCACCGGGAAGCATTCTCAGTCTTTTCTGGAGCGTTTCATTTTCACTCTCCAGTGCCGAGATCTCTCTTCCCAATTGGGTCACTGTCTGTTCTGCGAGCCGGACGATCTTCATCTCGATCCCGCTGATATGATCGCTGATCTCCTTGATTTCAGGATTGTGTTCGGGCAGGCCCCTGCGTAACAATTCTCCCCGTCTCGCATCCAGATCCCTCAATCCTTGCCGGACGACCGTCATCTCTGAACTCTGACTGAAGAGTCCCAGGCTGGCGATTTCACGGTAAATATAACGCACCGACACGCCATCGGTAAAATCAGACATCTCGGGATTGATTTTGCTCAACAGCAATTCAAGTTCCTCTTTCTGAATCTTCATCACCCGCGACTGACGTTCGACCTCGTCCATACGCCGGACAATATTTTGGGTCTCCTGATCCAGTCCTCTCAGATAGGAATTCCTGAACGACTTCAATTCTCTGTCCGACCGGTCGAGATCCTGTTGGGCAAGCTCAAGCCTTTCTTCGATCAGTTTTCTGTTATAACTTTCATTCTTGCGCTGCATCTCTAAAATTTCCTGAACAAAAATCTCGGCGAGCATATTGACCGTCTCACTGGCCAGATTGGGATTGTTGTCTCTCAGGGTGACGCGCATCAGGGTGGCGGTCTGGTCGAAGAAAACATTCTCGCGTGAGATCAGAGAATTAACCGTGGATTGAAAATCGCGAATCTGAAAAGAGATTTTCAGGGCATGATCGACCGTTTCCTGTCTGAGAGAAAAATACAGTCCGTTATAACTGAGCGTATCCCGGACTAAATCGGTGGAGTAAAGGCTGTCGAGCCTGACATCGCCGTGATAAATGGCCGCGAATCCCGAGGGATAGAGCCGGATGACATAATCTCCGACTATCGCCCCCGGTTCCTTTTTTGTCGAAAAATGCTTGAAAACCTGTGTCCGGTCATAATTGGGCAGCCCTTCAATTTTTAGATTATGTAATGTCAGCCCCAGTCTGGCCGTCACCTCGGTTGCAAAGGTGCGGCTCTTGAGTTTGCGGCGACGACTCTCGAGCAGCCCCGACGGCACGACGCCACCACCCGCATTCTCGAAACTGACCCAGACATCCGCCTCATAGATCGGGGGTTGCCTTTTCACATGCATGATCCATGGGATCGCAATCACGGCTGAAATCCCGCCGACAAGCCACCAACGTTTCAGGACACCCATCAGATAACGCTTGAAATCGACCTGGACTTCCTGTTCAACCTGTTCATCGAAATACTCTTGCATGGTCCCACCTGAAGGTTTTATTGTTGAATGACCCACCTTTTAAAATTTAGCCTGAACGGTTCAAAAACCAGCGTGATCTGATCTTTCCCAACACAAAATGGGGAAGCACGGTGGCCGCTCGCCTCTTACCACTGACCCTTCTGATTTAACCCATTATTTGAATGGATATCGGTTCTTCGCCGGCCTTTTCTTCGGCTTCCTACCAGGTTCTGTACCGGATTCTGATATAAAGCAACGCCAGCGTCAGGGCCATATTCACAAACCCGAGAATGACATGAATTGAAAGACGCGTTCGTGTTTGTGCGATAATCTGATCGCCCGATTCAATCCCGATATCTTCGATGGAATACCCTTTCTCAAAACTGTTCAGCAAGTCGTTCAGAACCACTTTACCGCCCCGTTCGACCTGTAATTTGTTCAAATCCGTATCGCCCCGGGGTCCGCCTGCGAGCGCAATTACATCCCAAAGCGAGCTGGTTGGCGGAACGCGGTAAGAACCGGGCCTGAGGAAAGCACCCTGCAGTGTCACCCTGATCAGTGGATAGACGTAGACCAGGGGATTGCGCATATAAGCCCTTAATTTGTTCTCAATGGTCTGCATCAGTTCAAAAACCGTTAATCCTTTCACCTTGATTTCACCGACCAGAGGCAAAATGATGGTGCCTTCCGGGCTGATGGGATAATCTCCGGTTAAATTCAGATTGGTATGCTGTTCATAAAGTTCCCAGACCTGGATCCGGACGGCATCTCCTGGCTGGAAAATAGTCAACGAACCGGCGGATTTACGCCATAACGGTGCGCCGTCACCCTGACAAAAACCCGGAGAAACAAGGAAGAGCGTGACGAGAAAACCGATTAATAGGGATATATTAAATATAGATTTACGATGGAAAACGACACGACGCATAAAACCTTCCTTTCCCTGTTGAAAAAATTCCATCGATTGAACATGAATGAGAAAGCAAATCATATACCATAAAAAAACATCCGCTCTGAAACGCGGATGCCGCGATGAATGAATCCGTTTGTTGATCCCTCTTATCGGGATCGGTAAAAACGGTACCGTTTCTCTTTGGTCTCAAGGTTCTGTTTTTTAAGGAGCAAACGCATTCTGAACCAGTTAACTTTTTCGTTCCCATATTTTTCAGTTTTCAACGTGGAACAAATCCCCGCTGAACTGATGACCGGATTGTCGAGCACAATCCGCTTGATCTTCTCAACCAGGGGAAGATCACGGACAGACATCCGGTCTTCTGTCTTCGCCTGTGGAAGAATACGCGCGATAACGGGAGGTTTTCTGGACGACTCGTCATATGCCTGAACCTGCATTTTCTTGGGCGGGGTTTTGATCCGTTCCTCCGGATTGCTGATATCGATCCCGCGAATCATATCGAATTCATCGATGACCTCTTCGATGGTTTCATAATAATTGATAATCCGGTTGAATTCAAGCATTTCGAACACTTCAAACACTTCCGGGGACATCTGAACAATCTTGATATCACCACCCAATTCACGCACATTCTTGATCTCTCCCATGAACACACCCCATCCCGCACTGCTGATATAGGAAACGCCCCCCAGGTCGACGATGATGAGACACTGTTTTTGTTCGCCGAGTCTCTTCAGAACATCGGCAAGTTCGTGACAAGTGGTGGTATCCACATATCCGGACACCATCACCAACGCGATATCGAGCCGTGAACCAACCTGATGTATGGAGATTTGTATGCCTTGCATCATCATGCTCTTATTAAAAAACCCAACCCCTGTATCGGGCTACAATCCTTTTGAAATGGCTTTTTGATAGAGTTCGACATACTTCCTGGACGCGGCTGACCATGAGAAATCTTCGGTCATACCTCGAAACATGAGTTGTTTCCATCGGGTGGAATCGGCATAGACCTGGACTGCGGTCCGGATCGCTTCGAGTAATTTCTCAGGGTCAGGCTTTTGGAAAAAGAATCCGGTTCCTTTATTCTTTGTACCATCGTAGAGTTTGACGGTATCGGCCAATCCGCCGGTTTGATGGACGATCGGCACCGTCCCATATTTCAGGCTGTAAAGCTGGGTGAGTCCGCAGGGTTCCTGCAAGGAAGGCATCAGGAACATATCCGAACCGGCGGCGATCCGATGCGCCAGGGATTCATCGAATGTAAGAGACACATGGACGCGTTTGGGATATTTTTTTTGAGCCGCCCTGAAAAAGGATTGGTAACGGGCCTCACCCTGACCCAGCAGGATGAAATACACATCCAGTTCCATTAGTTTTGGAAAAACCGCCTGGATCAGATCGAATCCTTTCTGAGAAGTGAGCCGGGATGTCATACCGATAACCGGGACATCGGGACGATAGGGCAGTCCGACCTTTTCGAGCAGCAACCGTTTCGCTTCCTGTTTGCCTTCCGGCGCATCGGCGGTATAGGATGTCTCGATAAAGGAATCCTTCTCGGGGTTCCAGACCGTCTCATCAAGACCGTTAATGACTCCGTCGAATTCCTTCGAACGCGCCTTCAGCAGGTCTTCCAGCCCGCATCCAAATTCGGAGGATGATTGAACTTCTCGGCAGTAGGTTTCGCTGACCGTATTCAACCAGTCCGCATCCGTGATCCCCGTTCGAAGAAAATTCAGCGTCCCATCCTCCACGATCGGATATCCGGAAGGATCGGCGATTCCGCCGTTTTCAAGCAGATGGACGGAAGTAGCCGGATAAATCCCCTGATAGACGAAGTTGTGGATGGTCATGAGCGTAAAGGTTTTTGTGAAGAATGGATCGTCGTGATGTTTCTTTTTAAGAAGGAAAGGGATCATACCCGTCTGCCAGTCGTTGCAATGGATGACATCCGGCTGCCATTGCAGTTTTCTGAGTGTCTCGAGCGCCCCCTTGCAGAACAGGATGAAGCGGGCAGCATTGTCGGAATAGTCTTTTCCGGTTTTCGGATCGACGTATAATCCTTCACGGAAATAAAACGGTTTGTAATCGATGAAATAGATCTGAACCTTGGAATTCGGTAAAAACGCCGATTTTACCTGAATCTGAAGCGATTCATCCCCCATCTGGACGGAAATATTCTGGAGACGGATGACATCCCGAAGGATATAGCGGCGTTCATTGACCTCACGGTATTGAGGCATGATGACGCGGATGTCGTGGCCGAGATCCTTGAGCGCCTTGGGCAATGCACCGCCCACATCCGCCAGTCCCCCGGTTTTTGCAAACGGCGCGACTTCGGAAAACGCCATCAGGATTTTCAGCTTTTTTTTCATACGTTGTCCTCGACCGAAAGGAGAGCCCGACCGCCACCTTCAGGGAACAGATACTTGAAGAATAATCGCATCAGGATACGAATGGAAGCTGTCCCGATCCGGAATCAGGATGTGCCGTCCGTCTTCAGTCTGGCAAGATACTGCCTGGCCGCACTGACATATTCGCTTGTCGGATAATTATCGATCAGTTTCTGAAGTTCCTCGGCGGCGCGGGATGTGTTGTTCATTCTCAAATAGCTTAAACCGAGCTTGAGTTGTGAATCGGGATATTTATTGGATCTCGGAAAAGTAAACACCTTTTCAAAGGCTGCAATCGCCCGCTGATAATTTCCCATCCCGTAATAGGCCTCTCCGATCCAGTACTGACAGTTGTCGGACAGTGCATGAGACCGATTCTCGGAAAGTAACGCCTCGAATTGCTGAATGGCCGACTGGAAATTCCTGGCGTTATAGGCTCGCCTCGCCTCTTCATAGCGCTGCTCAAATGTGGCGGCCGTCGCGGTTCGTGGAGGGGCGGCCTGTGAAGGTGGCGTCCTGTCCGGTTCACGATATGCCAGATCGCCGGGAGACGGCTGGGCGGAGGGTTGACTCTCCGGCTGGAAAGATGTTTGCGGGTAACCTGCCGGATCAGACGATGAGATGTCCGAACCGGATTCTGCGGCCGATTTAACCGTTCTTTCTGTGGGTCTCTCCGTTGTGAGACCAAGCAGGCGGAGTACGTCATCTTCTCCGATCATATCATCCGATGCGTCTCCGAGGCCCAGCAGCGCATCGATATCGGCCATGTCTTCATATTGATCCGGCGGCTGGTAAGACTGTCGCCCGGTGCTGGCACATCCTCCGATCAGGAACACACCCAGGACCGCAATACCGGCTAACGGCGAAATACGTCCCCATGTTTTCATGGTACCCCCCTTTTTGGGCCTTTCCCAAGGCTTGAATTTTCATAATTTATTGAAAATATAAGTAAAAATCAAGATTTTTTATGTTGTGGTATCCTTTCGCGTTCGAATCCTGATTAAAAAAATCAGTCCGGCCAGAAACATTGCGAATGAAATGGCCTGATTGATCGTAAAAATTTGTCCTGCGAATCGAATTTGAACGGAGGTCTCGTAATAACGGACGAAATCAATTCCAAACCGGGCCACGCCGTAAAGCATGAAAAAAACCGACATCAAAAATCCGTCGGGTCGCTCTTTCCGATCGAGAAGCAGGATGACCACGAGGATGATCAGTCCGTAAAGAGACGAATAAAGCTGTGCCGGATGGATATGAACCCCCAAAAGAACCGAACCGGCAGGACTGTGCTCTGGAAACACCATGCACCAGGGCATATCGCCCGGTATGCCGAAGCAGCATCCGTTGAGAAAACACCCGATCCGGGTGAGCATGATGCCGAGCGCAAAGACCGGTGCAAGCACATCGCAAAGCCTTGGAATGGAAATATGTTTCCGCCGGCAGTAGAATGCTATTATGGCGATCACCATCACCACCCCGCCCAGCATGGAGAGCCCGGAGATTCCAACCTCGCCGGTGCTCTGAATCGGATTGATGGTATCCAGCCAGCGCCCCCTGAACTCTTCGAGATGGGTGACGACATAGAGCAAACGCGAACCGATGATCGCGCCCAGAACCACAAAAATAGAGAGATCCAGAATGTCGTTTTTCGAAATCCCCCTCCTGGGAGCCCGGGCCATCGCCCAGTAGATCCCCACCATGAATGATACGGCGAGAAGCAAACCGTAAGCATGAATCTCTATCGGCCCCAACTTCAGCAAAACCGGGTACATATAATCTCTCCTTTAGATTGGGTTGTCAAACAAGTGATAAGGCCTGATCCCGGTGTGACCGGGTCTCTTTTCCGGCGCCGCGTGCACCCGGCTACCGGATCCCTGGTTTCCGCATCCGGAATCCCTTCTCCGTATTCCATTCCCGTCTCCTGTTTTCTGTTATTTATACCGCCTCCTCATCCAACCTGATCTATTCATGAAACGTTCAGGCTAATGCCTGAAATGCCGTATCCCCGTGAAGGCCATGGCCATACCCAGTTCGTCGCAGGCCCGGACGGAATCCACGTCGCGCATGGACCCCCCGGGCTGAACAATGTACTGCACACCCGATTCTGCGGCCGCGCGCACCGTGTCGTCGAAGGGAAAGAACGCATCGGACGCCAACACCATCTGTGAAAAGGCATCCCGGACAAATTCTTCGAAACCCGCCCCGGAGCCCTGCGCATCATAGGCGATTTGAAGATTCTCGATGGCCTTGGTCACGGCCAGCTTGCGGAGCGAATCGATGCGGTTCGGCTGTCCGGCCCCCATGCCGATGACCTGAAAAAAACCGGGGCGATATTCGCGGCCCAGCACGATCGCATTGGATTTTGTATGCTTGCAGGCGGTATACGTGAAAACCGCAAGTGCCTTCTTGCTTTCATCGAACGATTTTTGGCTGACCACTTCGAATCGATCGAGAACGGAAAGGTCGCGATCCATTTCGAGGAGGCCTCCCGTGATCTTCCGATAGGTCTTCTTCTCGGAGGGGCCAGCCCCGGAAACACTTGTTTTCAGGATGCGCAATGTCTTGGTTTTGGAAAGGAGCGCGAACGCATCCGGATCATAATCCGGGGCGATGATGACCTCGACGAACTTGCTGGGTATGGGCTCGGGGACCAGTTTGCCGTCTTGGACGACATATCCTGTATGCCGGACATGTTCGCCTTTGAGGAATTCTGCAAAAGCGGTGTCGACCCGTGAATTGCAGGCAATGACAGACCCGAACGCGGATATGGGATCTCCTTCCCAGGCCCGCGCGAGCGCCTCGCCAGCCGTTTCGGCCGTCGCGAATCCGCAGGGATTGGTGTGCTTGATCACAGCCACGGCGATCTGTCCGCGAATGTCTTTTACGGCCTCGAAGGCCGCATCCGCATCGACATAGTTGTTGAACGACATGGCCTTGCCGTGCAGGATCTCTGCGGCGGCGACGGATGACTCCCCACAGGCGGGATCACGGTAAAATGTCCCGGACTGATGGCTGTTTTCACCGTAACGTAGCGTCCGGCCCGCACTGAAATGAAGCCGGATATTGTCTTCATCCAGATAGGCTTTGGAAAAAAACCGGTCGATCGCCGCGTCATAATCCGACGTGCGACGGAACACCTTCACGGCCAGATGCCGGCGGAGCGGCAGCGTGGTTTCTCCGGTCTCACGGATCTCGCCGAGCACGGCCGCGTAATCGGAAGGATCGGTCACAACGGTCACGAAGCTGTGATTCTTCGCCGCGCTCCTCAGCATGGCCGGCCCGCCGATATCGATGTTCTCGACCGCTTCTTCGAGAGTTACATCCGGCCTGGCGACCGTTTTCTCGAAAGGATAGAGATTGACCACGAGCAGATCGATCCATTGAATCCCCTGTTCCTCCGCCTGCCGGATGTGTTCGCCATGATCCCGGAGACCCAGCAGCCCGCCGTGTATGTTGGGATGGAGCGTCTTGACCCGGCCGTCCATCATCTCCGGGAATCCGGTGACCTCATGGATCGGGATGACCGGTATCCCCTGTTCGGACAGGATGTTCGCCGTCCCCCCGGTGGAGATAATCTGGATGCCGAGTCCGCTGATTTCCCGGGCGAATTCCACAATCCCGGTCTTGTCGGAAACACTGATCAGGGCGCGTCTGATTTTAGCCAAATCCCCCTCCTGTCATGATTCGTCAATGTGAATAAGTCTTGTTTCAGCCGTCCGCCTCCATGATGAATCGACCCTGTCCCGTTCAAATCGGCAAATTGGATTCAGTTTCCGTCATTTTTCCGGCATGCGGGAAGCGGATTCCGTCATCGGATATATGTCCGCCCGTTTCGCACGCGGACCTTGTCCTCCGCAAAAAGCTGAAGGGTCTCGGGATAAATCTGATGTTCGACCCGGAGGACGCGCGCGGCGACATCCTCGGGTGTGTCGGTATCGGGAATCGGAATCGCCCGCTGGGCGACGATCGGGCCGTGATCATACTGGTCATCCACGAGATGGACCGTGGCACCGGACACCTTGCATCCGGCCCGGACGACCGCTTCGTGGACGAAACGGCCGTACATGCCCTTGCCGCCGAACGCGGGCAGCAATGCGGGATGGATGTTTATGATACGTCCGGCGAAGGCATGGATCACCTCGTCCGGTATTTTCTTCATGTATCCGGCCAGGGCGATGAAATCTGCGCCATGATTCCGGAGCACGGAGAACATCTCGCGGACGAACGTTTCGCGATCCGGGAAATCGGCCCGGTTGATCACGCCGGCCGGGATATTCCGCCCCCGGGCCGAATTCAGGGCACCGGCTTCCGGATTATTGCTGATGAGGATCCGGATATCGGCGTCCAGACGCCGTTCGTCGATGGCGTTCAATATGGATAAAAAGTTCGATCCCCGCCCGGAGGCGAATACTCCCATTTGCAATCTGGCCACAAGACATCCCCTGCTTTCTGCTTTCTGCTTTCTGCTTTCTGCTTTCTGCTTTCTGCTTTCTTTTTCTTCTCGTCACGCGTCACGCGTTACGTGTCACGTGCTTTGCTTCTCGCGTCACGGTTTTCCCTGCTTTCCGCACCGGGTCACTTGTCCCGTGCTATCTGCGACCCGTCACGCGTTTCTCCCATCCGCCTTACCGGCGGTACCACTCGTCCCAGACGGGCGTCACCAGACGGTAATCACCGAAACCCGTATCATCCACGAAGACAAACCGGCGGCTGAGATGATAATAGATCCAGATCTCATACGGCCTGGTATGCATATCAAAGGGATGGCGTTCGACATCGTCCGGTGCGCCGAGCCTGATGTATACCATACCGCGATCCGTATTCCACCCCTCCCGCCTGTTCCCGAAGTGCCGGTTGGCGTAATGGACCCGGGTATAATACGTTTCCATTAACTCATTCGTCGCCGTGCCCGGAGTGGGATCTACAGAGTCCCAAAATTCAAGGAAAAGGCGTCTTTTTTCGTCCCCTTCGGATCTTTTCATTTTCCTGATATCGCCGGGTTTGGCGATGTGCCTGAGCTGTTCGATCGCCGCATCGAGATCCAGGGCGTATCCGGGCATGTCGGGCCATCGGACCGTCAGGTTCTTGATGCGCCGGTCGATGTGTTTATCCCGGCCGACGAGGATTTCGATTCGGTATAACCCGGGTTGCAGTCCTTCCCGCGGCAATCGGAGAATGACCGGAGAACGGAATCCTTTTCTCTGAATTTGCTCTGTGATATGCCTCACGGTTTTGTTGTCACCAATCAGCTTCATCTGCAATGGAATCGATTCCCAGTCCTGCGTCGAAAAAAGATCCAGCACGAGGAAGAGTTGTTTCCTGTCCATCGTGAATTCCCAGGTGACGTTGGGCATGGCTTTCAGGCGTCTTTCCGAATCGGCCGTGACCGTATCGGCCAGAAGAATGTCGCTCATACTCAGATCGTGCTCCCGGTAATCGAGAACTTTCAGGTCGAGTCGATGCCGGCTCATTTGCCTGGAATCCTGATCCGTCAGGCTCATCACCAGCGAGTATTCGCCGGGATTGATCCGAAAATCCGCCTCGGCCAGATCCATCCGGTCTGCGGCATGTGTCTCTTCAAACGCAAAGACCCGGACGGATTTTTCAATGACCCGCCGGTCCACCTGTTCGTTCTTTCCGTTCAGCACCGTGACATCGAGTTCATATCGCGCCGAATACGCGTTCTCTTCGGTTCGAATAAATTGGAGCTGATCATGTGCGACCTTGACATATATGCCGACATGGGTCAGGCCTGAATCTTCGGAAGCCGTAGTCACGATGTCGAAGTAATAACTCGGCGTCCCGGAACGGCCGATAATTTCGAAGTGACGCCCCTGGGCGGGAGACGACGCGTAGGCAAACATGAAACACCCGTACAGAAGCACCGTTTTTACGGACATGATTCCCTCCTTTCGGACGGAATCCCGATCCTGCGGCCTTCCAGGTCATAGGCCGAGGCGGTATGAATGCGCACGGACACGATGTCCCCGGGACGTGATTCGTTCTCGATCCAGACCGTCTGGTCGATCTCGGGCGCGTCGCCCTGAGTGCGGCCGTAAAAGAGTGTGTCGTTCTCCTTGCCGTCGATGAGGACGGAAAGGATTCGGCCGACGCATCCCTCATTGATCTCTTCGGATACGGACTGCTGGATTTCCATCAGGGCATTGTATCGGGCTTCTGCGTCCTCACGTGACGGTGCAGGATATCCGAACGCCTGCGTGCCCTCTTCCGGCGAGTAAACGAACGCGCCGAGCCGTTCGAATCTCGCCGTCTCCGTGAAATGAAGGAGCTCCTCGAAATGGCGATCCGTCTCTCCCGGAAACCCTACGATGAACGCCGTTCGCAGCGTCAGATCCGGGATGCCGTCCCTGAGTTTCCGGATCAGGGCCTCCGTGGCCGCACGGGTCATCCCCCGCCCCATTCTGCCGAGCAGGAGATCGGAGATATGCTGGAGGGGGAGATCTAGGTATTTGCATACCTTTTCCTCTTCGGCCATCACACGGATCAGTTCATCCGTCACATGGGCGGGATGGGCATACAGGATCCGGATCCAGGCGATCCCGGCGATCGGTACGAGGCCGCGGATCAGGCGGACGAGATCCGTCCCGTCTCCCAGATCGCGGCCGTAGGCCGTGGTGTCCTGCGCCACGAGCACGAGTTCCTTCACGCCCTGCGCCGCCAGGGCACGGGCCTCCTCGAGGAGACCGGGAAGCGGACGGCTTTTGTATGCACCCTTGAACAGGGGGATGGCGCAGAACGTGCAACGATGATCGCATCCGTCGGATATCTTCAGATAGGCGGTATGCGTCGGATCGGGCGGAATCCTGCGCGCCGGATCGCACGGCCTCTCCCGGCCCGTGAGCCGTTTCCGGATTTCGAGGAATGGTTCCACCCCGAAATAGCCGTCCGCCTCGGGTATCTCCTTTTCGATTTCTCCCCGATAGCGTTCGGACAGACATCCCCACACATAGACTTCCCGGGAAGGATCGTTTTCTTTATAGCGCACGGCCTGGAGGATCGTCTCGATCGATTCGGCCTTCGCATCCTCGATGAATCCGCAGGTATTGATGAGGATGACGTCCGCGTCTCCGGCATCCGACACGAGGATGAATCCGTCATCGCGGAGCTGACCGGCGAGAACCTCCGAATCCGCCTGATTTTTCGGGCAGCCCAATGTGATCAACGTCACCTTTTTTTCAATATTCAATGCTCAATTCTCGATGTTCAATGTTAAATGATCAATGGTAATCGGTTATCGGTTGTGGGATATCGGAACCACCCATTACCGATTGCCCATGACCTATCTCCGTTTGAGAATTGCAAACTGCCTCCTATTCGGGATTTCCCACCAATCCTTCAACAAATGCTACGGGATCGAACGGCACCAGATCCCCGATCCCTTCGCCCAGCCCGATAAAACGGACGGGAATGCCCAAATCTTGACGGATGGCGATCACGATGCCCCCGCGCGCCGTGCCGTCGAGCTTGGTCAGTACGATGCCTGTCACGGGCACGGCTTCGGCAAAGGTTTTGGATTGCGTCAGACCGTTTTGCCCGGTGGTCGCGTCGAGGACGAGTAATGTCTCATGGGGTGCATTCTCCATCCGCCTTGATAAAACGCGTGCGATTTTCTTCAGTTCCTCCATCAGGTGAGACTTGTTGTGCAGCCGGCCCGCCGTGTCGACGATCAGGACGTCCGCGCCGCGGGCGATCGCCGCATCGAGGGCGTCGAATGCGACCGCCGCCGGATCGGCGCCATGGGACTGTCTGACCAGATCCGCGCCCGCCCGATTCGCCCAGGCCTCGAGCTGTTCCCCCGCCGCCGCACGGAACGTGTCTGCCGCGGCGACGATCACCCGCTTTCCGGCTTGACGATACCGGTGGGCCAGCTTCCCGATCGTCGTCGTCTTTCCCGTGCCGTTCACGCCGACAACGAGGATCACGTGGGGCTTTTGAGACGGACCCGGCGTTCCGGGCTGTTCCGGTCCGATCAATCGTCTGCGGATCTCCCGGCGGATGACCTCGTCGGGCTTTTGGGATGAGTCCTGACGGGCATTCCGGACCGCCTCCACAATCGCCAGCGCCGTTCCGGCGCCGACATCCGCCTCGATCAGGATTTCCTCCAGGCCGGCGAGCGCATCGTCATCCGGCCGCTCCCGGTTCTGAAAGACCTGTCGGATCCGGCCCCAGAATCCGCGGGACTTCTTCAGTCCTTGTTCCCATTTTTTGTCGTCTTCGGGGTTCATGAAACCATCTGTCCTGATCTGTCCGGATGGTGAGACAACAAAATACGATCCGCGTCAAGAGATTCCTGTGACGATGCCAACGGCTTATTGCCCATCGCCCCTTCCCTGTTTCCGAACGGTTCGCCTGTACGTCTCGATATACGTCCACGTGGACAGGATCGTCAGGACGCAGGAGCCCCACAACAGGATCCAACCGAAAGGCTGCCAGTCCATGATGAAGAAAAGGACCGTGAACCCGGTGATAAATGCGGACCATTTTCCGGCCCGGTTGGCCTCGAGCACGATTTTTCGGTTGCGGAGAACCAAAAGACCGCCCGCGAGCACGGCCGTTTCACGAATGAAAAGGAACAGATAAAACCAGAGCGGAAAATCATAGTCCGCGGAAAAAACCATGTACGTCGTGGCTGCGAGCAGGTTGATCTTGTCGATCAGGGGATCCATGATCCGCCCCAGGTCGGACTCCTGTTTGAGTTTCCGGGCGACATAACCGTCGACATTGTCGGTCGCGATACTGAGCAGAATCCAGAACAGGGCCCATCCCCGCTGTACATGGACCACGTTGATCATGATCGGAATCAGGATCAAAAGCCTCGAGAATGTCAGCAGATTGGGAATGGTGAAGATTCTTTTCTGTTCCATGTGTTGTCGCCTTGCTGAAACCGGTACGGAATACGTGGTCCTCGGTTCCGGGTTCCTGCGGACATCATCTTCTCATGCTCATGCCTGCACCCCCCTGAACTCCGCTCCCCGATGACCGTCTTTTGTCGCCTGAGACCCCTCTATCGACAATTGCCGACTATTTTAAATTCTGAATCCCGAATTTTGAATCCATTGTCCATCACCTGTCACCGTGATTATTTGACCCACACCTTGGCCATCTGGAAAACGAGTGCGGGGTGTTTCTTCAACGCCGCCTTGAAAATCGCAAAATTCGTCCGCTTCTCGAGGGGGAGTGCGAGCACGACATCCGCGATGCGGTTCAGGTCTTCTTCATCAAAATCGTACACGATTTTCTTGATTTTATAGGCGAGCTGCAAATCTTTCTTCCGGGCCCTGTCCCAGGCGTTCTGATACCGTTTGAGGAACCGGACGCTCACATCTCCATGGCGGATCGCGTCGGACGCCGTCTCCCCGGCGAGCTTTCCCCCCAGCATGGCGTTGGTGATGCCGCCGCCCGAAAGCGGATCGGTATGATGCGCCGCATCACCGGTCAGCATCAGGCCGTCGGCGACGATCGTCCTGAGCTGCGGGCCGGTCGGCACGCCTCCGGCGACGATGGACAGGACGGCGGCGCCCGGAAACATCCGTTCCACGAATGCCTTCAAATAGTCGATCGCCTTTTTCTTCGCGGCGTATTGACCGGCGATGCCGAGACCGACATTGGCCCAGCCCGGACCCTTGGGGAAAAGCCACAGATAACCGCCCGGCGCGATGCTTCTGCCGACCCAGATTTTGATCGTTTCGGGATCGATATCGAGATTGCCAAGCGTCATCTGGACACAGCTTTCCATTTCGGCCACGGGCGTATGCGTATCCAGGCCGGCCCAGCGCCCGACGCGCGATTCGATGCCGTCCGCGCCGATCACGACCCGCGCGCGGATTTCCTTGTCCTCGCCCAGTTGCCGGACGCGGACGCCTTCCGCTTTCCCGTTGTTATGGATCAGGCCGGACACATAGGCCTTCGTCACGACCTCCGCGCCCGCTTCGGAAGCGCGTTGCGCAAGCCCCGCGTCGAACAACTTCCGGTGCAGGATGTAACCCTTCTCCCCGGACCAGGCCTCCACCTCCCGTCCGTCCGGTGCGACGATGATCCCGCGCCGTATCTCCCGGGCGATCCAGCCCGGATCGACATCCACGAGCGCGTGGAGCTGATCGACCGGCGCCCCTTCGGCGCAGCGTACGGGAAGCCCGATCTCGCGATCCTTTTCGAGGAGCAGGACGCGTGCGCCGCCCAGCGCCGCGTGTCTGGCCGCCCACGACCCGGCCGGTCCGGCGCCGGCCACGACGACATCATATTCGTTTTTCATTGGGACACCTCCCGCGGCACGCCCAGCGGACAGATCCGGACGCAGGCGAGACAGCGCGTACAGGTTTTGTCATCGACAAAAACCGTAGATTCTTCGAGCGTGATGGAGTCGGCTGGACACACCGCCACGCACGTGCCGCAATAATCGCAGCGGCCGGGATCGATGAAGATGCGGGATCGGGACATCACTCTCACGTTTCCTCTTTGTTTCGTTTATCGTATATCCTCTATCGTTGAACCGGGTTCTCGGTTCCGGGCCACCTTCCCGGGGTTCATATCAAAAAAAACCTGTCATCCCGCGTTCTTCAGGCCGGGATCTTTTTCAAAGATCAGAAGATCACCGACAAAAAATTTCGGAGATGAAAAAATGGGGTTGAATTGAATTCTTGATTCAGCCGGCCTTCACCCGTCAAATCTTGTCTCACAATCCCCATACCCGCGAAACGCAAGTTCTCCCCAAAATGCGGTTTCCAAATGGCAATCTGGAAACCAGATTGCCAGCTGCTTACTGCCAACCCGCTTCTCGCCTCCCGTTCCTCGCCATTTTAGGACGACCTGCCGCCGCACGATTTTACTTCGCCTTCAAATTCGGATAATCCATCCCGAACCGCTGCTTGTAATACCATTTCGAGCCGAAGAAAACAAGGAACACCGGAACGAGAAACCAGGGAAACACCACACACACCGCAACCGCCATCGCGAGCACGGAATACTTCGTCGCCCGGATCACGTCGCCCACCTCCTTGCGGGTCAGGGCGAAGGCAAAGAAGGGAATCATGGCCAGTCCGGGGTAGAACAGGATCCACTCCGTGAACAGGAAGGACAGGACCGTGGTCGCCGTGATGGCGACGAGCGCCCAGACCACGGTCGTCCGCAATCCGTACCGTACGGCGAAGGTGCTCTTGCCCGCGGCCCGGTCGCCCTCGATATCCGGCAGCATCGTGTTGAACGTCACGGCCGCAAATCCGCCGAAATAGGCGAGCGACCGGAGCGGAATCCACCCCGCCCCGCCCGCCGCGATCCATCCGGCGGCGGAGATCAGGAGCCCGCCCGAGCCATTGACGAGCAGGCCGGCAATGGGCCTGTCCTTCCAACGGGCCGGAGGATAGTTGTAGAACCATCCGGCGAGGAGGAAGAGGACGGTGAGTAACGTACCGGCGCGAAGGTCCGCGGTGAATCCGAGAAACAGGCCGGAAAAAGCCAGCAGCGCCGCCTCCTGGTACGCAAACCGGACGCCGTGATGTCCGTCGCAGAGGAGAAAAAGTTTCCGGTTGATCCGGTCGGTCTCGATATCCCGGATCTGGTTCAGGATGTAAGCAGCCCCCATGACCGCGGTGAGTCCGATCCCGATCAGGACGGCATCGGTCCGGGTGACGGACGGAACGGCACGCCACCGGCTACCGCTCCAGTATCCCGCCAGAAAGAAAATCCAGATGGGATACATCAGCGTCGGCCGCGCCAGGAAGACGGGATCGAACCATCGTGCGACGGGTTTCATGGTAAACTCATCTATCGATTTTCATGCATTGGAAAATCCTGTATTTTCTCCTCACTCCTCATGCTGCGTCTTGTCCACCCTTTCCTGAATCGGTATCGGGTATTTCCCGCTGAAGCAGGCGTGGCAATACCCATTGCCTCCCTCCGGCACCGAACCGAGCAGCCCTTCGAGCGACAGATAGCCGAGCGAATCCACCCCGATGAACTCCCGGATCTCCTCGATGGACTTCTTGTCCGCGATCAGCTCGGCCCAGGTCGGAAAATCCATGCCGTAATAGCAGGGATGCCGGATCGGCGGCGAGCTCACACGGATATGCACCTCTTTGGCGCCGGCTCTACGGATGAACTTGGTGAGGATCCTGAGCGTCGTGCCCCGGACGATGCTGTCTTCGACCACCACCACGCGCCGTCCCTCCAGCACGCCGCCGACGGGATTGAATTTCACCTTCACGTTGAAATCCCGGATTTTCTGCTGGGGCTGAATGAACGTCCGTCCGATATAATGATTGCGGATCAGACCCAGCTCAAATTTGATTCCCGTACGGTGCGAATAACCGAGTGCCGCCGTATTGCTCGAGTCCGGCACGGATATCACGATGTCGGCATCGGCCGGGTGTTCTCCGGCCAGGGTCTTCCCGAATTTCCGGCGGGTCTTGTCCACATACTCCCCGAAAATCTGGCTGTCAGGCCGGGAAAAATAAATCAGTTCGAAGATGCAGTGGGCGGGCCGGACAGGCTGATCCAGCGATTCAGACCGCATGCCGCCTTCGTCAAATATCAGCAGCTCGCCCGGCTCGACATCGCGCAGATAGTCGGCGCTGATCAGATCCATGGCGCAGGTTTCAGAGGCGACCACGAAACCGTCTCCGAGCCTTCCCACAGCCAGGGGTCGTACGCCGGCCGGATCACGCGCCGCGATGAGCTTGTCTTTGGTCAGAATGACGAGCGAATAGGCGCCGCGGACCTGTTTCAGGGCCTCCCTGATGCGGGAAATCAAATCCGGCGCTTTGGAACGCGCAATCAGATGGACGATCACCTCGGTATCGCTCGTCGTCTGAAACAGTGCGCCGTCTTCCTCCAGTCTCCTGCGGAGTGAATAGGAATTCACCAGATTTCCGTTATGGCCCAGCGCCATGAGGCCGTCTTTCGATTTGACGAGAATCGGCTGGACATTGACAACCTGATCCGTCCCGGTCGTGGAATACCGGTTGTGGCCGATGGCGAGATGGCCTTTGAGCCGACCGATGATTTCAGGGGAGAATACATCATTGACCAGGCCGCATCCCACATGCCGGTATAGTCTTTCACCGTCCGAGCAGACGATCCCGGCGCTTTCCTGTCCCCTGTGCTGGAGAGCATAGAGGCTGAGATACGTCATCTCCGCCGCCTCGGGGTGATTGTAAATGCCGAAAACGCCGCAAAATTCCCTGGGTTTATCCGGAACCCCTCCCATTTCTTGAATGTTGAATGTGTAATCGTCTTGGGTCATCGGTCATTCTCCGTTGTCGAGTCCCCTCCCCGATCCCGGGTCCGGGATGCTCGGTTCTCAACCTTTTCCAGGCCGAAGCATGCGCTTTTAGCTCGCTTATACCGGAACCGCACCAAAAAAATCAATCGCTTATCCCAATCTGTTTAAAACCATTATTACTGAATCTCCTGATCGTCATTCATTCTATCACGATCGGATTGCTGTAAATCCACCCGCGTTTCCTGCGCAGCACCTCGATCCGGTATACACCCGGCAACCGCGTCTCATGGATCAGGCGATCGCCGTTTTCAGTCTGAATCACCTGGCCGTTCCGCAGAAGCCGGATCCGGCCCGGCCTGGGCACCTCGGCGTGAAACGTATGCAGAGACCCGTTCGGGATGCGGTCTCCCATGATCCGGATTCCGGCGCCGGATTCGACCCGGAACTGGAATCCCCGGCCGTCTCCGAGCGCACGGTTCACGATGAAGCAATGGCCGGCGCGCAACGCGCGGAATATCTGGTCTTCGGCTTCCGGGAAAGGAAGGACCTCCCCGGTAAGTCCCCGAATCGGCTTCTCCGTCAACACATGCGTCCGGATCGACCGGAACTGCACCTTGTAGGGATAAATCTGGACGGGAAATAGACCCAGGATCCTGATCCGGTGTGCATGCACGTCGATGCCCCCGATCCCGACCACCCGCCGGATGCGGTTGAGGGAATCCCAGCGCTCCAGCGTCTCCCAGACCGGAAACCGGATAGACCGGAGGGGATGGAGGATGCGCCAGGCGATATTGGCGCGCGTCACCCCTTCGATCCATTCGGAAAGCTGATTCCAGATCTCGATGCCGTCAAAATCCGCCGTGTCCCAGGCCGTCCAGGGATAGGGCGGATAGGCGTCGGAGAAACTGCGCCGTTCGGACGGATGGGCGATCACCCCGAACCCGCCGGCCTCATGAACCTGGCGTACATACGTATATGCGGACAATCCCCGTTCGATTTCCCGGTCGATCTGAAAGGCCAGATAATGGTTCCGGTCGTCGGGATCGTTGATTTCGCAGCCGATCAGGACCAGGATGTTCCCGTGCCAGCATTCGAGGCCGCGCCGCTTGGGCTCCAGCGTATTGTGATCACTGAACATCAGGAAATCGATGTCCATCTCCGCCGCGATGTCCGCGATCTCGGGAATCGGGAGGGCCCCGTCGGAGAAATCGGAATGAAGATGCACCGCCCCGACGGATTCGTGCCATTTCCCGGAGCGGGACATCACCACCACCCCAGCAACAGGACGCCGAGCGCGATCCCGGCGAGATCGGCGGTCAGATCCTTCAGGCTGAACCGGTTCTGAGGGAAGGGCTTCCTCAGATCATAAATTTCTTTCATCACCCCCAGACCGAACGTCAACACCGCACCGGCATGAAGACTCCGCTCGCGCCCCCACCCGGAGACATGGTGCAGACGGTATGTTTTCATGCCCGTCAGGATCATGCTCGCCACCAGATGCTGGGCCTTGTCACGCGCGATCCAGCGATCCGGCGCCTGATGGAAATTGGACGTCCTCCGCGGCATGCCCAAAGTCCCATCCGTCGTATTTGTCCCTTCTCCGCCGTACGCGACCCCGCCGATCAGGACGATCCCCAAAATAATGGATAGCGACAGGTGCATCCTAGAATCCCAGTTCTTTATCGATGGACTGCATGGCATGGAGGGACAATGCGATAAAGTCATGGAGGGACATGCCCATTTCCTCGCAGGATTGAATCTGTTCCCGGTTCGCCCCGGCCGCAAACCGCTTCTCCCTGTACCGGCGTTCGATGAACTCGACCGTGACGTTGCGGAGTTTGCGGGAGGGATGCATCAGCGCCGCGGCCACGACCAGCCCCGTGACCGGATCGGCCGCATAGAGCGCCTGGTCCATGCGGGATTGGCGCGGGAAATGACCCGCATGGCTCTTGATCGCCTGAACCGCGGATTCGGGTACGTCATGGGCCTTGAGGATTTCGGCCGTGATCAGGCCGTGCTTCGGAAAGTCGTTCGCCGTCTGATCATAGTCGAGATCGTGGAGCAGACCCGCCAGCCCCCAAAGGTCTGCGTCCTCGCCGTAATGGACGGCCAGATCCCGCATCACCGCCTCGACCGCCAGCATGTGCTTCCGGAGATTCTTGTTCTGAACGTGTTCTTCGACCAGTTTCAATGCGTCTTCACGGGAGATCATAATCTATTTCATCCTGTTTGTATGGACCACAATACCTCTTGGTAATGCGTTAGACCGAATTGCCAGATCCCTTCGCTGCGGTTTGGTTCGACAAATTATTTCTTCAATCGTTCAATTTCCTGTAATATCTCACCAACGACTTCTTTGTTCACGATTACTTTTTTATCCCCGGACTTTGCCGAGTAGACATAAAACACTTTGCCACCATAATCGTTGGTGAATTTTTCATGGGTTCTTTGTTGAAGTTCTTTTTCTTTGAAAATTTGAGAGAGTTGGATCATATAATCGATACAATCTTGCTCTGTTATTTCTTCTACCTCAGCCTGAATGACTTCCGTTATTTTGATATAGAGTTTTTTGCCAAGACTTTCGATATGCTCCTTGGGCCTGACATTTCTGAAATAATATTGGCTCCACTCTTCAATTGTTTTAGGCGCACATTGTCGAATACTCTCAGAAGTTGGACCAACATTCCGCTTAAAATTCAATTGGAATCGATTCATTGCACTATTCAATATCCATTCTCTCGCCATATGCTTCACCCTATGCTCAAGAATTTATTTTTATATTTAAAATCAACTGAAGTGTCCACTTCTGCCAATCCTGCCTTGATGATATGGGCATTGATGAAGGTTTTATTTCTTAAAAAAAGATAACATAGCAGGTTGTTATGCTCATCGTATTTTTGCGCGTCGAATTTCAAAAAAACTTTTTGCCCTTTGATCTTCCCTTGAAGAAACGCCATCGCTTCCTTGTTGACGATTTGCTTATCCTTTACACCAAGAAGACGGACAACCAAATCATTGTTGAGCCTCAACATAATAGGACTGATAATTTCTTTGACAGAATAGTATTCTTCTCTGTCCGATTTATTCTGGTCGATCTTTGAGCCGAACTGTAGTTTCTTGGGATCGATCTTCTTGTCGAGTTTGTGCGGATCTTTGAATATATAGGGTGATTTCGCGATTTCATTGTCTGGACATATTTTCACGACATCCTTCAGGAAAACATATTCGGTTCCTTCAAGATCAGGTTGTCTTACATTTAGTTTTTCCTTTATCTTCGGAATGAATTCAACGTTAATTTCATAGCCGACCGAATTTCTGTACAAATTCCGGGCGGCAAGTGATGTCGTCCCGCTGCCAAGGAACGGGTCTAATACGGTGTCCCCGACGAAAGCAAACATTTTGATCAGTCTTGCGGGCAACTCTTCGGGAAACATGGCCAGATGCCCGTTTTGCCTGGCGCCTGTAATATTCCAATGACCGGAGAAAAATGTATTCCATTCTTCTTTGGTCATGACAGACAAATCCTTCTGCTCTTTCGTCGGCTTTGGCGGATTGCCTTGCTTTTTAAAGAGAAGAATAAACTCATAATCAATTTTCAAAATTCCATTTCGGGGGTAGGGAAAACTTCCCATGATTGTGGCCCCGCCGGTTGTATTTGTCGTTGTTGTCTTCTGCCAGATGATAGCCCCCATATAGTCAAACCCAACCGTTTCACAGAATTTGATAATCTCGGTTCTGATGGGGATGACTTTATATCGTCCGTAATAAACAGAGCGGGCGAACTGGTCGCCGATATTGATACAAAGCCGACAGCCCGGGTGCAAGACTCTGTTGCATTCTTTCCAAACAAGATTCAAATTGTTGATATAGCTTTCGTAACTTTCATGAAAACCGATTTGTTCGTCAACGCCATAATCTTTAAGCTGCCAATAGGGCGGAGACGTGATGACCAGGTGCACAGATTCATCCGGCAATAAATTCATCTGCCTGCTGTCGCCAGTTATTATTCGATGAGTGGTCTTCAACTTATTTCTCCACCGTCATTCTCACCCTATACTTTACAACACCCTCCTCACCGCATCCCCGGGAAATCCCAGCTCACCGACAACACAATCCCCCTTCCCCCGAACCCGGAGTATCGCCAGGTCAGGTCCGGCCCCACGTCGAAATCCGAGAGCGCCGCGTCTACATAGGCGTCGAGCAGGTTGAGGAAATACACCGCCGCGGCCCACCAGATCGACAACCCCCGGTTGTTTTCATAAAACCGCCTCTCTTCCAGTGTGGCGGACCTCTGTACTTTCTGGTTCTGAATCACCGCATTGGCGATCAGGCCGGCCTCACCGCCAAGCACAAGGAGGGACTTTAACTTCCTGCCGTTATACCACTGTCCCCATCCCGCCAGGAGGGCGGAACGGATAACCGCCCCTTTCGGCGACGGATACCGGACCGGTTCTTCCTGGACGGCCGTCGAATCCCCGCCGGCCTGTCCGGAAGAATGACCGGCAACCATCAATAAAACGCAGAGAACAGCAAAGAATTGGACACATGGCCTGCGTTCCCATCGTCCATGGCCCCATGCGGATAACCCCTTACCTCTCACCGCTTACCCCGGTCAAATCACCGCCACACATTCAATTTCGATGAGCACATCCTTCGGAAGCCGCGCCACCTCGACCGCCGAACGCGCCGGATACTTCATTTGAAAGAATTCCGAATAGACGGCGTTCATCTTCGCAAAGTCACTCATATTTTTCAAGAATACCGTCGTTTTCACCACATCCTCCAAAGTCGCACCCGCCGCTTCGAGTACGGCGGATAAGTTTTTCAGCGCCTGCCGCGTCTGCGATTCGATATCACCGCCCACGCTGAGTGCCGTTTTCGGATCGATGGGGATTTGGCCCGCCGTGAAGATCATGCGTCCTGCGGGGACAGACACCGCCTGGCTGTACGGCCCGATTGCGGCCGGGGCGTTGTCCGTTTGAACGATCTCTTTTCTCATCCTCTTTTCCTGCCCTTCCTGAACCGGTAAAACGACCTGACGGAAACCGGACACCGGCACGGTAACCGGTGAACAAAGGGAAACGGACGGTCGATGGAAGAAAAAACGCGTCGTGCAAAGTCCGCCGTTTCGATTATCCGGAAGCCGGTCTTCATCGGCACCGGTCATTCTTTCTCATCGAGTTCCTCAAAACGCGCGTCTTCCACATCGGCATCCCGAAGATCGAGAGGCGGGTTGCCGGGCTGGCCCCGGACCTCCGGCTTGCTCCGCGATCCGGTAAACACCCCCTTGAGAAACTGGTATCCGAAGTACCCAAGTGCCCCCAAAAGGAGCAGTCGAAACAGCATAATTCATCCTTTCTTGGGAATATAATACTTCACGCCCGAGGGCGGATGCATGATCTGATTGATGAGGTCGTCGAAATCGGCCTGGTCGTTCACGAAATCGATCTCCGTGGTGTTGATGACCAGAAGCGGTGCCTCCTGGTACCGGAAGAAAAAGGTGTTGTACGCCTCGTTGAGACGCCGGATGTAATCCGGGGAAATCTGCTTCTCATACTTCCGGTTCCGTTTACGGATGTTTTCGATCAGCCGTTCGGTGTTGGACTGGAGATAGATGACCAGGTCCGGCCTCACCAGTTCGGTCTCGAGCAAATGGACGACACGCTCATACAACACCAGATCCCGTTCTTCGAGATTCAGATAGGCGAAGATCTTGTCTTTGGCGAACAGGTAATCGGCGATGAGATAGGGATGGAACAGGTCCTTCTGGGGCAGATTCAGCAATTGCCGGTAACGGCTCATCAAAAAAAACAACTGCACCTGGAACGCGTAGCGCTGGGGTTCCCGGTAAAAATCCTCGAGGTAGGGATTCACTTCGGCCTCCTCGAGCACAAGCCGGGCTTCGAGTCGTTTGGCCATCAATTTGGCGAGACTCGTCTTTCCTGCGCCGATGACACCCTCGATGGCGATATAGTACAAGTCATTCACCGCGGATCCTCCGCATGGCATCCCCGTGTCCGGCGGAGCCGGACATCCGAGTCGTCGGGACATCGTCCGAGAAGCTCTTGCACCCTGGCATTCAGTCCGGGAACACGGAGATCCGGAACGATTTCATTCAACGGGATCAGTACAAACCGTCTCTCCGAAAGCCGGGGATGCGGAATGATCAAATCCGGCCCCCGGATGATTTTCCGGCCGAACAGCAGGATGTCGATATCCAGCGTCCGTGCTTCCCAGCGTCCGCGCCGTTCACGGCGATACCGGATCTCGATCCGGTTGAGCGCCTCCCACAACGCAAGCGGCGTTAGGGTCGTCCGGATTTCCACGACCCGGTTCAGGAAATCGGGCTGATCTTTTTTTCCCCAGGGCGCAGCCTCATACAGGGACGAGCATCCGGTCAGTTTACATCCCCGGATTCGCGCGATCCGGCCGATCGCGGCGTCGAGAATCCGTTCGCGATCGCCCAGATTCGACCCCAGTCCCAGATAGACGGCTTCCGCCTCCATCCGGAAATCCGCAGCCTTCCCATCGGGGTAACGGGAAAATTTATCAAATCTCCCTGACAATGTCAACCTTTAACAAACCGGAATGTCTTCTATTTTATGCCGGATTCCGCCTCTCCCGCCGGATCACTCGAAATACGTCATCCTCGCCGCGTCCGCAAGGTGTCGTTTGATCTCGGCAAGATGACGGGGATGCGTCCGGTTTCGGGAAAGCGGCGGCGGGGCGTCAGGAGGGAAAAACGCCACCTCCGGCGTCTCATGGCTCGGTGTCGCCTCTCCTCCCGTGATCTCGCAAAGGAAAATGATCTTGAACGCATGAAACAATTCCAGGGGGCGACCGTCCCGGTTGGCGTCGAACACCCCGGCTACCTTGGTCGTGCGGACGTCGAAACCACTCTCTTCACGTATCTCGCGGACGACCGCCCCGACCGGCGAGTCCCCCACATCCGCCCACCCGCCCGGAAGGCACCACCGGCCGTCCGACGCCTCGCGGACGAGCAGGATCCGGCCGTCCCGGACCGCGGCCCCCCGGACATCGACCTTCGGCGTGGCATACCCCTTCTGAACAAGCAGCCGGTCGAGCAGGGACGCCTCATCGAGACCGCCGCAAGCGCCGGTCATTTCGGCGGCCAGGGCCATGAGCCGCCGGTTCCGCTCCTCTTCATGGACGTTCCGGCTGAACGCCAGCCCGGTCTGGGCCAGGGCCTGAATCTCGCGCGCCCATGCCAGCCAGTCCGGAATCTCCCGGCCCGGATCAGCCACGCGGCCACCCGTTGAAGCCGGCCCGTTCTTCGAACGGTTTCTTTTCCTTGCGGGGATAATCTTCCGCGGGAACGCCGACCGGAAGCATGACCTGCACTTTCTTGCCTTCGGGAAGCCGGAGTATCCCGGATATTTTCTCTGAACGGGTTTCGATTCGGAGCATCCCGTCGAGCCAGACCGAGGCATAGCCGAGCGCGGTGATTGCAAGAAGCATGTTCTCCACCGCCGCGGCGCAGTCTTCGATCTGAAAGGAATGTCCGTGATAGACCGCCCCGGGATGTTTGTCCACGATGCAGCAGATCAGCGCGGGAGCGGTCTCGAGGGCAACCACGCCGGCCGCCGTGCGCCGGATCTGACCGAGAAGGCCGGGATCGTCCAAGATCACGAACGAGGTCGTCTGCTGATTCCGTCCGGACGGCGCATCCAGTCCGGCCTGGACGATCTTCTTTAAATCCTCGCGCGGAACCGACTCGCCGGAGAATCGTCCACGATAGCTGAACCGGTCACCGATCGCCTGAAATAATTCCATTCTTCGCCTTTCTCCCAGATGGATGCATCCATTTCGTAGAGCCGGTCATATCCGTTCACCATGAACCCTTCCCCGTTCCCATTTTCGGTATCCCGTTCGACCGATTCATTTAATGATACGCATTCTTTGCATGGATCGCAAGCCGGATTTCACGGAAAATCCCGGCGGACAAACGGGATTGTGACAAGTTTGAAAAAAAGAGGAAATCACTTGACTTTGAAGCCCGCATATCGCAGATTGGAATAGTAGATTCTTGCCCGGAAGGCGAATCGATGCCCCATGAGATTCCATACACCCGCAGTGAAGACCCGTTCAGGAGCTTCTTCGTGAACACCACCATCGGCTTTTACAGGACGACCCCGGACGGTAAAATCCTGATGGCCAACCCCGCCCTGTATCAACTCCTCGGATACGATTCATTCGAAGCGCTGGCCAAACGGAATCTGAGCCGGGAAGGATTCGAACCCGATTATCCGCGGGAGGAATTCATGCGCCGGATGGAAAATGAGGGCCGTGTGATCGGACTCGAGGCCGCGTGGAAGCGGAGAGACGGCAGCCCCCTTTTCGTCCGCGAGAGCGCGACGCGGATCCGGGACGAGGCGGGGGAAACGCTGTATTATGAAGGAACGGTCGAAGACATCACGGAGAAAAAACAGGCCGAACTGTCCCTGAGGGAAAGCGAGGAACGGAACCGGCTGCTCATCCAGCAGTCTCCCCTGGGCATTATGATGCTGGATGCAAAAGGAAATCCGCAGATCATCAACAAGTCACTGGTTAACATCATGGGACTTTCCTCGATCGAAGCCGCGGGGAAAATAAATTTTCTGAATCATTCTCTGACTAAAAAATCCGGCATTTCATCCCTCTTGTCGACCTGCATCAAAACCGGCCGATCTTTGTCGGGTGAAATCAGTTATCAGACGCCCGACAACCTGTCAAAGGTCCTCAACTACCATGGCGATCCGATACATGATGCCAAAGGTGCGGTAACCGGCATCCAATTCATGGTCGAGGATATAACGCAGAAAAAACGCACCGAAGAGAGAATACGAAAAGAGCTGGCGGAAAAGGAAATCCTCATCAAGGAAATCCACCACCGGGTCAAAAACAACCTGCAGATCATTTCGAGCCTGATCGGCCTGCAGGCCCATCATGTGCGGGACCCGAAGACGCTGGACATGTTCCGGGAAAGCCAGGACCGCATCCGGTCCCTCGCGCTCATCCATGAACATCTCTATGGTTCTCCCAGCCTGGCGGAGGTGGACATCCCGCATTATTTGAACACCCTGCTATCTGGACTTTATCATACCTATTGCCCCAGACCGGGGAGGATCACCTATGAGATTCAGGCAGACAGGATCAGCCTCGGCGTGGATTCGGCCATCCCCTGCGGCCTGATCATCAACGAACTGTTCAGCAACGCCCTGAAACACGCCTTCACGGATGAACGGAAGGAGCCGGGTAAAATCATCGTGACCTTTTCGAGGTCGGGAAAAAACTTCGGGATCGTCGTGCAGGATGACGGCCGGGGTCTGCCCCCGGATCTGGACATCCGGAAAACGGAATCCCTGGGGCTGCATCTGGTCTATATGCTGGCCGTGAAGCAACTGAGGGGGAGCTGCAATGTAACGCGTGAGGGCGGAACCGCGTTCAACATTTCATTCAAGCTGAGCGGATCATGAGTGTATCCGCCCCACTCCTTCCCGTTTCCGGTTTCCTGCTTCAATGAATCCCGCGGGAAATCCGGAAAGGGAAGGACGGGCATTCAAAGAAATTTCTGTTTTTTCTTCCTGTCATCCTGTCTGATCAAGGCGACGCCTTGATCAAATGACGCATCAGGCCGAAAACCGGGAAATGATCTCCTGGCCCAGCGCGGTATCAGCCAGGACGAGGGCGGCCATGGCCTCGACCACGGGTACGGCGCGCGGCAAAACGCAGGGATCGTGTCGTCCTCCGGCCTGCAGGACGACGGGATTACCGTCCATGTCGGCCGTCTTCTGGGGACGGCCGATCGTCGCGACCGGCTTGAATGCCACCCGGAAGAGGACCGGTTCGCCGTTCGAAATCCCGCCCTGGATGCCGCCGCTGTGATTCGTGGCCGTTCCCAGCCGTCCGTCTTTCAAAACGAATGGATCATTGTGTCGTGAGCCCCTCATGAGGGTGCCGGAAAATCCGGAACCGATGTCGAATCCCCGGACCGCGGGGATGGACAGCATGGCCTGGCCGAGCCGTGCTTCGAGCTTATGAAACACCGGATCGCCCCAGCCGGCAGGCACATTTCGGCACACGCATGTGATCACGCCGCCGACGGAGTCGGCCTCCTCCTTCACCTTTTCCACCAAACCCGTTATTTTGTCTGCGCTTTTTGGATCGGGACAGCGGACAGGGCTGGCGTCCACCGCGTCCCGGTTCACCGATTCTGGATCGACGGGATCACATGAAATCTCGCCCACGGAACTGACCCAGGCCACGATCTCCACGTCGTATCGGACGGCGAGAATTTTCTCCGCGACCGCACCGGCCGCCACGCGTCCCGCCGTCTCTCGGGCGCTCGCGCGTCCCCCGCCGCTCGTCGCGCGGATGCCGTACTTTTTCTCATACGTAAAATCCGCATGGGAAGGTCGGGGAATCCGTCGCAACTCCGCATAGTCGGCCGGACGTTGATCCCGGTTCGGTATGAGGAGTGCGATGGGTGTACCCAGGGTCATCCCGTTCTCCGTCCCGGACAGGATCGTGACCGTGTCGGATTCCCGCCGCGGCGTGACGAGCCCGCTCTGGCCGGGCCGCCGCCTGTCGAGCTGGGGCTGTATATCCGCTTCCGTCAGGGGAATGCGCGGGGGGCAGCCGTCGACCACCGCGCCGACCGCGGCGGAGTGCGACTCCCCGAATGTCGTCACGCGAAAATGGGATCCGAAGGTGTTGGACATGATTTCTCTCTCTGTTCACCCGTTTAGCGGCCCGGATCGGAAGGACCGTGATTTCCGCCCATTCCGGACCGCGGCAAACGGTATTTCCCTAATACGTCTCCGCCTCGTCGATCAGCATGATCGGAATATCTTCCCGGATCTCGTATTTCAGACGGCAGGCCGTACAGATGAGTTTCGCGTTTTCCCGGTCGTAATCCAGTTCGCCTTTGCATTTCGGACACGCCAGAATCTCGAGCAGTTCGTCGCTGAGCATCGGGACTTCCTTTCCGTGAACCGTTCAATATCCTTAGTATAAGGTCTGGACAGATGAGTCTGACCGGCCCGTCCGGATCGACTCCGGATCAGAGCCGCTCGAAGAAATCCGCGAATTCGGCGGGAGGCCGGATCGGCCTGCCGTGCCTGCCGACATAGCAATGCCAGGTGTAGCCCTCGATACGGAGAGCGGGATCATTCTCGACACGGACTTCATAATCCAGACGGAACCGCAAACCGGACCGTTCACCCATCTGCGTGGCGACCTCGACTAGGTCGTCATACCGGACGGGGAAGCGGTACCGGCAATAGGCCTCGATCACGGGAAGCGAGACACCCGCCTCTTCGAGTCGCTTGTAGGGCAGCCCCTGATCACGCAGCATTTCGGTTCGCGCCGCCTCGAACCATTCGAGATACCGGGCGTGATAGACCACGCCCATCTGATCCGTATCGGCGTAACGGACGCGGTGCCGGTAGAGGTGGGGGGCGGGTCTCATTCCTTGTAAAAACCCATTTTCCCGTATTTGTCGATGCGCCGATCGATCAGCGCGGAGCCGTCGATGACCCTCAGTTCATCGAGGTGATGCAGGATGCGCCTTTTCAGGATTTCTGCGGCCCCGTCATGGTTTCTATGCGCCCCGCCCTTGGGTTCCTGAACGATTTCATCGATGACCCCCTGTTTCAGGAGGTCGGGCGCGGTCAGCCTGAGTTCTTCGGCGGCCGCACCGGCCCGCGTTGAATCGTGCCAGAGAATCGCGGCGCACCCTTCCGGACTGATCACCGAATACCAGGCGTTCTCCATCATGAGGACACGGTCTCCCATGCCGATCCCCAGCGCACCGCCGGATGCCCCCTCGCCGATGATCGTCACGACGATAGGAACCGGCAGAAGCGCCATATCAAACAGGTTTCGTGCGATGGCCTCCCCCTGGCCCCGTTCTTCCGCGCCGAGCCCCGGATAGGCGCCCGGCGTATCCACCAGAACAACAACGGGCCGTTTAAATTTCGCGGCCATCTTCATCAGGCGTATCGCGCGCCTGTATCCCTCGGGATTCATCATCCCGAAATTGCGGTAGAGATTCTCCTTGGTCGTCCTGCCTTTTTGCTGGCCGATCACCACGACGGGACAGCCGTCCAGCCTGGCCATGCCGCCGACCATGGCCGGATCGTCTCCGAAATGCCGGTCGCCGTGCAGCTCCACATACTCCGTGAACATTCTCTGGATATAATCGAGCGCATACGGGCGGTCCGGATGACGGGATAACAAGACCCGCTGCCAACGCGTGAGTTTCGAATAGGTGTCGTCGATCAGCTTCTCGAGACGCGACTCCAGATGCGAGATTTCCTCCGACAACTCGACGTTTTCCGCGATCGCATACGCCTTCATCTCGACGATTTTCTTTTCGAGCTCGGCGATCGGTTTTTCGAACTCCAGAATACGTTGAAGCATACAGCCATTCTCCTGCGCACAGTCCGGTTCAGTGAAACAGAGTCCTGAGTATAATTTCCATGTCCAGCAGGACCGAATAATTTTTAAGATAATAGAGCATCATCCGCTCTTTTTCTGCGTCGTCCAGGGTTTCACTGGAGCGGAACTGGACCAGTCCCGTGATCCCCGGCTTGAACCCGAGGCCGCCCGTCCCCGGAGCGTAGGGAAGAATATCCGCCCCGACCAGACTCATCCGACCCCGGAAAACCGCCCACATCCGGGGCAGCAGTTGCAACGGCCCGGCCGCGGGTTGCCCCTTCTTCCGGATCTCGAGGAGTGAAAAAAATCCGCCCTGCCCGTCGGAAATCCGCCTCGATACCCACCGGATCCCGGGATCCAGAACGGTCCATACCAGCACGGGCAGACACAATATCAGGAATATCCCGGCAAAAAGCAAGTCTCCCGTGCGCTTGAGGATCCGGTTAAACGGATTGTAGATCCTGTAATCAAGATCCAGAAGCGGAATATCTTCGATCACATCGACCGAAGTCTTTCCGATCAGCACATCGAGATCGCGGGGCGCCATCTTGTAATCGATATGCAGATCCTTGCTCATCGAGATGACGGAAAGAATGGTTTCATAGCTGGCCGCTTCGGTCGTGAAGATCACCTCGTGTATCTGATGCCTCCGGACGAGCCGGTTCAGATCGCCAACCGTACCCAGGACCGGTATTGGTTGTCCTCCATCCAGATCGGATTCCTTGAGGGCCACCAGGCCGATCACCTCATATCCTGATGCGATCCGGGTTTTGAGGCGTTGCCAGAGATCGACGGCCGAAGAATCCGTCCCCAGGATCACGGCACGCCGCATCAGCCAGGTACGTCCCACGGTCCCGAGGAAGGGAATCCAGCGCATCCTGGACGCAAGCCGGACGGCCAGCCTCCACCCCCCCAGGAACACCGCGTTCATCAAACCGGCAAACAGGACGACCTGGCGCGAATAGGCGTACTGGGGGAGAAAGAAGGTGAACGAGGCGTTGAAAATCAATCCGATCAGCACGGCCCAGACCGCCTTCGACGTGCTGAAGACGCCCCTCCGGTAGAGGCCCAGAATCGCCAGACAGAGAAGCCAGACGGCGGAGTATACGATATCCACGATCCGGTAAGACATCCAGTGGCGCAGGTGGCCGAATCGGATCAGGAGGGCCAGCAGCAACGCACCCTGAATAAAGACAAGATCGACACAGGGCAGGATGAGTTTTCTGATCAGGCCGATCATCCAGCCGACGGCGCCGCGCACCCGGATTCCAGCCAACAGAAACCAGCTGGGAAGCAGGGAGAAGCCGCGCCCGAAATGCTTCCGGACGAAGAGGGCCATCGCACCGTAAAAAAGCCTGAGCGCATCGGCCGAGGCCTCGTGCGTGCTCCTCCCCTTGTAGTGGACGATTTGGGTGTCGGGCAGATAGACGATCTTCCAGCCGGCCCGGTGTATCCGGTAGCACCAGTCAAGGTCTTCGCCGTACATGAAAAACTGTTCATCCAGCAAACCGACCCGGTCGATCACCGCTTTCCGGACGACCATGAAAGACCCGGAGATGGCCTCGACATCGGCCTCCTGTTCGGGATCGAGGTAGGTCAGGTTGTACCGGCCGAAGAGCCGGGTTTTCGGAAACAGCGCACTGAGGCCGGACACTTTCGTGAAAGCCACCCAGGGCGTCGGAAAACTCCGGCGGCAGGCGAGCTGAAGCGTCCCGTCCGGATTGAGTACCTTGCCCCCGACCATCCCGACATCGGCATGGGCATCCAGATACGCCACGCAGACGCGGAAGGTGTCTTCGCGCACCAGGGTGTCGGGATTGATGAGACAGATGTGACGCCCCGATGCCAGACGGATGGCCTGGTTGTTCGCCTTCGCGAATCCGGCGTTTTCGGGATTCACGATGAGACGGACGCCCGGGAACCGGCTGCGGACCATGGGCACGCTGCCGTCGTGCGAGGCGTTGTCCACCACAAAAATCTCCGCTTTCAGGCCTTCCAGAGACTTTTGGATGGACGCGAGCGCCTGTTCCAGATACGACTTGACATTATAATTGACGAGGATGACGGAAAGATCGCACATGGATCGATATGTTGTTTGAGCCTAAAGTTTTCCGAACAGGCCGTGAAGCCGGAGTTTCCAGACCTCGAGCGCCGCCTCGCTGATGATGCCCGAGCTCATCTTGGATTCTCCGGCCCTGCGGTCATAGAAAATGATGGGGACTTCAACAAGCCTGAATCCCTTTTTCCACGCCTTGTAGGTCATCTCGATCTGAAAGGCGTATCCGTCGGTATGAATCCGGTCGAAATCGAGGGCCTCGAGCACCCTGCGGCGAAAGCACTTGAATCCGCTGGTACAGTCCTTGATCGGCAGACGGGTCACACAGCGCGTGTACAGATTCGCGCAGCAGGAAAGAAGCAACCGCCTGAACGGCCAGTTGACCACGTTCATCCCCTTGAGGTACCGGGAGCCGATCACGAGATCCGCCTCCGCGGCCGCGGCGATCAAACCGGACAGCGCGTCCGGGCTGTGCGAGAAGTCTGCGTCCATCTCGAAGATGAAATCAAAATCCTGAGCCAGCGCCCAGCGGAACCCGTCCAGATACGCCGTGGCCAGTCCCATTTTGCCGGCCCGTTTCAGGATATTGAGCCGGGGTTCCTCCCCGATCATCTGTTCGACCACACTGCCTGTTCCGTCGGGTGAATTGTCGTCGACCACGAGGATCTCGATCCGGCGATCCTGTTTTAGAATGGCCGGTACGATCTCGCGGATATTCTCGACTTCGTTATAGGTCGGCACGATGATCAGGATGCGTTTTGCCGATTTCACATTGTTTTCCGTTTCTCTCCGGCGCCATACCGGTTATGAATTGGCGGATCTTTCCGCCTCTCCCTGAAACGCATTTTCGGAAATATACACCGCACGGTGTCGGATCTTGTCCGGATTATAATTTACTCCCCGATTGACGAAATGCAACCAGTTTTTCACGCAGGACGGGATCCGTGAGCGCGAGGATCTCGGCGGCCAGCACCGCGGCGTTGACCGCGCCCGCCTTGCCGATGGCCACCGTGGCCACCGGAATGCCCGCCGGCATCTGCACGATGGAGTAGAGGGCGTCCTGGCCGTTCAGCGCGGATCCGGGAAGCGGCACGCCGATCACGGGAAGCAGGGTGCGCGACGCGATCACCCCGGGCAGATGGGCGGCCATCCCCGCCCCGGCAATGAGGACGCGGAAACCGTTATCCTCGGCATGCTCACAAAATTGGATCACCTTTTCGGAATCGCGGTGCGCCGACATCACGTGTTTCTCGTTGGGAATGCCGAAATGATCCAGCGCCGTGACACAGGCGGACATGATGGCGTCGTCCGACGCGCTGCCCATGATCACGGCGACTTTATTGGGAATGGTTTGGGACATTGGATACTCCTCCGCAATTCGTTTTTTTATTTTCCCTTCCCCGTCGAACTCCTGCGTTCCGGGATGGTTCCGAACGGATCGAAACCTCGTTCGGCATGCGGGAGCAGAGGTGGAATGACGTCTCAATTTACAAAAGGAACGGGATTTGAAAAACACAAAAATACCCGAACACCCAAAAGGCCATGATCAGAATTCGTAGGGTGGGATTCTATCCCACCATCAATAGATGATACGATTATCATTCTCCGAATTCGCCGTTCAATGCAAGTGTTCCGATATCTTTCGCACCCCAGTCTTCAGAATAAAATCCTTTTACCCTGTACTTGTGAAAACTCGACCATGGCCATTCATGCACATTTTCCACGAGGTGATGATGAACAGGATTATAATGAATATAATCAAAATGTCTTTCAAAATCAGCATCATCTCGGATACAATGTTCCCAATACCGGCGTTGCCAGATCGCCACCTCTCCTTTGCTTAATCTCGATGAACTGCATATATCGGCATGACCGCCTTCCCTTAAGAATTGTTTGGAAAAAAACGCTTTTATCGCAGCCCATCGCAATGAATAATTCGAATCGCTTCCGGGCAGCGTCCAAAGACAATGGAGATGTTCCGGCAGAAGACACATTGCATAGCATGTGAATGGATACCTCTCCTGAACAGTTTCCCATGCCTGTCTCAGAATTCGACGAGACAGATCCGAAGTCAGAAATGGCCGGCGGTTGAAAGTAACCAGCGTAAAAAAGAACGTCCCGCCCGGAACCATGACCCGTCGATAATTTGACATAATAATACTTTCAGAAAACCCGATTAAACACCAAGAAATCAATGCGGTGGGATTCTATCCCACCACTGATAATCTGGAACGGCCATTCTTTGATCTCCTATGTACAGTCACAGTCGCAGGGTGGGATTCTATCCCACCGCATCGCTGAATCCATCCTTTACCCTGTTTCTTCTCATCTCGAAACACGATAGCGGAGCGTCCAAAACCGCGAACCTACGAAGATCTTGGGAACGAGACAGAAACCCGGGGACAACTCCGTTTATCGCGATCGACATGCATCGTCCGCCGGTTTCACGCCCTGTTATCCGCGGGGCAACGGATCACCTGTCCTGTTCAAACAGCGTCCGGAATGAATGTGCGATGATGTCAAGCCGGCGCATGTACGACAATTTGTCCCGGTCCGGTGCGAAACACGCGATATCGAGCATGAAAAGCGTTTCCGTCACGGAGTCGTAGAAGGTGTAATTTTTAAATGGACCGCCCGCGACTTTCTCTTCATTTTCCCACAGCCCGGTAGTGATTTGGGCGGGTCGGCCGAGAAATTCCCCGCGATATGAAAACAGATAGGGCTCGGCCACCCGGTCACCGCCGTAGTAGGCCTTGCCGATCCGGTCGCGTTCACGGACCACCCAGTCCCGAAAGAACACACCCACGGTATCCGTTTCCGGGATCCAGCGGACGAAAATCCAGCGTTCGGGATGCGTGCGCCGGAACCACACCATCCCCTCGCGCGGCAGGGCCTGGGCCGTAAAAAAGTCCTGCTGAAGGCGGATCGACCATCCGTATGTCCTGATCAACTCTTGCGATTCTTTCTTCTGTTCTCCGCGTGCGAACAGTTCCTTTTCGAGGCGTGCGTTCAGATCGTCGTTGATCAGATCGAAGAGGAGGCGTCCGCCTGTTTCGAGCCGCATCCTGAGGGTTTCGGTGTCTTTTGCCGTCAGGATCAGCACAAGCTGGTCCCGTGCCCACAGATCGCGCCGGACAAAATGGAATCGTTCTCCGGATTCGACCTGACGGCGAACATCGGGATTCTGGAGCATATTCCGAACCAGATTCCCGACCGGACCTTTGGATTCGAGAGACGCGGCCAGAATCAGATACTGTGCGCGGGTGTTCCGGGTATCCTCCGTTCCGACAGGCTTCAGAACAAACAGCCTTTCGTCCTGCGGCGTGCGGATGACGCGCTCGAAGACATCCTTCAGGGGACGGGCGATTTGCCCCCAGTCGGCATCGGATACGAGGACGGGAATCTCGGGTTCGATCCACCAGCTGTTGGCCTTCATGCGGCAGGATAACACGATAAGGAAAGAAATCACCAGACTGAAAAACACCATGCGTTTCATCAAAACCTCCTTCGCGGTCTCATCGCCTTTTTCAGATTGTCTGCCGCCGGCGGTCAACCGGACGGCATGCCCCCAACTTGCGGCCGTCCGTCATGACAACAATACATGTTGCTTGATAAGCATTGGATCCGTATTTCATCCGGTCATGAATCATTCGGCCGGACAATTTCCCGTAAAGGGGCTTCCGCCAACACGCTGGATACGCGGACGGCCCGCCGCCGCAGGGTGAAAATGATGCCGCCGGGCATGCTGGTGACGATCGCGACCAGATAGGCGAGAAATTCCATGACGGCCGCATCCTCGCCGTACATCCCGACCGCGGAGAAAAGGATCACGGCCGTCTGCTCCCGGATGCCCAGTCCGCCGATACTCACGGGCAGGCTCGCGAGGATGGCCACCGCCGGAATCAATAGAAAATAATAGAGCACGGGAAAAGACAATCCCAGGGCCCGGCCCACGAGACAGTGTGTCAGAATCCGCATGGTCTGGACGATCAGCGAGACCATCAGAACGGATACGAGAAGCCGCCTGTTCCGTCCGAAACGGTGAATTTTCTCATAGATTGCACGGCAGCGGACATGAAACCGTTTCGAGACGACTCTTTCGAACACCCAGGCCAGGGGACGCGCCATCCGTTTGCTGAAGAATAAACAGAGTGCGAGCGTCCATCCGGCGATCAGAAGCAGGATAAATCCCCAAAATAAAGGATTCACATCACGGCCGGACAGGATGAATGGTCCCGAGAAGACCGCCAGGCCGGACATGAGAAGCAGGCCGAAGACGCGGTCGAGGAAAACCGTGGATACCGCGGCCGCGGTGTCGGATGTGGCCTTCCTCACGTCGAACATGCGAAACATATCGCCGCCGAGCTGACTGGGCAGAAAATTGTTGAAGAACAGTCCCACATAATAAAAAGCGAGCGTCCGCCGGAAAGGGAGGCGTATGCCTTCCCCCCTGAGCAGCATCGCCCATTGTAGCGCCCCGAGTCCGTAGCTCGCCGTGAAGAGAAGGAGTGCGGCCGAAAGCCAGACCGGATCGGTCCGGCCGAGCGAGGCCACGATCGCCCCGGCGCCGATGCGGGAAACCAGGACCGCGATCAACCCCGCGCTGACCGCAATCTTGAGTATCGTATAGAGAAATCTGAGTATCAATCCGTCTCCGGATAAATGTCTTTGTAAACCGCCTGCGGCCCGGCGTCGGTTACACGATCGCCGTCGTTTCATGACGCGGGAGGATTCGCCCCGCCGTCCGCACGCGGGATAGAAAATACGCCAACGCCGCACTTCCCCGGTACATCCGGCGCATCAGGATCCGGTCCGGGACGATGAAACTCTTCCGGTTCAAACGCCTCCCGCGCCGGATCACGGATCCATTCCGGATCACCCCCCAGATTCCGGCTGCAACGGCCGCGGACCGGCGCGGCTTCAGGGCGAGAAGACCGCCCAGGAAAGTCATCGCCTCGAGTGCAAGCCGCAGCGGCAGAACCCAGGCGAGCGTCTGCAAGTCGTAATTCTTGAGGAGCATGATCAGGCTGTTCCGGTGATTCAGCGTCATCTTCCGGAAACTGTCCTGGTGGAGGGTGCCGCCGGCCTGATGATAGACGACAGACTGCGGTTCGGAGACGATCCGGAAACCCGCCTTCTGCATCCGCCAGTTGAGATCGATCTCTTCCATATGCGCGAAGAACGACGCATCGAAGAGTCCGACACAGTCGAGGATTGAACGGCGGAGCAGGGTCGCGGCGCCCGACGCCCAGAAAACGGATCCGGGACGGTCATACTGTCCCCGGTCGGTTTCGCAATGGTCGAAAAGCCGTCCGCGGGTGAAGGGATATCCGAACAGGTCGATCTCACCGCCCGCCCCGCCCGCATAGTCGAACCGTCGCGGTTCCTGAAGGGACAGGAGCTTGGGCTGCACGGCGGCGATTTTCGGATCGGAAGCCATCGCGGAGACCAGCGGCCCGAGCCATCCGGGCGTCACCACCGCATCATCGTTGAGCAGGAAGACGAGGGGACTCCGGCTTCGGCGGATGCCGAGATTGCAGCCTCCAGCAAACCCGAGGTTGATCTCACTGCGGAGGATCCGGACCCCGGGGAATCCGGCGCGAATCGCCTCCACGCTCCCGTCCTGCGACCCGTTGTCGACAAGCAGCACACCGTAATCGGCATGTCGGGTATCCTGCAATGCCGCAAGGCACCGCCGGAGGATCGCTTCGCCGTGAAAATGGGGAATGATCACCGTGACCAGCGGGACCGCGGAACCCAAGCCGGATCACTCCCCGCCGCTGCCTTCTTCGGCCGCCAGGCGCCGCAACGCTTCAAGCTCACTCTGTGCGTGGCTGTCGTCGGGATTCACATCGCGGAGCCATATCTCTAGGATCTCCACCGCCTTGTCGTACTGTCCGGAATCCTTGTATACCCGGAAAAGCTCGGAGTAGACATCCATGTCCGTCGGGTTCTCGGCCAAAAGTTCAAGAAGCAATTCCTCCGCGCGATCCGGTTCCCCGAACAGCTGCGAATAGAAGTACGCGAGCCGGAATCGTTCATCCCGCGATATCCTGCGGCCCGGAATCACGTTCCGGATGCGCTCTTCAAGTTCGGCGGGTCTACCGAGACGCCGGTAAAGGTCCGCGACCGAAAGCGCCGCCCGTTCATCCGAATAGGGAATGACCGCCTCG
>DSAP01000106.1 GCA_011046415.1 bacterium | reverse complement strand
GTTCGGAACGGGACACCCCTGGAACAGGTCTCGCCGGTAGAGCAGAAGCCGGACCTTGCATTCCGTGGCATCAAATACAACCTGCCCTGGGAAACCTACCGCCCCAGTTCCGCACTTGACCAACATGACGAGACTGCGCGTGATTTGAAATACTGGGAAGCGTTTCTGGATATGATGGTGGAAAACCGTTTCAATGTCATCAGCTTATGGAACATGCATCCCTACACCTTCATGGTACAGCCGAGAAATTTTCCCGAGGCGAGCCCGTGGTCGGCAAAGGAATTCGCTGAATGGCGCCATCTCTATAACGAAATCTTTTGCATGGCGAAAGAGCGCGCACTGGACACCTATATTGTTCATTGGAGCATTTTCGTGAGCCGGGAATTTTCCGGGGCGCACAATGTGGCAAAAGTGAATTTTTACCCACACTACTACGTGCCCGGCGATACCTCGGAAATCGTGCGCCGCTATTTGCGAGAAAGTGTAAGGCAGGTGTTGGAAGAATACCCGTCGCTGGACGGCATCGGCATCTCTCACGGCGAAGGCATGGCTGATATGACGCCGCTCGAACGTCAGCAATGGATGGATGACGTGATCATCGCCGGTATGCTCGCGGCCGACCGTCCCGTTAAGCTGATTCACCGGGTTCCCTTCTCATCCGGAACATCATCCGAGCCCGGGGTGAGCAAGAATGTGGAACAAGTGACGCGCGAAGCCATGGAGCGTTTGGAAGACAGCTTCGACGGCCCAATCTGGGTAGAGGTAAAATTTAACTGGTCGCACGGCCATTCTACCCCTAAGCTGGAGAAGGTGCATGGTGGTAAACTCGGCGACACCTATTTCGTGCCCGAACCGAAAAACTACAAGATAGTCTGGCAGATACGCAACGAGGATTTTTTTGCCTTGCGTTGGGGCGTGCCCGATTTCATCCGGCAACACATTGCACTCAATGGCCGAGCCAGTTACGTTGGCGGATATTTTATTGGCTCCGAAACCTATATTCCGGCCCTGGATTACTTCACCGCGATCAAAGAGCCGGTTGACTGGACCTGGGCGTTTGAACGCCAGTGGTTGTTCTACAAACTTTGGGGGAGATTGCTCTATGATTCCCAGACCCCGGATGAAGTCTTTCAAGCTGAGTTCAATCGGCGCTATGGCGTAAAAGCTAAAAATTTGCTGCAGGCCTTTTCTTTAGCCTCGTCCACGCAACTGCGCCTGGCGTCGCTCTATGAATCAAAGTGGGACTTCACGCTTTATAGTGAAGGCTTTCTTGCCCTGCAGGGTGACTCTACGAGCTACATCTCCGTCGACCGCCTCATCAGTCAACCCACGATGGCCTCTGAATACGTTTCGGTGGCTGAGTACGTGGAGAAACTCATGGATGGGGGGGCGTTCAGCGCCGGTCGCGTCACACCGCCCATTCTCATCGACATGCTCGAGCGTGACAATCGGGAGGCCCTGCGCCTGGTAGAGCATATCGATACCGCCGGGAACGCATCGCTCCTTTACGAAGTGGCGGATGTAAGAGCGTGGGCATATCTCGGATTACACCTCGCCGAAAAGCTGAGGGGAGCGATGGCCTTGCACACCTATCGTCTGGCTGGCGGCGAAAGGAACAAACAGGAAGCAATCGAGCATTTACAGCGGGCGCTGGAGTATTGGGATGAGGTGATCAAAATCACGCGTCTGCTTTACCGCGACATGCGGCTGACGCACTACAACCATAATTCCTTTGACGCCAACGACAATAATTTATTCCATTGGGCTCTCATTCGGGATGAAGTCGCTGCGGATATTGAAATCTCAAAAGAAGCAGTCAGTGAAACAGGTGCAAAATGAAACATTACAAAGAGTTTTTTCCCCTTGGAAGGGGGAAATGGGCAAATCTCCCTTCGAAGGGAGATCCCCGGGTCCGCGGAGCGGAGCCGGGGTAGAGGGATGTTTCCACCCGCCCGTCCGGGGAACAAATCCCGTCCCTTTCCATTAAAAAAAAAGAACACGCGGCCGAGGTCGGGGAGGGCCGAAGCGGAGCAGGACGGGCATGCGTCCCCCAAACGGCCGCGTCGAATCCGGACGGGGAATGCCGGATTCCCGTAAAACCCAGATGAGAAAGGAGCACGATATGCATCATGCCATCCACACCTTCATGAAACCCGGCCACCCGTTCGTCCTGACGATCGGGTTGGCGTTGTGCCTCGTCCTGACCGCGTCGGTGGCCCGTTCCTCCGATTTCGATCTCAAGGGCCTCAAGGTGGCCGTGCTGATCGGCGAGGGATTTCATGATGGCGAAACCGTGTATCCCATCGGCTACCTGGTCAACCGGGGCGCAGAGGTGACCGTAATCGGGATCGAGACCGGGCTGCTGCAGGCTTACAACAGCCCCCTGCGCATGGTCGTGAACCGGTCCGTGACGGAAGTCAGCCCCGAGGAGTTCGACGCCCTGATCCTGCCCGGCGGGAGAGGTCCCGGCGTGCTGCGGGAAAACGAGGCGGCCGTGTCTTTTGTGAAGCGGTTTTTCGAGTCCGGCAGGCCGGTGGCCGCGATCTGCCACGGACCGCAGGTGTTGATCACGGCGGGAGTGCTCGGGGAACGGTCGTCGACCGGAGTCGGATCGATCCGGAATGAGCTGGAGGCGGCCGGTGCGACCTATTTGGATGAGGAGCTGGTCGTCGACGGCAACCTGATCACATCCCGCGTACCGAAAGATCTGCCGGCCTTCAGCAAGGCCATCGCCGGGGCGCTGGCGGACATGCATCGCTGAAGCCCGTTGCGCTTTATATCGGTACGTCCAATATCATTGCGATTGTCCGGATCTGAAACTTTCGCTTGACACTTTACTTTTCATTATCTACATTTTGCTGTTCTTTGTGCAAAACCCATGGATGATGCTGTCTTTGGGTGAATCTGAAGAGATGATTGATTCGGCGACCGCTTCTGCCGATTGAATGCAAATCGATGTCAAGAAACGGCAAATCATGAAAACCGGATTCGCGGCGGGACTCTTGCGGACATTCTTGGTTGCGTTCTTTTTGATGTGTATTCATCCCGTTTTTGCCGGGCAGGAGAAAATGCCCGGCAAAAGAAACCAGTATATACTGATCGCATCAGGCTTTCACAGGCCCCTCTTCAGAGACTTCGCGACTTCGCCTCTCTTTTATCAGGGTATCGGCATGAGCATGGCCGGCGGCGGACTGTTCAGGAGCCCGAAAAGAGATCATCTCATAGAAATTGAATTCACCGCGAATCAGCTCAAGGATCATCCTCCCAAGAGCAGATACTTCCAGCCCTCGGCTGAAGCCTATCTGCTCGGTTTCAACGGGTATTATCATTATCTGCGGAAAATCGACAGGTTCTCATCCGGCCGGACACAGATCCGGTTCGGCGGAGGCGTCGAGGCGACGCAGAATATCCGGATCAATGCCGGGTTGGGCAACGCGGTGGCGGGTTTTGAAACTCTTTTTCATGTCTTGGCGGTTGGCAATGTAACGCGTGATATCTCTCGGACAGAAAGCAAATCTTTCAGATTTTTATTTTTCAAGAAAGAGTTCAGGCCCGTCAAGAGGGATCTGACATTCACGATGCATACAGGCATTTTGAATTTCAACAGACGGCCGGGATACACGTTTGTCGATGTTCTCGAAATCGACGCATCCGATCTGGAATGGATCAGCCCCGGGTACAGGTGGTCCCTGAATGGATGGAGATTGGGGGCGAGGATCGAGTTTGTCGTGTACAGGCCGAACGGCAACGCGGTCAAATGGGCCTATCTGTGGAATGCGGTTCATGCGCCGGGAAAGTTTGAACCGTTTCAGATGGCTTCCCATCAAATCCGGTACACGATGATGTTCAACAACAATAAAGATTGAGAAGATGAAAAAACGGGTCTTTTTTCTAGCGGCGTGTCTTCTCGCGGTCTCCTGCGAGAAAATTCTTTTTGAAAAAGACCTGGCGAGCGGCAATCCCTATGATAATTTCGATTATCTGTGGAATGAAGCGGACAGGAAATACAGCTATTTCGAGCTGAAAGAGATCGACTGGGACCGGATCCGCATCGCCTACAGGGAGAAGCTGTCGGTCCCGATGCATGAAGAGGCCCTTTTTGAGGTCCTGGCGGACATGCTGAATGAACTGAGAGACGATCATGTCAATCTGGTGTCTCCATTCAACATATCCGTGTATAACGTCCATCTCAGACATCCCAAGAACTATCATGATAGAACGGTGGAAGAATTCTATATTCCCGATTTCAGAATCACCGGCCCGTTTGTCCATGACTTTCTCGAGGACGGTGAAATCGGCTACATCCGCTATGCCAGCTTTGCATACACGGCCGATAAAGGGTCTCTGGATTATCTCCTCTTACGGTATCGGAATACGAAAGGGCTGATTCTCGATTTGAGGGAGAATTTCGGAGGTCGGATCATCAATATCCATAACATTCTGGAAAGATTTTCACGAGAGCGTGTGCTGGCCGCATACTCCATCACACGGAACGGCCCCGGGAGAAATGATTTCGGAGCCAGGGTGCCTTTGTATGTCGGGAAACACGACGGGTTAACCTACGAAAAACCGGTGATGGTGTTAATCGACAGGGGTTCCTACAGCGCGACCACATTCTTTTCTCTCCTGACAAAGGCATTGCCTCACGTGGTTCTGCTGGGAGACACAACCGGCGGCGGAGGAGGACTGCCCAACGGCGGACAGCTTCCCAACGGCTGGACTTACCGTTTCAGCGTCTCTCAGCTTCTGGATTTGCAGGGCACAAATTATGCTGAAAATGGTGTGCCGCCGGATATTCATGCCGAGTTTGACTGGACGGATTTGACCAAGGATGAGATTCTGGAAAGAGCGATCGCGGAACTGAACAGGTAAAACCTTCAACGACTCGCGGCAGAAATTCGTCCTGTCATCCTGAGATTTGATTACTTGGGTCCACTCTTCGATGACATCATCCGCATTATTACCCGTGATAAATCCTGTAAAGATATAAAAAACTATGAATTACCGGAACATTATTCGACTACTTAAATCAATGTGATCATCTTAACAAATATGGGAGCCGTTGAAAATGGACAAGACGTACAATCCGTTCACAACCGCGCAGGAACAGTTCGACAAAGTGGCGGAAATGCTGAATCTCGATCAGGCCATGAAGAAGATGCTTCGAAACTCGATGAGAGAATATCATTTTCTTATCCCGGTGCGCATGGACGACGGGAGCGTGGAGGTGTTCAGGGGTTTCAGGGTGCTTCACAATGATGCGCGGGGTCCCGGTAAGGGCGGGATCCGGTTTCATCCGCAGGAGACGATCGATACGGTGCGGGCACTGGCCATGTGGATGACCTGGAAATGTGCGGTGGTCGACATCCCCCTGGGCGGCGGCAAAGGCGGCGTGATCTGCGATCCGCATAATCTGAGCAGCCGGGAACAGGAACTGCTCTGCCGCGGGTGGGTGCGTCAGATATCCAAAAACGTGGGCCCTCTGTCGGATGTGCCCGCCCCGGATGTCATGACCAACGCCCAGCACATGCTGTGGATGCTGGATGAATATGAAACGATTCACGGCGCGAAATATCCGGGATTCATCACCGGCAAACCGGTCGGCATGGGCGGGTCCCTGGGCAGGAAAGAGGCCACGGGCTACGGAGTGATTTTTACCGTCCGGGAGGCATTGAAAGAGATGGGTGTCCGTCCGGAAGACACCATCGCGAGCGTTCAGGGATTCGGAAACGTCGCCAGGCATGCCATCGAGCTTTATCAGCAGATCGGCGGCGGGGTCATCGCCGTTTCCTGCTGGGATCAGAAAGACAATACCTCATACACCTTCCGGAAAACAGACGGCGTCAGTTTGGATGAACTTCTCACCATCACGGACAGTTTCGGAAGCATCGATAAGAATAAAGCGAGCGATCTGGGATACACAGTCCTGGACGGATCCGCCTGGATCGAGCAGGAGGCCGATATCCTCATTCCCGCGGCTCTGGAAAACCAGATCAATGCCGAAACGGTTTCAAAGATGAGTCAACGGGTCAAGCTGATCGCGGAAGGAGCCAACGGGCCGACGACTATCGAGGCGGACGAGACGATCAAAAAACGCAACATATTCCTCATCCCCGATTTTCTGGCGAACGCCGGCGGCGTGACCTGCAGTTATTTTGAACAGGTGCAGTGCAACATGAACTATTACTGGACGAAAGAGGAAACCCTGGGCAAACTCGATGAAAAAATGACATCGGCCTTCATCGCAGTCAGTGACCTGGCCAGGGAGAAGAAACTCTACATGCGGGATGCCGCCTATGTCATCGCCATCGACCGGGTTGCAAAGGCCGCAAGATACAGGGGATGGGTATAGGCCGTTTTGACGGGGGACGCCCGCGAAGCGGTAAGACTTCAGAAATGCGTTGATGCCGGAGAGGAAGAACCTGTCCGTCCATGAAAACATTTTCCGTTTCAACCGCGACACGTTCGGTGGAACGGAAACCTTTACCTATCTCGGAGACGGAGAACGGGGGGGCAAGGCGCAGGGCCTTGCGCTGATCCAGGAGAGCATCATTCCGTTTTTCCGCGATCATCCGTTTCCGTCCATTACCGTGTATGTGCCCAAATTGCTGGTGATCACCACCCATTTTTTCGATCTGTTCCTTAAAAACAATGATCTGTATGAGATCGCCCTGTCCGGCCGGGGTGACGACCGCATCGCCCACCGGTTTCAGAAGGCGGAACTGCCATCAGACCTGGTCGGTGATCTGAGGGCGTTCAACTCGATAATCCACAGTCCGCTTGCTGTCCGCTCATCGAGCCTTTTGGAAGATCAGGCGCATTCGCCCTTTGCCGGCGTGTATGAAACCAAGATGATTCCCAACAATCAACCGGATCCGGACAGTCGTTTCAACAGGCTGGTCGAAGCCGTCAAATTCGTCTGGGCTTCGACCTTCTTCCGGAACGCAAAAGCCTACAGGGCATCCGTGAATCAGAAATCCGAGAACGAAAAGATGGCGGTGATCATACAGGAAATCGCAGGGCAGCGGCACGGAGACCGGTTTTATCCGAACGTGTCCGGAGTCGCGCGTTCCTTCAATTTCTTTCCGTTCGGTCATGCCGCGGTGGAAGACGGAATCGTCAATCTTGCGCTCGGACTGGGAAAGACCATTATGGACGGAAATCGTGTCTGGTCGTATTCGCCGGCTTCCCCCGGCACGGATCCGCCGTTCAGCACAACCGGAGATTTGCTGAAGCAGACCCAGAAGTATTTCTGGGCGGTGAACATGGGAAAACCCCCGGCGTTTGATCCGATCAGGGAAACCGAATATCTGATCCAATGCAGCCTTACGGATGCGGAATACGACAACACCTTATCCCTCATCGCCTCCACGTATGATGCCGAAAACGACATGATCAAGATCGGAACAGGCACTCCCGGTCCCCGGATCCTTACTTTTTCGCCCCTTCGCCAGACGCCTGTCATCCCCTTCAACGACGTGCTTTCATCCGTCGTCAAACAATGCGAGGAAGCCGTCGGGGAAAAAGTCGAGATCGAATTTGCCGTAAATTTTGAACGCAGACCCGAATTGCACGCGGCCTTCAGCCTTCTGCAGGTCAGGCCCATCGTCTTGAACCGGGAATCCACGGTTATCCAAAAGAAGGATCTTTCGGGAGAGAATGTGCTGCTGGCTTCGGAACGCGTCCTCGGCTATGGCGTGATCGATTCCCTGAAGGATATAGTCTATATCCGCCCGGAAAATTTCGATATCCGATATTCCAGAGAGATCGCAGAAGAAATCGAAATTGTCAATTCCCGGCTCGTCAAAGCAGGGAGACGCTATCTGCTGATCGGTTTCGGAAGATGGGGTTCCACAGAGGCCTGGCTGGGCATTCCGGTGAACTGGGGGCAGATTTCCGGCGCCCGGGTCATTGTCGAAGCGACCCTGCCTGAAAAAGAGATCGATTTGAGCCAGGGATATCATTTTTTTCATAATATCTCCAGCCTGGGAATCGGATATTTTTCACTGAAGCACACCGATCCGTACCGGATCGACTGGGACTGGCTGGACAAACAGCGCCCTGTTTCGGAAACACGGTTTGTGAGGCATGTGCAATCCGGATCGTGCATCCGGGTCATCCTGGATGCGGGTAAAAAAATGGGGGTGATTCTCACGTGAAACAGCAGAAAAGTAAACAGATACTCAAGCTGATGAACAACCTTCAGGAGAGGACGAAAGAACTGACCTGTCTCTATCAGATCGAAGAACTGCTTCTCGACAGTGTGATACCCCTGGAAGACCTCTTGATCAAGGTCGCCCGCGTATTGCCTTCGGGATTTCAGTTTCCGGATGTATGCAGGGCCCGGGTGGTTTATAACAATAAAATCTATCAAGCCGAGGATTTTCAGGCCTCGTCCCGGGAATTGTGCGCAGACATTAAAGTGCAGGGGAGAAACGTCGGCCGGATTTCGGTGTTTTATATCAAGGAAGTGCCTTCCGTGAACTGGGGATTATTTCTCAAGGAAGAAATCAAGCTGATCAACACCATCGCCGACCGGATCAGTTATACGATTATTCACAAGACGATGAAACAGATTTATGAAGAGTGGGAAGTGGCCAAGGAAGAATTTTCAAAAACGGGTACGGAAGAATGGCATGTCATCGTGAATATGTTGCGGCGGACCGACAAACACGCCTATCTCTATATATCACAGAAAATGCTGCAGCATCTCTGCTGGCGGGGTGTCGATGAAGCCAACCGGCTCATGGATCAGCCCGCAACCGAAAAGGGAAAAGACGGCCTCGGAACCCGCACTGAAATCAATCGTCCGACGCTGAAGCAGACCAGTGATGACATCCTGAACATGAGTGAAGAAGTGTTCCGGATCGCCTCGCGGAATCTGAGCGGGAAACAAATTCTCTCATTTATTCACCGGTGGCTACAGCAGGACAAACTCCGCTTTTTCATCAAAACCATCGACAATCCGGGTTCGTCGCTGAATGAGATCATCCACGCCATCACCCGGTTTCAGTATATCGAGGCCGAAGGAGCTGAACTGTCCGCTTCCATCGAGAAAGGGTTGCGCGTCTCTCTGATACGGCGTTTTTTATCAGAACAGCTTGAGTTCATTAAAATTGCGAAAAAGCATATCGGGATCCGTGATTATTATCAGCTTGTCAACCGGATCATTTATCCCGCGAACAGCCGGGGAAAACTCGGAGGGAAGACCGCGGGCCTGATCCTGGCCAGCCGGATTCTGGCGAAATCCCCTGAATATACCGGACAGTTCGGCGATCTGAGGGTGCCGAAAACGTGGTTCATCACTTCGGACAGTCTCATCAATTTCATGCATGACAACAATTATGAGGAAATGAACGATCAAAAATACAAGGAAATCGATGAGATCGCTTTCGAGTATCCAAATATCGTCCAGATTTTCAAGAATTCCCACTTCGCCCCGGAAATCGTGAAAGGATTATCCAGCGTGATCGATGATTTCGGTAATCGTCCGATCATCGTCCGGAGTTCGAGCCTCCTTGAAGACCGGCTCGGCGCCGCTTTCTCAGGGAAGTACAAGAGCCTGTTCCTCGCGAATCAGGGCAGCAAGGAGGAAAGGCTCGAAGCCCTGATGGATGCGATCGCGGAGGTGTATGCTTCCACGTTTTCTCCGGACGCCATCCTGTACCGGACGGAGCGCGGCCTGCTCGATTTCCATGAAGAAATGGGCATCATGATCCAGGAGGTTGTCGGGACACAGATCGGTGATTATTTTCTGCCGACCTTCGCCGGTGTGGCGTTCAGCTGCAATGAATTCCGCTGGTCTTCCCGGATCCGTCGTGAAGACGGCCTGGTCCGGCTGGTACCGGGATTGGGTACACGGGCCGTGGATCGTGTGTCCAATGATTATCCTGTACTGATCGCGCCGGGCAATCCGGAACTCCGTGTGAATGTAACCCCGGATCAAATTCTGCATTATTCGCCCAAGATGATCGACGTGATCAACCTGTCCGGAAATCGTTTTGAAACCCTGGAAATCTCCCGGATGCTGAAAGAATTCGGAAATGATATTCCCGGAATCCATTATCTGCTGTCCGTCTGTGAAGAGAATCATCTGCACACACCCACGAACACTCTCCAGCTGAATTTTGCCAAAGACAACCTGATTGTCACCTTCGAAGGCCTCGTCAGGGATACCCGGTTCATCAGCCAGATCGAAACCATCCTGGCGATTCTTGAAAAAGAAATCGGGTCACCGGTGGATATCGAATTTGCCCATGACGGGACGAATCTCTATTTGCTTCAATGCCGTCCCCAGAGTCACTCGCAGGCGTTTAAGCCTGCTTCGATACCGGATGATATTCCTGAAGAGAATATCATCTTTTCTGCCAACCGGTATATTTCTAACGGTCAGGTTCCGGACATTTCGACGATCGTTTATGTGGATCCGAAAGCCTACTGCCGGATGACCGACCTTTCAGAATATCAGGCCGTGGGACAGGCCGTAGGCCGGCTCAATATGATTCTTCCCAGGCGGCAGTTTATCCTGATCGGACCCGGCCGATGGGGCAGCAGAGGCGATATCAAACTCGGGGTCAGTGTCACATATTCGGACATCAACAATACGGCGATGCTGATCGAAATCGCCAACAAGAAGGGCGATTATGTGCCGGAGCTGTCTTTCGGGACCCACTTTTTTCAGGATATGGTCGAGTCGTCCATTCGGTATCTTCCGCTCTACCCGGACGAGGAGTCGGTGATTTTCAATGAGAGGTTTTTGTTGGAATCCCCAAACATGCTTCCCGAGATATTGCCGCAATATGCCAGGTTATCTGATACCATCCATGTGATCGATGTCCCCGGGACTGCGAACGGCATGGTCCTGAGTATCCTGATGAATGGAGAAGTCGAAAAAGCCGTGGGTTATTTGAGAAAGACCGGATAAACGGTGGCCAGACGCTCTGCCCGTGGTGAGTGCGCCGCCGCAGATTATGAGGCTGCGGATTGACCGGTCCGGGAGTTAAGCATCCTCCCGGATAAAAAGCAGGGTGGGATTCTATCCCACCGTTTTTTGGGGGGGCAGATGAATTGAGCAATCTTAGGAATACCGGTAAATATTTCATACCCGGGTGGCGGGAATTTTCCGATTGAGCCGTTGAATCCCGGGCAGGCGGTTCGATTCCGATCGCAGAAAGCCTTGTAAATCCTGAAAAAAGAGTGAATCGGATGATTGGGCCGAAACGGTATGTGAATTGCTGCATTTTGAGGGTTCCGTGATCATGCATGTTCCTCCGGCACAAAACGGCCGCATGATGTCGGATCACCGGCCTGAAGAATCACGGGAGTGACCGGTTTGAATCCATTTCTTAAGGGGGTTATCATGAGATCCATGAAGATCAAGAGGAACAACGGGATGATTGTGTTTCTCACGTTCTGTTTCATCCCGGCCCTTCTGTTTGCACAGCCGGGGGGGGGGCGTCCGGTCGATCCGGGAAAACCGATCCAATCCGAATACCGGGTGATCGTCGAACCCGATTCGGTGAATCTCGGAATCGGAGAGGTTCAGGCCTTCCGTGCATATCTTGAGGAAAAATCCTCCGGCGCGCAGAAAGACACCGCGTTCGCATGGAGCCTCGCCGGCAGGGAACTCGGGACGCTCTCGGAGGAAGGGGTCTTTACCGCACTCGAACGCGGCACGACCCACGTGGTGGCGACTGTGGGCCGGGTGTCCGGGAGGGCGCTGGTCCGGATCAACGGAGATCCGCCCCGGAAGAATCCCGGGAAAACGGGGATGACAATCGAGATCGAACCCGACGCGGTGGTCCTGGCGGTCGGAGACACCATCACTTTCTCGGCGGTCTGCACGGATTCGAACGGATCCGTGATCGACACGACGTTCTCCTGGAGCGTCGACGGGGAGTTCGCGGCCGTCACCGAAGAAGGATTTCTGGAAGCCTTTGAGGCGGGCAGGGGATTCGTCTACGCCTCGATCGGCGAGTTGAGCGGGAAGGCACATATCCTCGTCCGCGACAAACCCGATTCATCCGATAATGAGCCGGCCCGGAAAGGCGGGCGCAACCTGTACAAGCTGGTCATCGACCCGCCGGATACCACGGTTCTGATCGGCGCGGCATTCCAGTTCGAGGCCTTCCTGGAAGACAGCAACGGCAACCGCACCGAAAAGGACGTCACCTGGGTACAGCGCGGCCAAGGGGTCGGCGAATTGTCCGAGACCGGGTTCTTTACGGCGGAATCCCGCGGAGTCGCTTTGATTCAGGCCCGTGTGGAAAACTATTCCGCCGTGGCGCGCGTCATGGTCCTTTCGGAGCAGGATTTGGTTGAGAAGGAACCCGTTCAGATCCGTCTGCGCGACCGCGACGGGATCCAGGTCGGCAACATTCATCGGATCGCCGAATCCGACATCCTCAAAATCTCCGGCCTGCCTTTTCCCCTCAGCATCCTGAACGGCGGCGAGCTGATCCTGCCTCCCGGCAGTCTCAGCGAAGGGATCACCATCGAAATTTCACTCCCGGACCTGGCCGTGATACGCGGGGACAGCGTCTCGTTTACCGAGGCGGTGCTCAACGGCTTTTCCTTCGACGTCTATGTGGATGGAGAGAAAGTCAGTCCCTATGTATTTGAAACGCCGGTTCAGATCGTCCTGCCCTACAAACCCGAGCTGATGGATAAACTGGGCCTCACCCTCGAAGACCTCGCCGTTTTCTTCTACAATGAAGACGGAACATTTGAAGAGGAAGGGATCTTCAACATCGTGGTGGACACCACGGAAAATAAGGTCTACGCCGAGATCGCGCATTTCTCGCAGGTGATACTGGGGGACCGGTCGCTCCTGCTGCCGACGTCGGTTTCCCGGGACGGCGCGGCGCAGCCGGACCGTTACATGCTGTATGCCAACTATCCGAATCCTTTCAATCCCGAGACGGAAATCCGCTTCAATATCGCAGGATCTTCCGATCAGCGCGTGAAGCTGACGGTTTATGACCTCCTCGGCCGCCGAATTCGAATGCTGACGGATGCCGACTATACGCCGGGTCGACATGCGGTCCGCTGGGACGGACGGGACGGGTCGGGCAACCGGGTGGCGTCGGGTGTATATCTCTACCGGCTGGAATCCGGATCGGTTCGCCTGACGCGCCGGATGGTTCTCTTGCAATAAAACGGTTGTTTCTCTTTGGATCGGGAGGGTGTCCGAATCCTCCCGATCCGATTTCTTTTTGTTTTGAGCGGGTTTGACTTGCCAACGAGAAGAAGCGCGCTTCGAATAAGATGCCGGCCAAAAGATCGCCGGGTTGAGCGCAGGATTCTTGATGCAGCCTCTTTCGGCGTAACGACCGCGCCTCAGTCCGTCCCCCCGGTCGTTTCAAATCAATAAATATATGTTGCTTTTTTCATCCGGAAGGGCTAACATTTTGTATTCCGGATTCGAATCGTCCATGCCTTCAGGAGGGATCCCCAAAAGAGGAGCCCCCGGCTCCAGAATTTCAGAGCCAGGGGCTGGGAGGGAGAAAAGAGAACCAATGAGAGATGTTTTGTTATTCAAAAGAATAACGTCTTTGCACCCGAAAAAGTTTCCGGAAAAACAGAAAAAAAATTGAAAAAAGGGGTCGGTCATGTACTGGCTGCTCAGCCGTTTTTCGATGAGTGCGACAGGCGCCAGACGTTCGGTCATCCGGGAACTTCTCAAGCTGACCCAGCAACCCGGTATCATCTCGTTCGCGGGCGGCCTGCCGTCTCCCGAAACCTTTCCCGTCCGGGAAATCGCCGAACTGTCCAGGGAGGTGATTTTGAAGGAAGGCGCATGGGCGCTTCAATACGGCCCGACGGAAGGCGTTCCGGGATTGAAAGAGGAAATCATCCGCCACATCGCCAAAGACGGCATGAAGGCCGGACCCGAGAACATCCTGATCACCAGCGCCTCCCAGCAGGGGCTCGATCTGGTGAGCCGTGTTTTCCTCAACCGGCGAAACCGGATTATCGTGGGCAGACCGACCTATCTCGGCGCCCTGAGCGCCTTCCGGAGTACGGGCGCGTTGTTCAGCGAAGTGGAACTGGATGAAGAGGGGATGAGGACAGACCGCGTCAGGGAGCAGGTCGAGGCGCTGCGCCTGGAAGGGAATCCGCCCAAATTCGTCTATGTCGTCCCCGATTTCCAGAATCCATCCGGTGTGACCCTCTCCCTGAAACGCAGGAAGGAGCTGCTCTCCATTGCCCGGGAACATCGTTTCCCGATCATCGAGGACAGCCCGTACCGGGCGCTCCGGTATGTGGGCTCACCGGTTCCGTCCCTTTATGAACTCGACGGGGGAGAGGGCTTCGTGATCTCCCTCCACACATTTTCCAAAATTCTCTTCCCGGGTCTGCGGCTCGGATGGATTCTGGCCGGTCCTGCCATGATCGACCGGTTCGTCATGGCGAAACAGGCGATGGATCTCTGCAGCCCCGGGCTGACCCAGGCCATCGCACTGGAATACTGCAGGCGGGGACTTCTGGACGGACACATTCAGGACAACATCGTCCTGTACCGGGAAAAAAGGAAGGTGATGCTTGAGGCGCTGGAACGTTTCATGCCGGATCATCCCGAAATCCGGTGGACCCGGCCCGAAGGCGGCCTCTTCCTCTGGCTCTGTCTTCCCGAATCGGTCGATGTGGAAATCATGTTTCATGACGCCATCGCCGCGAAAGTCGCCTATGTAGTCGGTACCTGTTTCTATGCGTATGACGGCGGACATCATGCCATGCGGCTCAATTTTTCCTATCCATCCGAATCCGATATCGTCGAAGGAATCAGACGGCTGGCGGATGTGATTCGAAATTATCTGTAGAAATAACTTGAAAAAGAACAAGAAAATGAGTATGTTTATCGTGTTTTACCGTGATCATCTGAAGGAAAAACGAATCCTCTGATTATGAGTTTGGGTGTTAAAGAATCACATCTGCGGAACGGGTTTGTGATTTTCATCCTGGTTTCCGTGGCCCTCATGGTGGGCATCCTGTTCTGGACCACCGACCGGGACACCTGGCTCCAGATGCGGAATTTCAGACTAGGTTTCGTCCCGCTGCTGATCATTCTCAGCGTGATCCGCTGGTATATGGACGGCATGTTCTTCGTCATTCTGGCCAAACACGGACACAAGTCCTCCATATCCCTGAACCGGTCGACGATCATCCGTCTCGAGGGTACGGTGCTGTCCGCCGTCATCCCCATCCTCGTCGGCACGTTTGCCATGCACGCCTATCTTCTTCACAAAGAACGCTTTAAGGTCAGTGAAAGTGTGGCCATGACGGTTCTCAGGGCCATACTGCCCATTTTTCTGTTTCTCTTCAATATCCCGATTCTGTTTCTGTTTCGAAACGAATCCGGGAGTTCGAAGTTTTTTACGCAGCTGATCGAAGTCGTGTCCCCGCCCATTGCCATCAGCGTGGTGTTTTTCATTATCGCCCTTTTTTGCCCGAACCACATGAAACGCGGCGCCACGGTACTGGTGCGCTGGTTCGGAAAAATAAAAAGATTCAAACATGGTGAAGAAAAGCTCCTTGCACTCGAACAACGGGTCTTCCGGGAAATCGATCATTTCAGCAACATCTTCTGGATGTACCTGAAAGAACGCAAGGGGGTGTTGATTCACGCTACTTTCTGGATCTTCCTGGCGTTCTTTGTGGATTATCTGGTTGCCGTCGCGATCATCTGGGGATTCGGATATTATCCCCTGTTCTGGCGTGCGATCGCCGTGCAAATGTTGATCCGTCCGATTATCTATCTGGCTCCCACGCCCGGCGGTGTCGGAATCTGGGAACTCTCCTATCTCGGTTTTTTCTCGCTGTATATGCCTCACAGCCTGATCGGTATCTCGGTGCTGATCTGGCGTCTCCTCCTGAGTTACATCCCGATCATCATCGGCGGTTTTTATACGGTGCATGAGTTCGGCAGGGATGAAAACTTCCGCAAGATGATGGAAGACCATGTGACGCATTCACAAGAAAAGACCGATATTGAAGATGTCGAGTTGCCCTGAATCCGTCAAACAGCCGACCATCCGTTGTTTTCGGAGATGACATTGAAGAAAGTGATCGAAGAGATACTCGATACCGAAAGAGAGGGCCGCAACCGTGTCGAGGAGGCCCGGAAGCAAGCCCGGGAAATGGTGGTTTCCGCCGAATCGGAAGCAGCCAAACTCCGTCAGGAGGCCCATGAAGCGGCTTTGGTAGAGGCCAAGACACTCCTTGACAATGCGGAAGCAGAAGCGAGGAAAGAGAAAGAGAAGATGCTGAATGTCTCCGGAGAAGCCACGGCATCCCTGATGAGCCGGACACCGGATGAGATCGCACGAATCGCAGAGACGCTTTTTCACCATATTCTCGGACAGGAGCCCTGATCATTGGGACGGATCGGTACATATGCCCTGATCAACGCGAAGGTGCGGGCGATGCGGTCGCTGCTGCTGGATGAACGAGCATATCGGACACTCCTGGCCGCCGGTTCATATCGTGACCTGCTCGTCCAACTGGCCGGCCTGGGTTACGGGGAAATGGTGGACCGGGTGGGGTATCACCATCCGGCCGGACTCGAGAGGGCGCTGATTCGGGAAGAGATTGACCGGATTCGTCATATCGAAAAATTCAGTTCAGGGCATCTGAAAACGTTTGCCCGGTTGCTTCTCGAACGGTATGAATCCGAATCGTTGAAGGTAATCCTACGCGTCTGGTTCAACGAGGGATCGGGTCTCGAACAGATTGACCCTGAACCCGTTCTTCACGAATTCCCGGTCGATGCCCTGCTTTCCTCGAAAAGTTTGAAGGATTTCATCGGCCTGCTCGGGGGGGCGCCGTATGCCGGTCCGCTTACCGGGGCGGCCGATGCATTTCAGAAACACCAATCCGTCTTTCCCCTCGAACTGGCGATCGACCGGATGGGAATCGAACGACTCACGGATTACCTCCGGGATACGGATCGCACAGACCGGCGCATCATCCGGCAGCTGATGGGGATCGAGATCGATCTGAGGAATCTGAGCTGGGCCGGACGATTCAAAACCTATTATAAAATGTCTTCCGCCGAAGTCGTCCGGAATCTGCTCCCCTGGGGGTATCGGCTGAATACCGCAAAGATTCGCCGGATGGTCGCGGAAGGTCAATATGTATCCGTGATACTGGCGCTCAGCCCGGAAATCCGCAACCTGCTCCCGGAAAATATTGAAGATCGCGTCGCTCTCGAGAGCCTTGAAACATTTATCTACCGCATCCTGTTCCGGGAGGCCGGTCGGGCTTTCGGAGAATTCCCGTTTTCGATCGGCTCGGTTCTGGGCTATTATTATCTCATCCGCATCGAGAGCCGGAATATCCGGTTCCTGGTCGAAGCCAGGCAATTGGGACTGACAGAAGAAGAGACCGAATCGGTGCTCATATTCTGAGGACGGCATGTTTACGCCCGAGCAAATGCAACAAATCCATGTTGTTTTTTCGAATCGCGACATCGATCCGGTCGCAGAGGTGATCGTCCGTCTCGGAACGCTACAGGTGGTCGATTCCGTCGAGCTGGAGTCTTGGGCCGGGACGCTCGAAAAGGCCGGAACCGGTGAAGAATCCGAGGCGCTCCGGCTGCGACGTGAACGGGTCGAAACCCTGATTCGTGATCTCAGATTGAACGATTCTCTTGAGAAAATCGAATTTGAACCGGATGACTGGGAATCGATCGACGTCAAACTCGACTCCATCGTGCGACAGGTCCGGGACGAACAGGCCCTGCGTGACCGCTGTGAACAGGAGTATGACCGGTTACGCGAGCTCAGGCGAAGAATCGGCGAAGCGCCTCTTCATAATATCCAGGTCGAGAACCGGGATGCCTATAGTTATCTGGCCATCGAAACCGGACGGGTGGCCGATTCCAATCTCGATCTGCTCAGGCGGCATCTGGAGGACGTGCTCCATGTTTTGACCCCGCTCAATACGCTGGGCGGGTTCACGACGCTGATTGTCATCACGCTCCGCCGGGACAAGGGCAGACTCGACGCAGCCCTCCAGGAGGCCGGATTTCAGCGGATCGCCCCCGATCACACGGCGACGGCCGTCTCTCCAGGCGTATTGAAGGATGCGGATCGGCAGATCGAAGAGATTCAGGGACGGATCGAAAAGATTCAGTCCAGGCTGGATGTCATCGCACGGAAACACGATGATTTCTTGCGCCGGACCCTGTTTCGGATCCGTCATGAATCCCTCAAGACGCAAATCATCCGGTTTTTCAGGAAGACGGAACAGACCTTTCTGCTGTCGGGATGGCTGCCCCGTACCAGCCTCAACCCCCTGATCGCTGAACTCAAACACGCAACCGGGAACCGGTGTGTCATCGAGACCATGCCGGCGGAGAATGTCGAATCGGTCCGCGCGGGACGCACCGAGGTCCCGGTACGGCTCAGGAATCCGAAGATATTCAGGCCCTTCGAACTGATCACCTCCGCCTATGGCGTTCCCGCCTACCAAACCATCGATCCCACGCCCGTCGTGGCGATCAGTTTCCTGTTGATGTTCGGCATGATGTTCGGGGATGTGGGTCATGGCGCCGTCCTGCTCCTCCTAGGATTTCTGCTGTCTTTCGGTTCTCGCAGTCGTACCACGGGTCAGGCGGGGGGCATCCTGATCTATGCCGGATTGTCGAGTATCCTCTTCGGCTTTCTCTTCGGGAGCGTCTTCGGGATCGAACACTGGCTGCCGTCGATCTGGGTCCGGCCCATGGATTCGATCTCCCGGCTGTTCAAGACGGCGATCTATTTCGGGATCGGGATGATCTGCGTATCGATCGCCATCAATGTCATCAACGGACTGATGCGGCGCGATTTGATCCATGTCCTGCTCGACAAGGCCGGACTCGTCGCCGCGGTCCTCTATTGGTCCGGCATCGTCATCGTGACGCGAATATTGTCCGCCGATCCGTCCATCCGGGGAAAGACGCCGATTCTCATCATCATTCTCCTGGCGTCCGCCATGACCCTTCTATTCCTTCGCGAACCGATTCTGCATCTCGCGGAAGGCAGGAAGAAACTTTATCCCGACGGGGTGGCGACAGGGATCATCGGCGGCCTCATGGAAGTTCTGGAAATTGTCCTGGGATTTCTGACCAATACCGTGTCTTTCATCCGCGTGGCAGCCTTCGGCCTAGCCCACACCGGATTGCTGATGGCGGTTTTCTCGCTGTCCGACATGGTCGGGGGGGTCGGCTCGGTGTTGATCCATTTATTCGGAAACATCGTGATCATCCTGCTCGAAGGCATGATCGTGACTATTCAGGTGATGCGGCTCGAATTCTACGAATTCTTCGGCCGGTTTTTCAAGGAAGGGACGGTCCTCTATCATCCGGTGCATGTCGAGACGGGCTGCGGAATGACGAGACCCTAATCATCCATGAATGGGAAATCCAAACCAAAAATTAAGGATGCATGGGTGAATCACGGAACATCCAAACATCAGTTGGAAAGAGGAGGGAATACCGAATGACTGCAGCACAGGTCCAATTCAGGCGCAAGGTGATCGGTTTCGGATTGCTGCTCGGATTCCTGGCCTTCGCCGTGCTCGGCGCGGGTGTGGCCAGGGTAGGGGCCCAGACCCATGAAATCTCACTGGAGACTGTTCAGCATGCAAATAATCCCGAGTTGATCAAGTTCGCTTTCCTTTCTGCGGCTATCGTCGTCGGGATCGGTTCGCTCGGTGCCGGTGCGGCGGTCGCTTACGTCGGCGCCGCGGCCATGGGCGCGATCGGCGAGAAACCCGAGCTGTTCGGACGCGCCCTGATTTTTGTGGGGCTGGCCGAAGGCATCGCGATATACGGACTCATCATCGCGATCATGATTCTCGGAAAGATATAGGGAGAAAGGCCGTTGCGGTTTTTCGTGATCGGCGATGCGGAGACCGTCCTCGGTTTCAGTCTGGTGGGGATCCGGGGCAGGGTCGTCGCGACGCCGGATGAAACCCGTGAGGCGCTGAGCGATGCGTTCCGGACGGAGGGGCTGGGTATCATCATCCTGACAGAACGGGTCGCCGAACCGGTCCGATCCGAGGTGAACCGGTATTTATACACCACGCGTTTTCCGTTGATCATCGAGATTCCGGATCGCCTGGGTCCCCTGAAAGGGCGCAGATCCATCCGGGACATGATCCGGTCGGCCGTGGGTGTGCATCTGTAAAAGGCTCAATATGACGGATTACGCGAGTTCATCGGATATTCTTCGCCGTGAAATCGAGGCGCAGTCGGAAGAAGAGGCGGCCGGTATTCTCGATCAGGCGCGGCAGGATGCGGAGCGCATCCTGAAACAGGCTGCCGGGGATGCGGCATCGGACCGCGAAAAAGTCCTGGCCGGGGCCAGGATGCAGGCCGACACCGAACGGAAACGCGTGCTTTCCGGCGTCCAGCTTGAGATCAAAAAACAGAGACTGCGGAGTCGCGAGGAGATGATCGAACGTATCTTCGCGGAAGTCCGGAACAAGCTTCAGGAATTCCGGACCCGTCCGGGGTATGCCGATTTTCTCCACACGTGCATACTCGAGGGGGGCATGGCCGTCGATCAGGACGACCTGAAACTGATTTGCGGAACGATGGAAAGAAAGATCCTGAAACCCGCGTTTCTCCGGACCGTTCGGGACGCCCTGGCAAAACTGGGAAGATCCTGCCGTCTCGAATTGGATGACGCGACCGAAGAAGAAGGCGGAGTACTCGTCGTATCCGCGGATGGCAGGATGCGTTTTGACAATCGTTTCTCCGCGCGCATACGGCGCAAGGAACAGGCCTTGCGTCTTGCGATAATCAAGGCCCTAGAGGATCAGCAAGAATCTTGAGATGGTGTGCACACAAGCGCGATCGAAAAGAGATGATTTGAAGTCTTAAAGGAGATTTTTTGTACGGGGTTATCGGACAGGTGAGCCGGGTTCTCGGACCGGTCGTTCACGCTCGCGGGGTCAAAAACGCCCGGATGCTGGAACTGGTGGAGGTGGGAGAGCACCGGCTCATCGGCGAAATCATGCGTCTTTCGGGTGATAACATCATCATCCAGGTCTATGAAGATACCACGGGAGTCGCTCCGGGCGCGCCCGTTTATGGATCCGGAATGCCGCTCTCCGTGGAACTGGGACCGGGATTGATCGGGTCCATTTACGACGGGGTGCAGCGTCCGCTCGAAGAAATCAGGAAACTGACGGGTCAGTTTATTCCGCGCGGGGTGCAGGCCGCCTCGCTTCAACGCGATGTCGCCTGGCCGTTTTCACCCTGCGTCGAAGCGGGGGAAAGGGTGAGTCCCGGACAGGTGATCGGAACGGTACCTGAAACCGCGCGGATCCTGCATCGCATACTGGTCCCGCCCGGCGTATCCGGAACCGTCCGGTCCGTCGTGAAGGAGGGAACCTATCCGGTCGAATCCGTCGTCTGCGTCGTCCGGACACCGGCCGGTGACGAGAAATTGACGCTGATACAGCGCTGGCCCGTCCGGCGCGCCCGTCCCATCGCTTCGCGCATGCATTCGACGATACCGCTCATCACCGGACAGCGTGTGATCGACACCCTCTTCCCGATCCCGAAGGGGGGTACGGTGGCCGTGCCCGGCGGATTCGGTACGGGTAAGACCATGGTCGAGCATCAGGTGGCCAAGTGGTCCGATGCGGACGTGGTGGTGTATATCGGCTGCGGCGAACGCGGGAACGAGATGACGGACGTGCTCAATGATTTTCCGAAACTGGTGGATCCGCGTACCAACCGCCCCCTGATGGAACGCACCGTGCTGATCGCCAATACCTCGAACATGCCGGTAGCCGCGCGCGAGGCCTCGATCTATACCGGCATCACGATCGCCGAGTATTATCGGGATCAGGGATATCATGTGGCCGTCATGGCCGATTCGACGTCACGCTGGGCCGAGGCGCTCAGGGAACTTTCGGGCCGCATGGAAGAAATGCCGGCCGAAGAGGGATTCCCGGCCTATCTGGCAACCCGGCTGGCCGAATTCTATGAGCGCGCCGGACTGGTCGAGACACTTTCAGGGGAGACCGGATCCGTGACCATCGTGGGCGCGGTTTCGCCACCCGGCGGCGATTTCTCCGAGCCGGTGACACAGCATACCAAACGGTTCATCCGGGCATTCTGGGCGCTCGACCGGGATCTGGCCAACGCGCGGCACTATCCGGCGATTTCCTGGCTCGATTCATACTCCGAATATACCGAAGATCTCTCCGGGTGGTGGAAACAGAACGGAGATCCTGAATGGGGCGACCTGCGTAACGAAATCCTGGAATTGCTCCAGCGCGAGGCGAGGCTGCAACAGGTGGTCAAACTGGTCGGCGCGGACGTGCTACCCGATTCGCAGCGTCTGATTCTCGAGGTTTGCACCCTTTTCAAGAATACCTTCCTGCAGCAGTCGGCTTTCGACCGGATCGATATGTATGCCACGGTGCAGAAACAGGTCAAGATGCTCCGCATCATCGTGACCTTTTACCGGCTCGGGATGAAGGCGATCCAGGAAGGGGCGACCCTGATCAAGCTGAGACGCCTCAAGGTGATCCCGGACATCGCCCGGATGAAATTCAGAATTTCCAACGACGAGATCGAGAAGCTCGATGCGATCCAGGAGCGGCTCGAACGCGAGATGCGGCGGCTGGGAGAAATCTATGCCAGTTTCTGAGCAACGTCTTCTGGATTCACGGGAGTATCAGGGTATTCAGCAGGTCCTCGGTCCGCTGATCATGGTCGAGAACATCCACAATGTGGGGTACAACGAGCTGGTCGAGATCCGATGTCCGGACGGATCGGAACGGCTCGGCATGGTGATCGAGGCGAATGAGGGGGCGGCGGTCGTCCAGGTCTTCGAAGGGACTTCCGGACTCTCCCTGCCGGATACGGCAGTCTGTTTTCGCGGCGCTCCCCTGCGTTTATCGGTCTCGCGCGAGATGCTGGGTCGCGTGTTCGACGGACTCGGCCGTCCCATCGACGGCGGTCCCGTGCCGATCGCCGAAGACCGCTGGGATGTGAACGGCCAGCCGGTGAATCCGACGGCGCGGCAGTATCCCACCCGGTTCATTCAGACCGGCATCTCGGCGATCGACGGCATGAACACGCTGGTGCGGGGACAGAAGCTTCCCGTTTTCTCCGGTTCGGGGCTGCCCCACAACAAGGTCACGGCACAGATCGTCCGTCAGGCCAAGATCGTGGGAGAAGATGTGTCATTCGCCATCGTGTTCGCGGCCATGGGCGTCAAACACGATGTCGCGCGTTATTTTATCCGGAATTTCGAAGAGACGGGCGTACTCGAGAATGTGGTCCTTTTTCTCTCCCTGGCAGACGCGCCTTCCGTGGTGCGGCTGATCACCCCGCGCACCGCCCTGACCATGGCCGAATATCTCGCGTTCCGCGAAAACATGCATGTCCTCGTGATCCTGACCGACATGACGAATTACTGTGAGGCGCTGAGGGAGGTCTCGACCGTCCGCGGAGAGATTCCCTCGCGGAAAAGCTATCCGGGATATCTGTATTCCGATCTCGCCTCTCTCTATGAACGGGCCGGACTGGTCGCGGATTCGACCGGTTCCATCACACAGGTGCCGATTCTGACCATGCCCAACGACGATATATCGCATCCGGTTCCGGATCTCACCGGATACATCACGGAAGGACAGATCGTGCTGGAACGCGAATTGTTCCAGCGCGGCATCTATCCGCCGATCGCCGGGCTTCCTTCGCTTTCACGTCTCATGAAAGACGGAATCGGGCCGGGGATGACCCGCGATGACCATGCGCACATCGCCAGTCAGTTGTTCGCGGCCTACGCCAGGGTCAAGGATGTACGCGCCCTCGCCTCGGTGATCGGAGAAGAAGAACTCACACCGCTCGATCATCATTACCTCAAGTTCGGAGAGGCATTTGAGAGAGATTTTCTTTCACAGCGTGACGACGAAGACCGTTCCATCGAACAGACGCTCGATCTGGGATGGAAGGTGGTCTCGATCCTTCCCCGCGAAGAGCTGCATCGCGTGAGTGAGGAGGAGATTTCAAAGTTTTACGGGAAATAATATAGGCGGCAAGAGGCAAGAGAAGAGGATGTTCCGTATGGTGATTGTCCGAGAGGACGGATTATGAAAAGAAGTGCGTTCAAGTTTGTTTCTGTATTGATAACGGGACTTGTATTCTCGCTGCAGGCGGGGACCGGAGGGGATTCAGGGACGGGAAATATGTCCCAATCCGTGTTTCCCGTAGACCCTTCGGCGGAATATTTTCCGGGCGAAATCTTCGTCTGCATCGGAAATGCCGGAGCGGAAAAAGCCATGGTTCCGGTACGGCGAACCCTTTCCGCATTCGGTGTGACGGATCTCACACCGCTCGTGAAATCCGCAACGGGCCGTCATCACTCACTCGCCGGCATCCATCAGGCGCGGATCGCACCGGGTATCGATCCGGCCGACGCCGCGGAAGAGGCGGCACGCCAGCCGGGTGTCCTCTGGGCTGAACCGGTCTATGTTCGGCGGCCTGCGTATGTGCCGGATGATCCGGATTATCCACAGCAATGGTATCTCCCGAAGATCATGATGGAATCGGCCTGGGACGTCTTTTTGACCGCCCGTCCGGACCGGGGAGAACCGGTGCTGATCGGCATCGTGGACACAGGTGTCCTGCTCGATCATCCCGATCTGCGTGAACGGATCTGGACGAATCCGGGCGAGATTCCTGGGAACGGGCTGGACGATGACGGAAACGGGTATGTGGATGATGTACATGGATGGGATTTTGGGGACAACAACAACGATCCCAACCCTGCATCCGAATTCGACGATGCCTGGCACGGCACGGCGGTGGCGGCTGTGGCCGCCGCGATGACGGACAATCAGATCGGCCTCGCCTCACCGCTTCTCAATGCGCGGATACTGCCGGTGAAAGCGAGTTCCTCTGACGATTCGGAACAACGGATCCGGGGCGGATACGCGGGAATCGTTTATGCCATCGACCAGGGTGCCGACCTCATCAACCTGAGTTTCGGAGGTGCGGGCGCGAGCAACGCAGAACTGGCCGTCATCCAGTATGCCCTGGATCACGATGTCCTGATTGTGGCGGCGGCTGGAAACGAAAGCAACGACAAACCGTTTTATCCGGGCAGTTATTCCGGCGTACTCTCGGTCGCCGCGACGGATGAAAATGATCTGAAAGCCTCATTTTCCAACTGGGGGGTCCGAGTCGATGTCGCCGCACCGGGGAGGAGGATGTATGCACCCTGGGGAAACGAGAATTATCTGTATGTATCGGGAACTTCTTTTTCTTCGCCGCTGACCGCCGGGGCGGCCGGCCTCCTGAAGCAATACCATGCAGGCTGGACGGCCAGGCAAATTGCCGAACAGATCCGCGTCACGGCCGATCCGGTCGATGCGCTGAATCCGGCCTTTGCCGCCCTGATGGGAAGCGGCCGGATCAATGTCTACCGGGCTTTGACCGAGGTCGTGCCCGCGATACGCATTTCAGACTTCGGATTTGACGACAGCGACGGGGGAAATGCAAACGGAATCGCCGAACCGGGCGAGACACTCACGCTGACCTTTACGGTCACCAATTATTTGGCTTCCTTCTCAGGCGGTGAAATCCGGATCGCGGTCCAGGATGACAGACCCCATATCCGACTCCAAAACAATCAGATGGCTCTGCCGGCCATGCAGACCGGTGCAACCTGGCAAAACACACACAATCCGGTACTCGTGACGATTGCCGACGAGGCCGCACGTGGCGATGAAATCTTTTTCCGTGTGGACATATGGGACGGGGCGGAATATTATGACCGGGACTGGATTAGGCTGCAGATTGCGCCGCCCTATGTGACGGTCGGAACCGGTGGCGTGAGACTGAGTGTTTCTTCTGACGGACGGCTCGGATTCATCGACTATCCCGAAAATTTTATCGGTGAAGGATTTGTGTTCACGGATGCGGGCAATCTCCTCTTCGAAGGCGCCTTCATGGCCGGTATCGGTCCCGATACCCTGTCTGACGTGGCACGCGGCGCGGATCAGACCACACAGAACGACGATTTCTCCCCGCTATCCGGCACGGAAGTGTTTTTCATCCGGTCCGGTGATTACGGTGATGAAGAAGCCCATGCCGTGTTCTCCGATGAGGATGCTTCCGTCCCGATGGGCCTGGAGGTAAGCCAGACGGTGGTCGCATTTCATGATTCCGAATCGGAACAATTCGTCCTCATTTCCTATGAGCTTGCCAATATGAAAGACCATCCGATCCGGGACCTCCGGGCCGGATTGTTCATGGATTGGGATATCGCCGATGCGTCTGATAATCTCGCCGGATTCGATCCGGCTCTGGATCTCGGTTATATCTACGACCCGAATGACAACATTCACGGCGGCCTCGCGGTGGTCAGCCGGGGCGGCGCCACATCCTATGCGCTCGTGAACAATCCCGCCGAGATCTATGACGGGTATACCAAACAGGAAAAGTGGAGTCACCTTTCCGGAGGAATCCGGAACACCATACCCCGGACCCGGAATGATTATTCTCACGTGTTGTCCGTGGGGCCGGTCACCCTTTTTCCCGATCGTCCGGTCCGGATCGGATTCGCCGTGATCGGCGGTGAAGACCTCGGCGCACTCAGGCGGAATGCGCAACATGCCCGGGACCGCTGGAATACGCTTTTCCCGGACGAGCCGGATCCGTATGCGCGGGATCCGTTTTCCCTGTCGGTGAATTTTCCAAATCCTTTCAATCCAAACCGGGCTGAGACCGTCATTCATTTTTGGCTGTCCGAATGGACGATGACGACACTCACCATCTATGACCTGATGGGACGGGAAGTCACCCGTCTCATCGACGGCTATCAGGAGGCCGGGTCGCATGAAGTCACCTGGAACGGAAAATCGCGGAATGGACCCGTTCCGAGTGGTGTCTATCTGATGCGTCTGACCGCCGGGAACCGGTCCCGATCCCGGAAAATTCTGCTGGTGCGATGAACCCTCCGCCTTCCGGTCCCGGAAACGACAGGGGTGATATTTTGATACGGAAACAGGGTTGCTGATCGATGGCGCGTTATCGGGTTGTGCCCACCAAAACCAATCTGTCCCGATTGAAGCGGGACCTGGGTTTCGCGGATGAGGGGTATTCACTTCTCGAACAGAAACGACAGATTCTGGTCGTGGAACTGATGGGACTGATCGACAAGACCGCGGATGCCCAGGAGAAGGTCGAAAGCGAGCTGGCCGAGGCATTTGAAGCCCTGAAGAAGGCCGTCATGGCGATGGGGCGGCAGGGTCTTTCCGAACTGGCGCCGGCGGTGAACCTGAATGCGGAAATCGAGATCGGTTTCAGACGGATCATGGGGGTCAATATCCCGAAAGTCGAAATCAATGTCAAGGACAATCCGCCGTATTTCAGTCTCGGTGAGACCTCGATCTGGGTCGATGAAACCATATCCCGGTTCAGGGGAATCCTTGTGGATCTGGGCAGTCTGGCGGAGCTCCGTATTTCACTGATGCGCCTCTCCCAGGAAGTCCAGAAGACGGTGAGACGCGTCAACGCACTCGAAAAGATCGCCATACCGGATTACCGGGAATCCATCAAATACATCGAAGACACACTCGAGGAAATTGAACGGGATACTTTCGCGACTTTAAAGCTCGTCAAGGAGCGATTGGAGAAAAGGAAGGGGTAAGCCATGTTACCGAACGGTCCCATCAAGAAAATCCTTGTCTATATCGACGGTTCTGAAGAGTGTATCGCCGCCGCCCAATACGCCATCGTCCTGGCCAAATCTTTCGGCGCCAGACTCACGGCCCTCTATATCGTGAATATCAGCCTGCTTGAAGAGCTGGTCAAAGCCAGGATATTCATTAAGATAGAAGAAATGGACTATCAACAGGATCTCGAGCAGGACGGCAAGCGTTACCTGCATTATATCTCGGAAATGGCCCGCTCGAAGGGGGTGGAAATCCGAACCGAACTGGTCAAAGGGATTGTCAATAAAGAGGTGGTGAAGAAAATTGACGAACTCGAAATTGATCTGCTGGTGATGGGTGAACTCGAGCAGATCCATTCGCGGAGCGAGACCTTTCACGACGAGGCTGAAATTACATTCAGAAAGGCCGGTTGTTCGGTTTTGGTGGTGAAAGATCCGGAACGGGTCGAACGGATTTTTGAATTAATGGAATAGAAAGGCAGGAGGTTTGTCATCATGCGTATATCCGATTTGTTGAATGATGCGATGATAACCGTTTCATTCGAAGATACCACGAAAGAAAATGTGATCCGGACATTGATCGATCTGGCTTCGGGGAGCGGCAGGATTCAGGACAAGGAAACGGCGTTAAAGGCTGTCATGGAGCGTGAGAGACTCATGAGCACAGGCCTGGAGAAAGGCGTGGCGGTTCCCCATGCAAAGACGGGAACCGTCAAAGACCTGGTTCTGACCCTGGGGATTTCGAGAGAGGGCGTGGATTTCGCGTCGGCAGACGGAAAACCTTCCCATCTTTTCTTTTTGCTCCTCGCGCCCGTCGCGGCGGCTGCCCCGAATATTCAGGCCCTTGCCCAAATCGCCCGTCTCACCGGGAATCCGGAGTTTTGTGAAATGCTGAAAAAGGCGCAATCGCCGAAAGAGGCGCTGGAGATCATTCGCAAAGCGGAAAAGTGACGCCGGGTCGTTCCTTACGCCTCACGCGATTATAATCCGTGAATCCGATTCTCCACCCCGGATGCATTTCAGCATCCGGGGTTTTTCGATATCCGCCTGAATGAATCCGCATCGGCCTGTGTGGTCGTCGATACGTTGCCCCACCAAATCCGACGGCGATTCCGACCGTCCGGTCATCGACAACCCGATAAAAGGAACGGAAATCGTTTCGACCAACGCAAACGATTCCCGCCCCAGGGTTCTCTATTTCAAACCGCGCCGTTCCAGGAGCGGTTTGATGTCCGGCGCTGCTCCCCGGAAACGTTGATACAGGACCATCGGATCGTCGGTGTTTCCGGCGGAAAGGACATGATCGCGGAATTTTCCCGCGGTCTCCCGATCGAAGAGCCCGGCTTCCTTGAACGCCTGGAATGCATCGGCATCCAGGACTTCCGCCCAGATGTAACTGTAGTATCCGGAAGAATAACCGCCGGAGAAGATATGACGGAAATAGGGGCTGCGGTATCTCACCACAATCTCCGGAATTAAACCGATCCGTTCGAGCGAGTTCAGTTCAAATGTCCGGGGATCCAATTTTTCCTGTTCGGTCAATGTATGCCAGTCCATGTCGAGATAGGAGGCAGCCAGGTATTCCGTCGTGGCGAATCCCTGGTTAAATAGACTCGCGTTACGGATTTTCTCGATCAGCGCATCCGGAATCGGCTCGCCGGTCTGGTAGTGCAATGCATAGGATTTGAGCACTGCGGGTTCCATCGCCCAGTTTTCCATGATCTGGGAGGGCAGTTCCACGAAGTCGCGGGCGACGTTGGTGCCGGATAAGGACGGATATTCAGTCTTCGAGAACAGACCATGTAACGCATGGCCGAATTCATGAAACAGGGTCTCGACCTCTTCCGGGCTGAGCAGGGCGGGTTTCTCTCCTGTCGGCCTGGAAAAATTGCCGACGTTGCAAACGTGCGGACGGATATCCTCGCCGTTTTTCCGCGACTGCCGCCGGTAACTGCTCATCCAGGCACCGCCCCGTTTGCCGGCGCGCGGAAAATAATCGGTATAGAACAGTCCCAAATGCGATCCGTCCCTGTCTTTTAGCTCAAAGACTTCGACTTCCTCATGGTAACGCGGAATGTCTTCGCGTTTCTCGAAGGTGACTCCCCAGAGAAGTCCGGCCAGATCAAATACGCCCTGCCGCACATTTTCGAGGACGAAGTAGGGGCGTAGCATTTCTTCATCCAGATCATACCGGATCAGCTTGAGTTTCTCGGCATAGTACCACCAGTCCCAAGGCATCAGCCTGAAATCATGGCCTTCCCGGATGATCAATTTCTGAAACGCTTCCGCTTCGGCCCGGGCGCGACGCAGGGCGGGCGCCCAGAGCTGATCGAGAAACGCATAGACCTGTTCAGGTGTTTTGGCCATATTCTCTTCGAGGACATAATGGGCGTGGGTTTCGTATCCCAGCAACCGGGCTTTCTCAACCCGAAGGACCGCCATCTCGGAGAGGATTTCCTTATTGTCCAGTTCGTCCTCCTGATCGCCGCGCATGATGTAGGCCGTAAATATTTTCTCCCGCAGCGTCCGGTTCTCCGCATACTGCAGGAAAGGAATCCGGCTGGGTTGATGCAATGTGAACACCCATTTCCCTCCATGACCGCGTGCTGCGGCCGCCTCGGCCGCAGCGGAAACCACGGCATCCGGCAAACCCGCCAGATCCGCCGCATCCTCGATCACGAGTTCGAACCGGTTGTCTTCCTTGAGGACGTTCTCGCCGAACTTCAGGGAAAGAAGGGAGAGGTTTTCGTTGATTTTACGGAGTCGTTCTTTCTTCTCCGCATCCAGCAAGGCGCCGCTCCGCACAAACCCCTTATAGGTCTCTTCGAGAAGCCGGACCTGTTCGGATGTCAAATCCAGGGACTCCCTCTGATTCCATACCGACTTGATACGGGCAAAGAGTTTGTCGTCGAGGCGTATGTCGTCCCGGTGTTTCGAGAGCAGGGGGGAAACCGTTTTCGCGATATCCTGCAAGGCGTCGTCGGTATTGGCCAGGGTCATGTTGCGGAACACGTTATCGACCCGGGTCAGATACTCGCCCGTATAATCGAGGGCGGAAACGGTGTTGGCAAATGTCGGTATTTCGGAATTTCCGGCGATGGCCGCGATTTCTTTTTTCTCGAGCGCCATGCCTTTCTTGAAAGCGGGAAGATAATGGGTCGTCTTGATGCGCTCGAAAGGCGGTGCGCCGAAGGGGGTCTCCCAGGATTCATCAAACGGATTCCGTTCGATCAGTGCGCAAGATGTGGCGCATACCAGCGACAGGCAGAAGAAGATCCAGAAGAGTTTCATGATGGTTTCCTTTCCTATTCCGTGTATTCAGTTAACTCATATTAAAAAAACCGGGTCAGAAATGCCACTTCTTTTTTGAATTTTTCCGGGTTTGAATGATTCGGCGGGCTGGTTCCCGAAAAAGCCTTTGAATTCAATCTGCGGGGTAGTAAATTATTTTGTTTTTGATTTAAGAGATAACCGGCCATCCGGGTCGAGAGAGAAGCCCAAATCAAACCAGCGAGGTGAAAATGTCCAAGCGCACGCCATTTCCGTTTGTTTTCTGGATCGCGAACATGGTCGAGATCCTGGAACGGTTCGCCTATTACGGTATCTATATGGGATTCGGGATTTATATGGAATACCTCGGCTACACCCGCGGCCAGCTCGGGGTGGTGCAGAGTATTTTTCTGCTTTTTTCCTATGTGGTCCCGGTTTTCTCGGGTACGTTTGCGGACCGTTACGGATTCAAGAAGGTCCTCATCGTTTCCTATCTGGCCTATCTGCCTTCCATTTTGCTTTTGATTCTCACCAAATCTTTTTCGGGAATCGCACTGACCATGCTCAGCATCGGACTCGCCGCGGGCATTTTTAAACCCCTGATTTCAGGTACGGTGCGTGTCACGACCGACAAGACCAACAAAACCCTTGGATTCGGAATTTTTTATGCCATGGTGAATGTGGGCGCTTCTTTCGGACCGATCGTGGCAGGCCGGCTGCGTGCCGTCTCGTGGAACACCGCATTCATGACCGCGGCTGGGGCCGTCGCTCTCATGTTCGTGATTACCCTGCTGTTTTACAAGGAACCCGAGCGTGAAATGGAGGGCGTGACGCTCAAACAGAAATTTCAGGACATGGGCACGGCACTCTCGGATATTAAATTCGCCGTTTTTCTTATCCTGCTTGGTGTTTTCTTCTGGCTGCCCTTCTGGGCTTTTTTCAACCTGCTTGCCGTGTATATCGACGGCAATCTCGATACGGCCAGACTTTATATGAATATCCGGAGTGCCCTCGGAACCGGTGTGGCCGATTTCCTTTCCCGCGTCGATGAAACCGGAACGCGCAGACTCCTCGGCGAGACCATCGCCCATACCGGATTCGTCATCATGATATTCCAGATTCTGGTGTCACGGATTGCGGAGAAATTCAAGGCCATGCCCGCCTTTCTGAGCGGACTGATTGTGGCCACGGCCGGTTTCGCTTTCATCGGATTGGCCAGGACTCACACGCCTGCCTGGGTTTTCCTGGGGATTTTACTGTTTGCAGTCGGAGAAATGGTCTCTTCCCCGCGGATTCAGGAGTATATCACCTGGATCGCACCCAAAGAGAAGGCCGGTCTCTACATGGGTTCCAATTTTCTGGCGATCGGGCTGGGCGGTGCTCTCAGCGGCGTGACCTATACCACACTGTACGGTCATTTTGGAAAGATCGCACATCCTGAATACATCTGGTATATGATGGCTGTCCACACCCTGCTGGGCATGTTCATGATTTGGGGCTTTACGAAGCTGATGGGTGAATTTGTAGAACAGGAAGAATAGACGGATTCCTCAGGCTTAAAATAATCTTCCGAAGGATGAATTTCAGCCAACCTGACGCGATTTGCGTGCGGATAAGGGGATTAAACACGGCGATGCCGTCGTCAAAAACGGGGAAGCATGCGGCAGATGGATGGATTCCAGAACCTGTCGGAGGTTTACACGGCGTGACATCTTCCGGTATCCGGTCAGATGTTAAACCAGGATCACACCGTCTCTGATGATCGGATTTCCGTCGATCAAGAGTGTCGGATTGAGGAGTACGGCGTCGAAATGGCATGGAACACGGACCTTCCCGTCGAAAGACACGTTGTTTCCCAGTGCGACATGCACGGTGCCCTCGGTTTTCTCGTCTTCCAGCGTGAGGCCCATGAGTTTTGCCCGGGGATTGGTGCCGATGCCCAATTCGGCGATATTTCTGCCCTGATGCCCGTAGGGCTGGATCAGTTTCCGGACCCGTTCCGCTGTTTCCGATCCCGTGATCCGGCTCACATATCCGTCTCTGACACGCATTTCAAACGGTGTCTCAATCTTACCGATTCCCGGGAAGGAGCCGTCCACCACGATCCTGCCCTGCGCCGATCCGTGTACCGGGCCGACGCATCCCTCTCCCGCGGGCAGATTTGAAAATTGTCCCGGTTCGTGGATGATACCCGTATCCGCATAACCGCGCATCCGTGAAATCGAAAGAGTCAGCTCCGTTCCAGCCGGCGTGGTCAACTGGGCGGACCGTCCGATGGTGAGGATGTCCGCCAGTTTGCGACTGCGTGCCGCTATTTTCTTCTGGTCCCCGTTCAGACAGCGTATGAGCGTCTCTGCCGTGACTCCCGGCAGACCGGCGATGCGGGCACCGTTTTTTATGGCTTTCCGTCTGGATGTGGTATGAGAGAGGGACCGGCTGGTCAGAAGAATCACGACACGGCTTTCCATCATCAACGCCGTGACTGAACGGGGCGGTTCTTTGTGTGCCCGCTCGATCTCAGGCAAGACGAGAAGAAAACTTTTCCTTGAAAAATACCTGGCTTCCCTGAAAAAAGCGAGTGCCATTTCTTGCATGGGTTCATCGGCCAGGATCAAAACCGATTCCGACGGGTGGAGGTTGAGTGCGTTGCGCAGGACGGCACGGATCACCGCCCTGATTTCACACGGGGTCGCCTGTGACATGCTCGATGCAATCCACAATGATGTCCGTTGAGAAAGCGAAACCGGCCTCCGGTGATCAGGGGCCGGTTTTTATAGAATCAAGGAAATGTTACAAATCCCTGAACGTAATACACTGATGTCGCGCCAGATCGCCGAGAAACTGTCCCACCCGGTCGTAGACGGTGTCTTCGATTTCCCGGAAACGCCGCCGGAGTTGTTCCGCGATCTCGAAGGCCGTCCGCTTGCCGTCACACCATTCCCATACGGCGCTTCCGTAGGCGTCGAGCCGGATCCGGCAGGTGGGGGATACACCCGTTTTGCGGATTATCAGGTTGATCAGCCAGTTTCCGGATTTGGGTTTTCTGAGCGTGACGGATCCGTCCGAAGAATGCTCCCAGTCCGCGTTGCGGACCGGAACCCACTCCATCATGTTAGGCGTTCTTTTTGACACTTTTCAGCGGTATCGCAATCAACAGATAGGTGATAACGGCAAAGATGATCAGTCCCAGCCATGGATTGCCGTCCTGGATCAGCCTGGGCAGAATCGCGGTCCCCTGACCCGCCAGCACGGTACCCGCGATGATCAGGGCCATGATGGCTTCACCCGCGATCAGCCCCGAAGAAAGCAGGATGCCGGTGTTCTCGGCTTTCTCCGCGTCCAGTTTTTTCCGGGCGACGATACCGTCCACGATCGATTTGATGACCCCGCCGACGAAAATACCGGCCGTGACATAAAGCGGAAGATACATACCCACGGCGATGAGCATGATCGAGGGCGCCCCGATGATGAACAGTCCGATGCCGAAAAGGATGCCCATGATCACGAGAGGCCATGCCATGGCGCCGCCGATGATCCCTTCGGACAGGGCGGCCATCAGACTGGCCTGCGGGGCAGGCAGATCGATGCTGCCGATGCCGCCGTAAGCGGAGTGAAGCAGCTGCAGGGCGATGCCCATGACCAGGGCGGAAGCCACCACGCCGATCATAACGGCGTATTCCATGTATTTGGGAGTGCCTCCCAGGATATGGCCGACTTTCAGATCCTGCATGATGTCGCCGGCGACTCCGGATGAACAGCAGACCACGGCGGCGACTCCCAGCACGGCCGCGATTCCGGGCGCGCCGGTCACGCCGACGGCCATCATCAGGAATGCGGCGATGATCAGGGTGGACAGGGTGAGACCCGAGATCGGATTGTTGGACGATCCGATTGTACCCACCAGATATCCGGCCACCGCCGCGAACAGAAACCCGGTGACCGTCATCACCAAAGCCGCCACGATGGCGCCGATCAGATCCTGGCAGAGCAGATAGTAGATGATCGCGATCGGAATGACGAGGATGAAAATCCCGATGGTCGTGATCGCATAGGGGATGTCGCGGTCGAGCCGGTTCTTTTCTTCCAGTTTGGCCTTGCCGATCTGTTTCAAGTCACGCACGGCGCGCGCGATGCCGTTGCCGAGTGAACGGCGCATCTTGAACAGGGTCGAGACGGCGCCGACCAGCATGGTGCCCACGGCAAAGGGCCGGACCTGATTGGCAAAGACACCGTTTGCGATGCTGGTCCAGCCGATCTCCCCCCCGAGGTAGGATGCGTATCCCCCGAAAACGAACATGAAGAGGGGGACCATCACCAGATGACCGAAAATACCGCCGGCGAATGTGATGGAGGCGAGCTTCGGGCCGATGATGAAACCGACGCCCATCAGCATGCCCGATGCGCCCGGTGTTTCGACGAACACGCCACCGGTCGGATCGGACGTCAGGGGCTCACCGCCGATGTTGAGCTTGAAATTATTCACCCGGATCGGGAAAAATCCCTGAACCGATTCACGGACGGCCAGGAGGCCACGCCGGTTTTTGAACAACTCGAACAAAGCCGAAAGGGCCATAGCCCCGAAAACATATTTCGCGCCGGTCTGTTTGCCCTGACCGGCCTTGACCATCTCGGCGCATGCCAGGCTTTCAGGGAAACGCAGGGTCTTGTCTTCGATGAGAATCCGTCTCAGGAAGATCACGAAAAGGACGCCGAGGATGCCGCCGGTGATCATGAGTACCGTGCTTTCCATATAGCGGATGTTTTCCCATATCGGTTTCCCGGTTTCCGGATTCTTGGCGATGAGAAGCGCCGGGATGGTGAATATGGCGCCGGCTGCCAGGGCTTCACCCACGGCGGCCGTGGTCCGGCAGGTGTTTTCTTCGAGTATCGATCCCTTGAACATCCGCAGGATCGCCATCGCCATGACGGCCGCGGGAAATGTGGCCGCGACGGTGAGTCCGACTTTCAGGCCGATATAGGCGTTGGCCGCCCCCAGGATGACGGAGAGAACGGCACCAAAAAAAAGCGCCCGCAAAGTGAACTCCTTCATTGTCGTGTTCGCGGGCACAAAAGGTTTGAATGTGTTTGACTCTTTCGACACGTCTTTTTGCTCTGCCATAGAAAACTCCCTGGGTTAATCGATGAGGTTTTCAGCACCATGATGACCGGGCAACAATCGGATTCAACATAAAGTGATTTTGGTTAAAAGTCAAGTGTATTTTCACGTACGACACCGATGACGGGAATTAACCATTTGACTTTTATATAAAAAAATGTATATTTGAATATTGATCTGTCGCGTTAAAATATTTAGATTTAATATGATAGAAAGTTTATGATCACGGGTAAGACATTGATTTTGGGGCGGTATGCGCCGCGTGATTCCCGGGTACACAGTCTCGATCCGCGTACGAAAATGATCGCGCTTTGCTTTCTCATGGGACTGACCTTTTTGATCAGGCGGGCGGATCTTCTGATCTTGTATACGGTTCCGGTTTTACTGATCTATCCCCTTTCGGGTTTGTCCGCGAGGCTGGCATTCGGAAGCATCCGTCCTTTCATGTGGCTTTTGTTGTTTACGGTTTTTCTTCACGGCTTTCTCACCGAAGGACGGATACTTTTCAGCCTGCCTCTGGTCCGGGCCGGATTCACTCTGGAAGGGTTGATGAACGGATTATTTTACGGGTTTCGGATCATCCTGCTGATCGTGACCGCGAATCTGCTCACGCTGACCACGTCTCCCATGGCACTCACGGACGGCATCGAAAAATTGCTCAAACCGTTCCAGCGATTCGGCATTCCGGCCCATGAACTGGCCATGATGATGTCCATTTCCATGCGGTTCATCCCGATACTCCTCGAAGAGTCCGAGCGGATCCAAAGGGCGCAGATGTCACGCGGCGCGCGGTTTGACGGCGGCCTCATCCGGAAACTGAAAGCCATGATTCCGATTTTGATTCCACTTTTCGTTTCGACATTTCGAAAGGCCAACGACCTCGCTCTGGCCATGGATGCCCGGTGCTATCGCGGCGGGGAAAGCCGGACGCATTTCCAAATCCTTCGGTTCGGACGGGCGGACGGATGGGCATGCGCCGCCGTGTTGATGCTGGTCTGCGTTGTCCTTTTTTTACAGTACAACGTACTTCATGCAGGCGGAAACATATCCCCGGAGCCGTTCTGAAGACTCTCAGGCTGATCGTGGAATATGACGGCATCCGCTTTGCCGGATGGCAGGTGCAACCGGATCAACGCACGGTTCAGGGAGAAATCGAGAAAGCACTCCATGCCCTGACGGGAGAGACGATTCGTGTGACCGGAGCCGGACGCACCGACGCAGGCGTCCATGCACTCGGACAGGTGGTCAGCTTCCGATGCAAGAATGCGCTGCCGCTCTCCGCGTTCGACAGGGGGCTCGACGCCCTGACGCCCTCGGATATTTGTATCCGAAAAGCGGAGGAAGCTCCGGAAGGATTCGACGCCCGGCGATCCGCCACCGGGCGCACCTATCTGTACCGTTTGTACAAACGGGAGATGGCCATCGGACGTCAGTATGGATGGCATCCAAATTATCCTTTTTCGCTCGAGCGGATGCGGGATGGGTCCGAGTTTTTCATTGGAAAACATGACTGGACGTCCTTCTCGCGACAAAATCCTAAAATCACGCACCCCGTCTCTGAAGTACGGCGGGCGGTGTGGCTTGAAACCGTGGATGAATGCAGTTTCGAGATTTCGGCTTCCGGTTTTTTCCACAACATGGTGCGTATCATGGTGGGGACGATGCTCGAGGTGGGCCGGGGCAGGATCGATCCGGGGGATATCGTCCGGATCATGGAGGCACGTAACCGGAATCTGGCCGGACCGACCGTTCCGCCGCAGGGGCTTTGCCTCGTCCGCGTGGATTATGATTGATCAACCGGAGTGTGGATGATGAAATTCCGATTTTTCCTTCTGATCGGCTGGATCCTGTTGTCCACGGGATCGGTGCAGTGTTCCGGTCAAAACCGGACTCCCGGGACGGAATCGCTTTCCGGACTCCTGGATTCCGCCGCACGGCCGCCCGAACACGATCAAAGGCTGCTTCAGGATGAAGTTTTCCAGTCGCGGCAGAATGCGATCACGCGCGCCGTTTCAGACATCAGCCCGGCGGTGGTCGGAATCAATGTGACCCAGGTGCGTACACGCGTATACCGGTCGCCGTTTTCGGAAGATCCATTTTTCAGGCATTTTTTCCCGCCGCATGCCCAGCGTGAACGGGTCAAGAGCCTGGGGTCCGGTTTCCTGATTTCGTCCGACGGCTATATTCTGACTAATGAACACGTGGTCCACGAAGCGGAGCAGATCGTGGTCACGGCGACGGACGGCACACATCATCAGGCCGTGTTGGTCGGGAAGAGCGAGGAGTTCGATGTCGCCCTCCTCAAGATCGAAGGCGATGATTTTCCCTATATTCCCCTCGGCGATTCGGATGAAATCATCATCGGCGAGTGGGTGATCGCGCTGGGCAACCCCTTCGGTCTGTTCGACGTGAATTCCAAGCCGACCGTGACGGTGGGCGTGATCAGCGCCGTGGGGATGAATTTCGGCCAGGTTGAGGGCCGCACGTACAACGAAATGATCCAGACGGATGCCTCGATCAACGGGGGGAACAGCGGCGGACCGCTGGTCAACAGCCTGGGACAATGCGTCGGGATCAACGCGTTCATCATCTCGGGAAGCCAGTTTTCATCGACCTCGGTGGGCATCGGTTTCGCCATCCCGATCAACCGGGTGAAAAGAATCCTGCCCGACCTGAAACAAATCCGGGACGTCGAGCGTCCGGTCACGATCGGACTTGCGGTGGACAATATCAACTGGCTGGTCGCCCGCATGCTGGGAATCTCCGAACGGAGCGGGGTGATCGTGACACGTGTCGAACCGGCCAGTGCGGCCGACGAGGCGGGTCTTGCCGTCGGGGATGTGATCGTGGCCATGGACGGATACCGCGTCCGGTCCACGGCCGATGTCCGCAAACTGAATCAGGTGTTTTCGAAGGAGAAAAAAGACCGGATCGCCCTGCGCGTGTACCGCGGCGGCCGGCTGTACGACACGACGATGAGTTTGAGGTGATCGTTAAAAGTTGGAGCCCGACACCGGGTTGGACTTCAACTTTAAGTTCAGGAGATGATCGTGACCGATTTAATCATTATTGAAGATATGGACGGAGTGGACAGTCCACCCCGTCCACAAAATCCACTTTGAAACCAGGGAGAAACCATTTGATCGAGCGCTACACCCGTCCTGAAATGGGTAAGATTTGGAGCCAGGAAAACAAGTACCGAAAATGGCTCGACGTGGAGTTGGCTGTCTGTGAAGTGCAGACCGAACTCGGAGTGATACCGGAAGATGCATGGCGGACGATCCGCGAGAAGGCGGATTTCGATGTCCGCCGCATCGACGAGATCGAGGCCGGAGTCCGTCATGACGTGATCGCCTTCCTGACCAGCGTGGCGGAGTACGTCGGGCCCGATTCCCGCTATATCCATCTGGGCATGACCTCGTCCGACATGCTCGACACGGCCACGGCGCTCCAGTTCAAGGAAGCCGGAGCCCTCATTCTGGAAGATCTGGAGGAACTCGGCCGCGTCCTGGCGCGGCGGGCGCGGGAGTTCAAAGATACGGTCTGCATCGGACGCAGCCACGGCATCCACGCCGAACCCACGACATTCGGACTCAAACTCGCGCTCTGGTACGCGGAGAATGCGCGGAATATCGCCCGGTTCAGGGAGGCTGCCGAGGATGTGAGGGTCGGGAAAATATCCGGCGCGGTGGGCACCTTCGCCCATCTCGATCCCGTGGTTGAAGAGCGGACCTGCGAGAAACTCGGACTCCGTCCCGATCCCGTATCGACCCAGATCGTGCAGCGCGACCGGTACGCCCATTATCTCGCCGTGCTGGCGTTGATCGGCGCGTCCCTCGAAAAGATCGCGGTCGAGATCCGCCATCTCCAGCGCACCGAGGTGCTCGAGGCGGAGGAGTATTTCAGTAAAGGACAGAAAGGATCGTCCGCCATGCCGCACAAGCGCAATCCGGTGACCTGCGAGCAGATCGCGGGCCTGGCGCGTCTGCTGCGTTCCAATGCAATGGCCGGTTTCGAAAACGTGGCGCTGTGGCACGAACGGGACATCTCCCATTCATCCGTCGAGCGTGTCATCCTGCCGGACAGCACGATCCTGACCGATTACATGCTCCGGAAGACCGTCCGGCTGATCGACAGACTGGTGGTGTATCCGGAACACATGAAAGCGAATCTGGGACGCACGAACGGACTCATCTTTTCACAGGCGGTAATGCTTGCGCTGGTCAGGAAGGGGCTGACGCGGGAGGAGGCGTATGAACGGGTTCAGACGCCGTCCATGGCCTGCTGGGAGTCGGGCGAGCCATTCGAAAACGTGATTTTGAATGATCCGGAGACCCGGAAAATCCTGTCGAAGGATGAAATCCGTGCCTGTTTCAACCTCGATGTGCAATTGCGCAACGTGGACGCCATCTTCAAACGGGTCGGACTCGGCACATGACATGATTTCAGGGGACGATCTATCCGGTCGTCTCCGTTTCTCCTTTCGAACAAACACGGGAGGCGGTCTTGGAGTTGAAAAAAGAGAAACGGCTTTTCCAGGGCAGAAGCAAGAAAGTCTATGCAACCGGAGATCCGGAACACATCATTCTCGTCTTCATGGATGAGTCGGCCCCTTTTGAGTCCGGACAACCGTTGAGGATCCGGAACCGGAAAAAATGGGCCTGCGAGATCTCCGCCCTGCTCATGAAATATGTGGCGAGCTATCATATCCCGACCCATTTCGTCCAGTCCGGTGAACCGGGAGAGATGGTGGCCGAGCGGCTCAACATGATCCCCGCGGAGTTTGTGATCTGGAATACGGCATCCGGAAGCCTGTCCAGGCGTTTCGGAATCAAGGAGGGAACCGATCTGAGTTATCCGATCCTCGAGTGCTATCTCAAGGACGAGGCCCTCAAATATCCCATGGTATCGATGGATCACCTGCATGCCTTCGATATCGCCGCACCAAATGAAACGGCGGCCATCGACCGCATGATCCGTAAAATTAATGCGGTCCTGAAATCCTATTTCGAACGTCGGCGTCTGAAACTGGTTTCCACGCGTCTCGAATTCGGCAGGAAGGAGGACAGGGTCGTTTTGGGCGATGAAATCACGCCCGAGACCTGCCTCTTTTGGGACGGAGAACAGGCGGATTCACCTTCGAAGGCCAGATTCAGGCTGACCGGAGAAGACAGGGACGCCGTCTATGCACGGCTCTGCGGGCAGATATTGTCCTGAATCGGGGAAAATGTGTGTTGCATGTCAGACTCATCTTGCGGTTGTGATGTCCGCGTCCTTGCCGCACATGGCGGATGGAGGGAGTTTTGACCGGTGAAATCCAGACGCCGCTCATCCTGTGCGCCGCGTTTCTGATATTCGGCCTCATCCTGTCACGCCGCCATCGTAAGACGGGGCGCGCGGCAGCGGGTTTGTCGTGTGCGCTGATCCTGTTCCTGCTGTTTTTCGTCCGCAACCCGGAACGGATCATCCCGGACGGCGGTCACATCCTCGCGCCCGCGGACGGACGGATCACGGCCGTCCAGCAGGCCGATTCGCTGACCCGGGTCGCCATTTTTCTTTCTTTGCTGGATGTGCATGTGAACCGCATACCCTGCGACGGCCGGATCGTGTCGATTCGTCATGTCCCGGGACAATTCCGTCCGGCATTCTCCGACCGGGCGGGAAGCGAGAACGAACGGATGCGGATCGTCATCGAAACCGCGTTCGGTGAAGTCACGGTCACTCAGGTGGCGGGCATGATCGCGCGGCGCATCGTCTGCCGGCTCGAAGAGGGGCAGGAGGTCCGCCGTGGAGACGTATTCGGCATGATCAAGCTGGGATCACGGGTGGAACTGGAATTGCCGGGAAGCGTCCAACTCATGATCAAAGAAGGCGACCGGGTAAAGGCGGGGGAGACACGTATCGGATTGATGACACATGGAAATCGATAAAAAATACGTGCCGGGTCTGTTTACGGCCCTCAACCTCTTCTGCGGGATGCTGTCCATCGTCCAGAGCATGGAGGGGCAGTTTTTCGCGGCCGCCTGGTTCATCATCCTCGCCGTGTTGTGCGACGGCATGGACGGCAAGCTGGCCCGGCTGACCCATACGGAGACCCGGTTCGGCTTCGAACTGGATTCACTCTGCGACGTGGTCTCATTCGGAGTCGCGCCGGCGATTTTGTGTTACCGTTGGGTTTTTCAGGATTTGCGCGTGTTTGGTTTTTTCATCGTTTTTTTCTATCTTATGGCCGGCGTCTACCGGCTCACGCGGTTCAATGTGATCCAGAACGGTGACCGGACCCACGGGTATCTCGGGCTGCCCATACCGGTCGCCGCGATGGGTTTTTCAGGATTTTATTTATTTCATGACCGTTTCGATCCGGGGAATCCGGCCCCGGCCGCGGTCGTTCTCTGTACGGTGTTTGCGCTTATCATGGTCAGCGGCATCCGGTATGACTGGCCGCGACTGAACTTTCACGGTTCCACGCTTGAGCGCATCGGGTCCGTACTCCTGCTTGCCGGTGTGATTCTGATGGCGGTGATCCCCGGTGTGGTGCTGTTCCCGGTTCTGTCGCTTTATATCATTCAGGGAATCATACGGGCGGTCGCCGCGTGTATTCGCGGCGATGTCTCGGCCGGAGACTTGTTCCATCCCATAAAGTCTTTGTAGGAGCGGTGGAGATGTTCGGTTCGATCGGTTCATTCGAAATCCTGATCATAATGCTGGTGGTGCTGATGCTGTTCGGAAGCAGGCAGTTGCCCCAGATGGCGAAACACATCGGCAAGGGCATCCGGGACTTTCAACGCGCCACGCAAAGCGCACGCAACGAGATCACCCGGATGATCGAGGATGACGGCCGGGATGAAGAAAAGAAGGGTTGAGGGATAGTGGATTCAAGATCCGAAACTTTTCGCGGCCGGCAACAGGCGATCGGGCCATCGCATTCCCCCAAATTCAGGCCGGGTGGAAGAGATCACGCAAGTTTATGAATAGCTCAGGTGAAGGGATTCGGGAGAGGCTGCACGGACCCGGTCTTCCGGATTGTCGATTGGTTCACGTGACCCGGAAGAATTCCGGATCGGGGCGTAAATTTCTGATTCCTTGCGCAGGGATCACCAGGATTCAATCAAAGGTCACCCTTACAGTCATGACGGAGGAAAAACAGTATGTTCAGCATGCCCGGGCACACGGAAATCCTGATCATCGTGCTGGTGATTCTGTTGCTATTCGGCGGGAAGAAAATCCCCGAACTCGCGCGCGGCCTCGGCCGCGGGATTCGTGAGTTCAAGGACGGCATCAGGCAGGCCGACGACGAAATGAAGAAACTGGATGAAAACGAGAAGAAAAAAGACGCAGAGGGGAAAAAGGCCGAATGAATCTCATCACCCGGAGACCCCTTTGACCGTTCCTTACCATCGATTCAGAAAACAGCTCGAAGACGGCGAATCAACCTGCGAGACAACCGTCGTTTCCTTCCTGGCGCAGATCCGGGCGCATGAATCGCTGAACGCATTCGTGACGGTTCTGGAAGACCGGGCCCTTGAAAAGGCACGCGAGATCGACCGGAAACTGGCGCAGGGCGGGGCGGGCAGCCTGGCCGGTATGGTGGTGGCGGTGAAGGATCTGTTTGCGATGAAACATGTCAGGACCACGTGCGGATCGCGGATTCTCGAACGGTATCATTCACCCTACGACTCGGCCGTGGTCGGCAGGCTGGAAGAAGAAGACGCGATCGTGATCGGCAAGACCAACATGGATGAGTTCGGCATGGGGTCTTCCAGCGAGAACTCGGCATACGGTCCCGTCCTGAATCCCCGGGATCCAGGACGCACTCCCGGCGGGTCGAGCGGCGGTTCCGCCGCGGCCGTGGCCGCGGGACTCGCGATGACGGCCATCGGCTCGGACACCGGCGGATCCGTCAGGCAGCCTGCGGCGCTGACCGGTGTGGTCGGCCTGCGTCCGACTTACGGCCGGATATCCCGTTACGGACTGATCGCCTTCGCCTCGTCGCTCGATACGGTCGGCATCTTCTCGTCGGATGTGACCGATTGTGCGATTCTGCTTCAGGCACTCGCGGGCCGTGACCCGCGGGATGCGACCTCCAGTTTGCTGCCGGTTCCCGATTACGCCGAAGCCCTCCGTTCTTCCGTCCGGGGCCTCACATTCGGGCTCCCCCGGGAATATTACGGAGAAGGCCTGTCTCCGGAAGTCGGAGAGGCAATCCATGCCGTCGTTTCCCTGATCCGGGAATCCGGGGGCGAGATCCGGGAAATTTCCCTGCCGCTGACGGATTACGGCATCGCGACCTATTATCTGATCTGTACGGCCGAGGCGTCCTCCAATCTGGCCCGGTATGACGGCGTCAAATTCGGTCTGCGCATCGACCCGGAGGGGGATCTCCGGCGAATGATCGAGGAGACGCGGCACGAAGGATTCGGAAGCGAGGTGAAGCGGCGCATCATGCTGGGTACGTATGTGCTTTCGGCAGGCTATTACGACGCCTATTATCTCAAGGCCCAGCGCGTCCGGACGCTCATCCGCCGGGATTTCGAAAACGCCTTCCGGGAATGCGACGTACTGATCGGCCCGACTTCTCCGACCACGGCATTCCGACTCGGGGAGAAATCGGAAGATCCCATGGCCATGTATCTCTCAGACATCTATACGGTCACCGCCCCCCTGGCCGGTCTGCCTGCGATTTCCATCCCGGCGGGCCTGGACAGCCGGGGACTTCCGATCGGCCTGCAGCTGACGGGCAGGGCCTTTCAGGAAGAAAACCTGCTACGCGCCGGATACTGGATCGAACAAGTGCGTATCCGGCAGACGGGCTGTTGTCAACCGGCTTGAGACCGGACAGGATCACCGGATGGATTAGTTTCTCTTGATTGTCCGGCATATTCTGGTAAAAATGTTTATTCTGTGGACAGGAAGAATCAGCCAGGAGGGAACGCATGGAAATGAACGCGGTTCCGATTGAGAATCCCAACGGTTTCAACGTGATTCTCGGGCAATCTCATTTTATCAAGACGGTCGAGGATGTTCACGAGGCACTGGTCAACACCGTTCCGGGGATTCAGTTCGGGCTGGCTTTTTGCGAAGCCTCCGGGGCGCGGCTTATCCGGACCAGCGGCACGGATGAGGTGCTTTGCCTGCTCGCCCAGAAGAATGCGGAAAATATCGGCGCGGGCCACCTGCTCATCATTTTCCTGAAAAACGCCTTCCCGATCAATGTGCTTCCCGCGCTTCGAAACGTCCCGGAAATCTGCCGGTTTTACTGCGCCACGGCCAATCCGGTCGAGGTGATCGTGGCCCGGACCGAACAGGGCAGCGGCGTGCTCGGCGTGATCGACGGCGAGAGTCCGGTCGGTGTCGAGGGCGAAGAGGACATCCGGAGGCGTAAGGATTTCCTGAGGAAGATCGGGTACAAGCTGGGTTGAATCACACCCGCCCGGTTTTGGCATATTCTTAGGAAAAAATCATTCCCGCGAAGGCGGGAATCCGGGAGGGGAAGTGTGGACCGATCATACTGCGTGATCGGTCCACACTCAAACTGATATTTCCCGGTACTTCACCCGATCGTTTTCTGGATCATCTCCATCAGGATGTTCGCGTCGAACGGCTTGGCGACAAATCCTTCGGCGCCCATCCGGCTTACCTGCTCTTCGATTTCCCGGCTCGCATACGCGGTGATGAAGATCACCGGGATGTCTTTGGTCTTGCTGTTCCGTTTCAGATTCTCATACACGCCGATTCCGGTTCCGGACGGCATCTTGATATCGAGGATGAGCAGATCGGGTTTTTCCTCGATGGTCCGGAGCAGCGTGTTGACCCCGGAATCCGCGGTGACCACTTCATACTGGTTCGCCCTGAGACGGGAACTCAAGAGATCGACGATATCGGGATTGTCGTCGGCGACGAGGATTTTCTTCATGGTTTCAATCTCCTTGCGATATGGATTCATTCTGCGGCAGGGTAAACAAAAAACGGCTGCCCCGTTCGGGTTCGCTCTCCGCCCGGATGGCTCCGCCGTGCAGTTCGATGATATTTTTTGAAATGGTCAGGCCGAGGCCGGTGCCTTTCTCTTCGTGCGGGGACATTTTACCGAACTGTTCGAATTTCTCGAAAATCCGGGCCAGGGAGTCCGCTGCGATCCCCCTGCCGGAATCGGACACAGAACAGATGATCATCTCTTTTTCCTCCCGGATTTCGATACGGACGAATCCTTTACGGGTAAACTTCAGGGCATTGTCGATCAGGTTCATCCAGACCTGGGTGATTTTCTGCCTGTCCGCACGGACGAATACGGGCGTCTCAGGGAGATCGAATTCCAGGATGATTCCGTTTCTTTGCGCGCGCGGGCGGAAGGAATCCAGAATGGAAACGGCCAGTTCGGCCATGTCGAACCGGGCGATCCGGAGCTCAGCCCGGCCGGATTCGTATTTGGAGAGGTCCAGCAGGTTGTCCACGATCCGTTTCAGATGATCGGTGTTGCGGAGACAGAGGGACAGATTTTTTTTCTGATCCGGATTGACCGTTCCCGGAATGCCGTCCAGAAGCTGGGAGACGGATTCCCGGATCGCGGTCAGCGGGGTGCGGAGTTCATGTGAAACGGTCTGGATGAAATCATCCCGCATTTTCTCGGCGGCTTTCTGTTCGGTGATGTCCCGGATGAGGATGAGAGATGCGGCCTCGCCCCGCCATGACGTGGGGAGCACCCGGTATTCGCCCAGTCCATTTTCTCCGTTTTTCAGGCGGATGTCGATTTCCGAAGTGCCCGCACTCAGAATCCGGGGGCCGAGCGAACGGCCGAGCAGCGTTTCTCCGGGCACGCCGAGAAATTCTTCGGCGGCCTGATTGAAATACCGGACCATGCCGTAAGCGTCGACCACCACGATGCCTTCATCGCTTTGTTCCACGATGCTGTGGAAATTCTGCCGCTGGGTTTCCAGTTCCAATTCGACGTGTTTGCGGTCCAGCGCATACTGAATCGCGCGGACGAACAGATCCGCATTCAGTGTTTCTTTGAGGATATAGTCCTGCGCACCCTGTTTGATCGCGATGCTGGCGACGAGCCGGTCGTCCGTGGAGGTGAGGACGAGGATGGGGATCGAATAGGAGCGGGCGTTCAACCGGAGCAGGACGTCCAGGCCGTGGCCGTCCGGCAGGGACAGATCGAGCAAAATCAGATCCACGGGATTCGAGCGGAGGAAGGACATGCCCTCATCCAGGCGCCCGCAGACGGAGAGGGAAAACGCATCCGGTAGGATGCGGCGCACGTTCTCCACGTCGGAGGGGTTGTCCTCGATGAGGAGGATCCTGACGGCTTTCTCCGGGGGGGCTGTTGTCTTCCGTTTTTTTCCGGTCATGGATGGGTTCATGGGAATGCGTGTCCCGCTCGGATTCTGTGACGGATGCAATATACGCAACGGATTGATTTATCTCAACCCGTTTTCTTCCCCGAGCCCGATGCGGAACCGGATCAGGGGGGCGGGCAGCCGTTCGGAGGTGATGTAAATCGTGCGTCCCGTCCCGTCGAAACAGACGCTTTCGGCCTGGCGGAGCAGGGGCAGGGAGGCGGTGACCGGGCGCTGCCGCAGGGTCCCGATCCAGCCTGACGTGGTGTTGACGAAAATCCAGATTTCGGTGTAGGTGAGGACGACGGCCAGGCCGGATGTCCCGGAAAGATCCATGGCCGTGGGCATGCCGGCGAAACGAAGCAGCGGGTTCCGGGATTTCTGTTCTTCGGTGAACCGGGGGACGTTCGTCAGATCCGCAACTTTTTTCGCCGTCCGCACGCCCGGATCCGTCCCGTCCAGGGGGAGGACATAGAGCCCGGGGAAGTCCGTGCGCTTGCTCAGGAGCAGGATCCGGCGGTTTTCCACATCCACGGCCACGGCTTCGCAGTCCCGGGGACCGTCTTCGTACCGGAAGGTGAGGGTGCGGAACGGAACGACGGGTCCGCCTGCGTCGCCGGAATGGTCGAGATCCGGTTCCTCCACGAAATACAGGGCGCAGGTCTTCCGCACCGCGTCGTTGTCGCCCACATCCGCGATCAGGAGGCAGGGTTTCCCGTCCCACAGGAAGGAGGAAAGGTCTTCCCAGTCCCGGTTCACGGCGGATGACACGGGGAATGCGGCCCGGAATTCCCCGGACGTGGTGACGGCGTAGAGGGTCGGGCTGTTTCCGCTGTCGTTGATGACCCAGAGGATGTCGGGCTGTTTCAGGGAGACGGCCAGCCCGCTGATTTCGGTGAGTTCGGGATGGGTGATCAGCCCGGCCCGTTCCGGGTCGGAGACGCGGAGTTCCGCGCCGGATACGGGGGGGATGCAGAGGAACGGGGAGAGGATCATCAGTGTTTTCAGGGAGTGAACGAATTTCAAAACAGCCTCCATGGTTGCAGGAATTCGGGCGTCCATCCTCCATTTTCCGCACCGCCCGGAAAATCCGGCGGATGCTCAAAAGCCGGTTTGGGGAGACGGGGGGAAAATCTGTCCCTGTTGTTTCAATTTTGAAATGGCAGGGCGTATAGAGTTTACGCATCTTCCGGAAAAAATTCAACATAAAAATATTTACAAAATCTGTATAAATTGTTATATTCATTACGCAAACGCCATATCGGACGCCATATCTCATGTTCTGGAATCAAATAAATAATTGATTTGGTTCGATATTTGCATGAATCGGTTTGTCAATTTTGGGTAGATCCGGATTGGAGAATTCCCATGAAGAAAATACTGATTCTGTGGTCCGTTTTCCTGATAGGGATGAACGGAGTAACCATCAATCGGGTTCACGCACAATCCCCCCCGACAGAAACCGGGCCGGATCTGGTCTGGTATGATTTTGAAATGTTGTCTTCGCCGGGAGATGACTGGGTGGTCGGCGGCAATGTGACGGTGAGGGTCGATATAAAAAATCAGGGTACGGTGGATATTATCGGTACGCCATTTTGGGTCCAGCTTTATCTCTCCAGTGACCTGAATCTGAATACCGATACGGATTCTTTGCTTTCACCGGCCATTTATTGTGATGTGGATTTCCCCCGAGATACAACAATTTCTTTTGAAAAGACGGTGAGAGTCCCGAAAGTCCCGGATGGTAACTATTATATCGGGGCGTGGGTGGACAGTCAGGACGATGTCGATGAAGATGTCGATGGATATGCGATACTCGAAGACAACAATAAAGGTTTTGTGACCATTCAGGGTGGGCCTTTCCCGGTCACGGTCCGAAGCGGTCTGCCGGATCTCGTGCTGACCGGCCTCACGCTTTCGACAACAGACTGGGTGAAAGGCAACGAGGTCACGGCCACGGTCACGGTAACGAACCAGGGCCGTGTGCCGGCCGCGAGCCATAGAACGCGTCTTTATCTCTCCGCCGATCAGACGATCGATCCCGGAGACGATCCTCTGGGAATCATCCCAATCTCGTTCAGTGAAATCGGCGCGCTTTCTTCTCAAACACTCACCCAAACCTTTACCGTGACAACGGGACTTCCGGAGGGGTTTGGTTATGTCGGTGCGATCGTGGATATCGACGGGGAAGTTGAAGAAACCGACGAGGGGAACAATACGACCGGTCCGACCGTTCAGGTGGAAGTTCGCCCCGGTGATCCCGATCTGGTTTGGACGCATCTTGAGGTTTCGACGACCCAGTGGACGGTCGGCGGGCCGGATGTGACGGTTCGTTTGACTGAAACAAATCAGGGGCAAACTGCAACCACAGTCAATCATACGACCCAGCTTTATCTTTCGACCGATCAGATTATTGATGAAGATACGGATTGGAAGCTTGATTCAGATAATTTGACTTTCGGCATACTGTCTCCTGGTCAAACGGAAACAATTACTCAGAGTGTATCAATACCAATAGATTTACCGAGCGGGACGTATTCGATCGGTGCATTTGTGGATGCCGGAAGAGTGGTGACCGAGAGCGATGAAGACAACAATAAGAAAATGTCGACCCATATTATCACGGTGGAGAACAATCAGGTTGAT
>DSAP01000183.1 GCA_011046415.1 bacterium | reverse complement strand
GAGGCGGACATCCTGATTTTTCCCAATATCGAGACGGCCAACACCTTTTACAAGAGCGTCACCCTGCTGGCGGGCGGGAGGTGCGCTGCGATCGTCATGGGCTCGTCCGCACCGATCGTGCTCTCGTCCCGCGCCGATGACGACGACACAAAATTCTACTCCATCATCCTGGCCGCGCTGATGGCCGCGAGAAAACGACATGCAAAAGAATCCGGTTGATTACGCATTGTACGCCATCCTGGACCGGGAGTGGCTGGACGGACGCGACATCGCCGTCCTGGCCGAAGAGGCCCTGTCCGGCGGTGCGTCCATCCTGCAGTACCGGAACAAGGTGGATGAGACGGGGGATTTTTACCGACAGGCGCTCCGGATCCGGAAGGTGACGGAAGACTTTGGCGTTCCTTTCCTCATAAACGACCGCATGGATATCGCGCTCGCCGTCGGCGCGGACGGCGTCCACGTGGGCCAGTCCGACCTTCCGGTACATGTGATCCGGAAATGGCTGGGGAGGGACCGGATCATCGGAATCTCGGTCAGCCGGCCGGAGGAACTGTCCTCAATCGCCGGGGCGGATTATCTGGGGGTCGGATCGGTCTATCCGACCGGGAGCAAGGCCGGCGTCCAGGTGGGGGGACTGGATTTGATCCGATCCGTACGTGCGGAGACGGACCTTCCGATCGTGGGCATCGGCGGAATCCAAATCGAACGCGTAGCGGAAGTGATCGGGGCGGGGTGCGACGGCGTCGCGGTCATCTCCGCCCTGTTCGGACAGGCGGATGTACGGGGAGCCGCCTTAAAAATCAGTAAGGCCGTGGAAGAAGCCCGGGGAGGCAGCACATGCTGACATCCTTCGAAACCGTACTCAAACTCGCGCGGACCCGCGGGCGGCTCCGGTTCGCGGTGGCGGGCGCGGCCTCGGAATCCGTCGTCTGTGCGGTGCTCGACGCGCAGCATTTCGGCATTCTGGACCCGATCCTCATCGGTCCCGCGGACGAAATCCGCCGCATCGCGGATGGAATGGGGGTCGATCTGTCCGCGATTCCTGTCTTGGATGAGAGGGAGGAAAACAGCATCGCCCGAAAATCCGCCGCGTTGATCCACGAAGGAGCAGCGGATGCCCTGATGAAAGGACTGCTTTCCACCCCGGTCCTGCTCAGGGCGGTGCTCGACCGGGCGTTCAACCTCAGGACGGACAGGCTGCTCAGCCATGTCGCCCTCATGGAAATCCCGGCTTATCACAAACTCATTCTGGTCACGGACAGCGGGATGATCTCCAGGCCGGATCTGTCACAAAAACGGGAAATTCTCCGAAACGCCGTGGATGTGATGCGACGGCTCGGCGTGGAGAAACCGAAAATCGCCCTGCTCGCGGCGAACGAGAAAGTCTCGGACAAACTCCCGGAAACCGGGGATGCGGTCGGTCTCGTCCGGTGGGCGGAAGGAGGCGGGTTGGGAGACGCGGTCGTCGAAGGCCCCATGGCCGTGGATATCGCCTTCGATCCCGAAGCGGCCCGGATCAAACATTTTAAAAGCCGCGTCTCCGGCGATCCGGATATTCTGCTTATTCCGGATGTTTCCGCGGGAAATATCTTCGCGAAAGGCCTGGTCTATCTGGCCCACGCCAAAATCGCCGGCGTGATCGTCGGGGCGAGAATGCCCATCGTCCTGATATCGCGGGCGGAATCCGCGGAATCCATGCTGCGCTCGGTCGCGCTGGCCAATATCGTATCGTGAATCGGAATGAAGCGGATCCTCAAAATCCTGACACGCTGCGACCGGATTCTCATCAGCGGGTTGTTGTGCGGTTCCCTCGCCGGTTTCCTGGTGCTCAACCGGAGCGGTCAAGAAGGAACGGCGGCCGTCATCACGACTTCCGAAGGGGAAATCCGGAAATCCCTGCATGAAAACCGTGAAATCTCCGTCCACGGACCGCTCGGAGAGACGCATGTGGTGATCCATGACCACCGGGTACGAATCGTCTCGTCTCCCTGCCCGAATAAGATATGTGTTCATATGGGGGCGATTCACAGGGCCGGTGAAATGGTCGTGTGCGTGCCGAACCGGGTCGTCGTGCGCGTAACCGGAACGGAGGATTCAGCGATCGATGCGACGACGATGTGAGAATGCAAAACCTGTCACTTCATCAGATTCATCTTCTGGATCATGCGCCGGCCATCGGCTGCGAGTTCATAAAAATACACGCCCGAACTGTGGGCGGATCCATCCCATTCCTTCAGATGGCTGCCTGCATCCATTCGCCGATCGAGAAGCACGTCGACAACCTGTCCGGACATATTGTAAATACTCAGCCTGACATGTAGTTCTTTCGGAAGATCGAACCGGATCAGGGTAGACGGATTGAAGGGATTGGGATAATTCTGATTCAGCCCGATGGTTTCCGGCTGCTCGTCGAATTTTGTATCCACTCCCGTCTGGCCGGTCAGATCCATTCTGTACAAATCATTAAAACCGCAGATGTAGAGCATTTTTCCGTTCACGCCGCCGAAAGTCAAATTGGTGACGGTTCCGGGGACGGTGATCGATCCGATTCGATCTCCATCGGGTGAATAGACAGCCACCCCCACGGATCCGGCGATCCAGATATTGCCCGTCCCGTCTACTTTGATGCCGTCGGCGCCCTGGGTCCCGCCGAGATTGGCAAAAACCCGTTTGTTCGCCAGAGCCGTGTCATCGATCACGTCGAAAACAAAGATATTCTTGCCGTTCGAGTCGTCCACATAGAGCCTGCTCTCGTCCGGCGAGAAAGCGATCCCGTTGGGATAGGTGATATCGCCCGCCAGCAGTTGCGGATCGCCTCCGTTCGGGGGAATGCGATAAACACCGTGAAAATTCATCTCGGACGGATTGCCGCCCCAGGGCGGATCCGTGAAGAAAATGGCACCGTCCGATTTGACGGTCAGGTCGTTCGGGCTGTGGAATCGTTTGCCATCGTAATGGGTCGCCAAGGGCGTGATCGTTCCATCTTCCTCAATCCGGCCGACCTGCCTGGCCCGGTGTTGGGCGATTATCAGACGGCCTTCCAGATCCATCGTGATGCCGTTGGCCTGCCCCGAAGGGGAGAGGAACGTGGCCAGTCCGTTTTCCTCGGACCAGGAATAGATGATCGAGGACCAGACGTCACTGAACAGCAGATATCCATCCGGATGCCAGAAGGGACCTTCACAGAGCTGGAATCCGGATTCGAGATGTTCGAGGACCGCGCCTTCGGGTACGGGAGACTGGGCTTTTCCGGGAACAATGATGGCGGACACGAGAATGAAAATCGATGTGATGCGCGCGATGCCGGGCGAATTATATCTTGAGTTAATCATGGGGATCTCCTTCCATCTCAAACGTAATCGAAGTATGTTGTTAATTTCCACAAGAAAAGTTGAAATCTCAAGTCATGAAATGTCATATCTTTTCGGTGTGTTTTCATTTTTCGGGGCATCGGGAAAATATCGGGTTTTTGTTTTGAGGATTATTTCGTATTTTTTGATCAAGCCTGGATTCAGGCGTATTCATTCAGAATCCAAACCCGTGTATAGAGCCCGGTGAATCAGGACGAAGGAAGTGAACCCCCCAAAAATATAAAACGAGTTCGAATGTCCCGGAAGATCACAGAAATCGCGGTGATGACGGCGCTCGCCGCCATCCTGTTCAGTGTGGAGAGTCTGATACCCACACCCGTGCCGTGGCTCAGGCTGGGACTGGCCAATGTGGTCTCTCTGCTGGCGCTGTATTGGTGGGGTCTGCGGGAGGCGCTCCTGATCGCGGTCCTGCGCGTCCTGATCGCCGGACTGTTCACGGGCAGGCTGATGCAGCCGGTTTTCGTGATGTCGATGGGGGGGAGTCTGAGCGCCGTATTGGGGATGTGGCTGATGATCCGTTTCGCGAAACACCATTTCAGCCTGATCGGCGTCAGCATCTGGGGCGCGTTGTGCAAGAATACCGCCCAGCTGGCGATCGTTTCCTGGCTCTATATTTCCCGATTCCACCTCATTTTCCTGCTGCCCGGGATTCTGTTTGTTTCTCTCGCCTCCGGCCTCATCATCGGGGCCCTCGGATATGTTCTGGATCGCAGGCTGTCACGCATCCTGTAATTCATTTTCCGGCTGAAGGATCCGGAATGACTTCCCGATGAAGGACTGGACGGCGTTTTCAAATTCCGTGATATCCACGCAGGTATTCTTACAGGGTCCCTCGGGGCGTGTATTGGGGATGCCGATCACCGGAATTCTCGGAACGATGTCCCGGATGCCGCTGACCAGATCGCGTTCGCAGGCCACACCGATGACCGCTTTCGGACGGTATTCGAGGATTTTCTGGCGTGCGAGTTCCCCCCCAGGCACGGTAAATACCCGAATCCCATACCGGTCACTCGCCTGACGGATTGATTGGATCAGGGCCGGTCGCAGGCATCGGGGCAAAAGAATCAACAGTTCATCCGGCCGGATTTTCCTGGGGATGGTGCGGATCAGCGCATTGCTGACACGGACGAACGAATGGCCGATCCGGTCGGGATGCAGTCCCAGCCGTCTTCCGAGATTCTGGATGACCGGAACGAGAGAGGTCAGACAGATCTCCGTGCTCCTGAACCGGAAAAGGAAATGTTTTCGGGTCAGGATTGCGAGGATCATCATACCGAACCAGAGTGTGAGAAGCGCCCAGACGGCGAACAGGATTCCTCCTATCAGGGTCGGAAGAACGGGATGAATCAGGGTGAGGCGGGGGGCGATCAGATACCAGATGACACCGGCTCCGCATCCCAGCGCCAGGAGCCAAATGAGGAGCAATCCGAGGAAAATTCGTTTTCCGGAACGGGAGTCGGCCTGGTTCGGGCCGAAATCACCGTTCCAGTCCTTCCATTCATCCCCCAGTCTCCGGTCGGTGATCTCGATGGAAGGGGGCATCTTCTCGATTCCTTTCAAGAAAAAAGAGACACGTGATGCGTCTCTTTTTTATACGCAGGATGTCCCGTAACAGGTTTCACCCGCAATGCGAATACCCGCAATTGCGGCAGAGCGAACAGCCGTCACCAACCTCCATGACCGATTGACATTCGGGACATTCCGGACCGTGTACCTGGGTCGAGAAAGTCGGAACGGAAGATTCTTCTTCTACGGCCTGGATCGGCGCCGCCGGATTCTCTCCGAATTCGCTGAGCAGAATTTTTCCGATGCCGTCCGGGACCGATTTGACGAGAATGCCCTCGTTCCAGACAGGACGCGATCCCGTGATGCCGATGAGCGTCTGGCTGAGTTCCTCGACGGATACGCCTTTCTGGAGCGCGATGGAGATCAGCCGTCCGATCGCCTCGGCCAGGGCGGCCGTGTCGCCACCGCTCTTTCCGATATTGGCGAACACCTCAACCGGCCGTTTTGTTTCGTCCGTATTGATGGTTACGTATAAGGATCCCTGGCCCGTATTGACTTTGGTCGTAAAACCGCGCAGTACCCGCGGCCGGGGAAATGTAATGGAACACAATTCCAGATCCGGCTTGGAAACCGCTTTTTTCTCCCCGGTTCCCTTGTTCAGTACCTGCACATCACGGCTTCCGTCCCGATAGATGGTCACCCCCTTACATCCCAGGCTGTGGGCGAGGGTATAAACGGTGGCGACATCGTCGACCGTGGCGTCGTTCGGAAAGTTGACCGTTTTGGAGACCGCGTTGTCCGTAAAAGCCTGGAACGCGGCCTGCATGCGGATATGCCAGTCCGGCGCGATTTCATGGGATGTGACGAATATCTCGCGCATGTCGGCCGGGATTTCCTGCATTTCTTCGACAGAACCCTGTGACGCGATTTTTTGGATCAGGTCGTCGCTGTAAATGCCGCGCCTGTTCAGCGCCTCGGTCAGCAGCGGGTTCACTTCGGGCAGCTTGTCGTTGTCCATTACGTTTCGCGTGAAAGCCAGTGCAAAATAGGGTTCGATTCCACTGGAGCACCCGGCTATAATGCTGATGGTGCCTGTGGGGGCGATCGTGGTCCGCGTGGCGTTGCGCAGCGGAGGCTCTCCCAGCTGCGCGTAAACGCTCTTGTCAAAAGCCGGAAAGGGACCACGCACGGCGGCCAGTTCCCGGGACCGGCGTTTGGCCGCTTCCTGGATGAAGCGCATGAACTCTTGGGCGAGTTGGATTGCGTCTTCTGAATTGTAGGGAATGCCGAGCTGGATGAGCAGATCCGCAAAGCCCATGACACCGAGTCCGATTTTCCGGGTGGTGCGGGTCATCCGGTCGATCGCTTCCAGCGGATACCGGTTCTGATCGATGACATTATCCAGGAAATGGACCGCGGTCCGGACGGTGTAGAGCAGCTTGTCCCAGTCGATTTCCGTTATGCCGTCCGTTTCTTTCGTCATCGTCGAGAGATTGATCGATCCCAGATTGCAGGATTCATAGGGAAGCAGGGGCTGTTCCCCGCAGGGATTGGTGGATTCGATCTCTCCCAGGGAAGGGGTGGGGTTGTCCGCATTAATCCGATCGATGAAAATGACGCCGGGATCGCCGTTTTTCCAGGCCTGACTCACGATCCGGTCAAACACCTCTTTCGCATCCAGTTTTCCGGCCGTTTCTCCGTTATGGGGATTGATGAGATCATAGGCTGTCCCGTCCTCATAGGCCTTCCAGAAGGTCTCTGTCATTGCGACGGAAATATTGAAATTGTTGAGTTTGTCATCATGTTCCTTGGCGGTGATAAAATCCATGATATCCGGATGATCGACGCGCAGAATGGCCATGTTCGCGCCGCGTCGGGTTCCGCCCTGTTTCACGGTCTCGGTGGCTTCGTCGAATACATGCATGAAGGATATCGGACCGGAGGCCACGCCCCGGGTGGATTGCACGATATCGTTCTTCGGACGCACGCGGCTGAATGAGAATCCCGTGCCTCCGCCGGATTTATGGATCAGCGCCGTATGTTTGACTGACTCAAAAATCGAATCCATCGAGTCTTCAACCGGCAGGACGAAACAAGCGGAAAGTTGTCCGAGCTCGCGTCCGGCATTCATCAGCGTGGGGGAGTTGGGCATGAATTCGAGGCGGCTCATCAGTGCGTAGAAAGCCCGTTCGGTTCTTTCGACATCCGCATCGGGATCATAAGTCAGATCGGCTTCGGCAATAAAACGGGCGACGCGGCGGAAGAGATCTTTCGGTGTCTCGGCGGCCTTGCCTGTCTGGTCTTTTTTTAAATACCGTCTTTCGAGGACTTTCAGGGCATTCTCGGCGAGCGAGAGGTCTTCGTTGAACACCGACCTGGAAATGATATATTCCTCGGTCAGAGAATCCGTCGTCAGCGAATCATCCGTTTCTACGCGCATCGGCGGGGAATCTGTATCGGATCCATTCTCCGGCCGGGTTGGTTCTTCGGTTTCCGGGAGTGATGATTCGGGTTGGAGATTCGAAGAATCTCCATACCGATGCAGGGACCGTGAAGAATCCGGTTCCATACAGTCCATTTCGAATAGGTCTTCGCTGACCGTAACGTCCGGCGCAAGTCGCTGTCTATCTGGGGTCGTCATGCCGTTTCCTTCCTTACGCTGTCCGGATGGATTTACTGGAGAAATTTCCTTGTCAAAGGCATGAGATAACATATAAAAGGGATTCCCAAAAGTCAAGAGAAAAATGACAATATATAGTTTAATATTTCAATTTCTTACAATAGATAGTATATAGCATGGTTAAACCGACGGAAATATCCCTTGACTTGGATGGGCAGTTTATTTATATTAAATCAACTTCTTCAGGGCGAGGCGGAATTCCTCACCGGTGGTCAAAGCCCACGCGTCCCGCGGGTGCGGGATCGAATCAGTGAAACTCTGATGCCGACGGTCAAAGTCCGGATGAAAGAAGAAGAAAAGACGCATTGGATCGAATGCCGCCCTGAAAGAAGGTTCTTTTGGGGCATTTTCTTTTGACGGATGAACGATACATGCGTCAGGTGCTCCGGCTGGCGAAACGGGGTGAGGGACGGGTCAGCCCCAACCCGCTGGTCGGTGCGCTGATCGTGAAAAACGGCGAGATTGTCTCGAGAGGCTATCACGCCTGCTTCGGCGGCCCCCATGCGGAGGTGAACGTTCTGCGCGGCATGGCATCCGGATCAGCCGGGGACGCGACACTTTATGTCAATCTCGAACCCTGCGACCATCACGGAAAGACTCCGCCCTGTACGGAAACGATTCTTGCCGCCGGAATCAGACGGGTCGTGGTCGGCATGGAGGATCCCAATCCGTGCGTCGCGGGAAAAGGAATCCGCAGGCTGAGAAATGCAGGCGTGGAAGTCGTGACAGGCGTTCTTGAATCCGCATGCAGGGAGATAAACGGACCGTACATTCAATTCATCACGCGCAACACACCCTATGTGACGCTCAAAATCGCCCAGACGCTGGACGGAAAAATTGCGCTTCCGGACGGCCGGTCCAGATGGATCACGGGCCAACGGTCACGCCGAATGGTCCAGAAGCTGAGGAGGGCGCATGATGCGGTCCTGGTGGGCGTGGGAACCGTCATCGCGGATGATCCCCGGCTCACGGTCCGCCTTTCCCGTACGGTTCAACCGAGGCGGATCGTACTCGATTCCCGCCTCAGGATTCCCCCGGCCGCCCGGATTCTGCATCTTCCCGAACCGGAAAAAACAATCGTCGTCACGGGATGGGATGCGGATGTGCGGAAGGCGGATGCGATCCGCGCCCTGGGCGTTCAAATCTGGCGAATCAGCCGGAACACCTCCGGCCGGATCGACCTGGACGCCTTCCTGAAAAAAGCCGCGGAGGCGGGACTGGCCGGGATCCTCGTCGAGGGGGGGAGTGAGGTGTTTACATCGTTTCTTCGCGAAAAACGGATTGACAGGATGGTGGTTTTCACCGCCCCAAGGGTTTTCGGGGCGGGGATTTCCCCGTTTGCCGATCTGGGAATCCGCACTCCGGATGAGGCTATCTCATTCCGAACCGCCCGGTGGCGGAAAATGGGTTCAGATTTAATGATCGATGCCAGGTTCTGAATGTTTACCGGACTCATCGAGGAAATTGGACGAATCGGGGAGATCAATCCGATCAAAGCCGGCCGGCGGCTTCGTATTCAGGCCGGAAAGGTGCTCGAGAGTCTCCGGACCGATGATTCGGTCGCGGTCAACGGAGTCTGCTTGACGGCCGACCGGATCTTAACCGGCGCTTTCGAGGCGGTCGCAGTCCCGGAGACTCTGAAACGTTCCACACTCGGAAATCTCGGAAAAGACGATCCGGTCAACCTCGAGCGGGCTTTGCGGGTGGGCGACCGACTGGGAGGACATCTCGTCCAGGGACATGTGGACGGCATCGGTAGCATCCTCCGCATCGTCCCGCGCGGAACGGGATACGAGATAGAGATCGCGATTCCGGAGGATCTGATTCGTTATGTCGCGGTGAAGGGATCTCTGGCGGTCAATGGCATCAGTTTGACTGTGGCGGAAATCCGGTCGTCCCGCGTCCGCGTCGCGGTCATACCCCACACGTGGACAAGCACGACCTTCAATACCTGCCGGACGGGTGACGGGGTCAATATCGAGGTGGACATTCTCGCAAAATACGTCGAAAGCCTGACCAATCCCCGGAAAGGGCTTTCCGAGGAGAAATTGCGGGCGATGGGATTTTAGCCCGAATGATTCTTGATCGGGAATCCCTATAAATCATCAAGATGACGCAAAGTTGGATGGATTCGAAGATGCAGATTGATCAGAACAGAGACGATATAAATCCGTTTTGCACGGTTCCGGAAGCCGCAGAGGCATTTAAAAAAGGCGAAATCCTCATCGTCGTGGACGACGAGGACCGGGAAAACGAAGGGGATTTTGTGGCCTCGGCCGAGGTCATCACGGCTGAACACATCAATTTCATGGCGACGTACGGAAAGGGACTGATTTGTGTCGCCATGACCAGGGAACGCCTCAACGTCCTGAACCTGTATCCTATGGTGAATGAGAACACGGCAAAAATGCGTACGTCGTTCACGGTCTCGGTCGATGCGGTGAAGGGAACCACGACCGGCATTTCCGCATACGACCGGGCCCTGACCGTGAAAACCCTGATCGATCCCGATGCCGGGCCGGATGACCTCGGACGTCCCGGTCACGTCTTTCCCATCAAGGCCGAACCGGGTGGTGTGCTTTGCCGGGCCGGACACACGGAATCCGTGGTGGATCTGGCGCGACTGGCGGAAGTCGCCCCTGCCGGCGTCCTCTGTGAAATCATGGATGACGACGGCTCGATGGCCCGTCTGCCCCGCCTGATCGAAATGGCCCGACGCTTCAACTTGAAAATCCTGACGATCAAGGATCTGATCGCCTACCGGAGCGTGCATGACCGGCTCGTCCGAAAAGCGGTCAGCACCCAGTTCCCGACCCGGTTCGGCGAGTTCATCCTGCATCTCTACCAGAGCGACATCGACATCCATCATCATCTGGCACTGATCAAGGGGGAGTTGAATCCGGACGAGCCCGTGCTGGTGCGCGTTCATTCCGAGTGCCTGACCGGCGATGTTTTCGGATCCCTGCGCTGTGATTGCGGGGAACAACTCCATCGCGCCCTTTCCTTGATCCAAACAGAGGGACGGGGGGTGATGCTGTACATGCGGCAGGAAGGCCGGGGCATCGGATTGCCCAACAAACTGATGGCTTATCAACTCCAGGACCAGGGGATGGATACGGTGCAGGCGAATGAGGCGCTGGGATTTCCCGCCGATTTGCGGGATTACGGAGTGGGTGCCCAGATACTCGTGGATCTGGGTGTCCGGAAAATTCGCCTGATTACGAATAATCCGAAAAAGGTGGTCGGACTCAAAGGGCATGGTCTCGAAATTATTGAGCGGATCCCTCTTGAAATTCCACCCAATCCGCTCAATGCGAAATATCTTGCAACCAAACGGGATCGTCTCGGTCACCTGATCCTCAAAGACTGGGTCATAAGCGAATAGGGAGGCACACAAATGGCCAACGTGATACAGGGTCAGCTTTCGGCAAAAGAAAAAAAAATGGGCGTGGTGATCAGCCGGTTCAATGAATTCATCACGGGCAGGCTGCTCGAAGGCGCCTACGATTGCATCCAGCGCCACGGCGGAAATCTCGATGAACTGGATGTCGTCTGGGTTCCCGGGTCGTTCGAGATTCCGTTTGCCGCGCAAAAACTGGCAGCAACCGGTAAATACAAGGCGGTTATCTGTCTGGCTGCGGTCATCCGCGGGGGAACGGTCCATTTCGAATACGTGGCAGCGGAGGTGACCAAGGGCATCGCCCAGGTATCCCTTCAGACCGGTGTTCCGGTCATCTACGGCGTTTTGACCTGTGATACACTCGAGGAGGCGATCGAACGCGCCGGCACGAAACAGGGGAACAAGGGCTGGCAGGCGGCGCTCGGCGCGATCGAAATGGCCGATTTGATGGAGAAACTGTGAAAATATTCCCAAAAATTCAACGATTCTGCCTGATTGTCTGTTTCATTCCAGCCGTTCTGCCGGCAGCAGACTGGATGTGGAAGACCCATACGTCGATGACGCGGTTTTCACGGCTCGTCATGACCGATTCGCTTGTCTGGGGCGCGACCCAGGGCGGACTCGCGGCCTTTTCACCGCGAAAAAAAACTTTTAAGCTTTGGACCAACACCGAAGGCCTCGCCGGCAACACCGTCAGTGCTGTTGCCGCCGATGATGCCGGGCGGATCTGGATCGGTTTTGATAGCGGCCTGATCCAGAGATTAGACCCGCACACCGGTGTCTTTCTCTTGGTATCCGATTATTCGGGATATGCCATCACCCGCCTCGAATCGGTTCATGACACCCTGTTTGTCGGCCTGCGGATCGGAGTCAGCCTGTATCTGGTTTCCCGACGAGAAGTCAAGGAAACGTATCGACGGCTGGGTCCGAGATTTCCCGTCGAGATTCCGGTGACGGATATTGCCGTAACGGAAGGCGTCATCTGGGTCGGCACTTCCCAGGGTGTGGCCTTTGCCTCCCTTGCCAACCCCAACCTGCTGGATCCGCGCAGCTGGTCCAATGTCACCGATGAAGACGGCCTCCCTTCGAATCAGGTTCAGGCCCTGTCCACTATTGATGGAGATGTTTTTATCGGTACAACCGGCGGTATCCTGCGCATCCCGGCACACGGCGATTTGCCCGTTTCCGGTTTACCCGGCATGGAAATCCGCGATCTTGCTCAGGACGGCTCGCATTTATATGCCCTCACGACAACCGGCGTTCACCGGCTCCATGAATCCGGATGGACACAGGAGGGAAACCGTATCAACGGAGGACTCTCACTCGCCGCACATCCGGTTATCGGTTTGTTCGCCGGACTCCAGAACGGGATAGCCCGACTGACTCCTTCTTCCGGGCTGTGGGAAACGATGCTCCCCGATTGTCCACCCGATAACCGGTTTTCGGCCCTCGCCGTGGATCAGGAAGGCGTACTATGGACAGCCACGGCCGTCACCAGCGGTAACGGATTCAGCCGTTACGACGGAACGGAGTGGAAGAATTTTTCACGGCGGTTAGATCCGGCCGTACCGAACGACAATATCGGCTGCGTCGCCGTGGACAAAGACAACAACAAATGGTTCGGTACGTTCGGAGGAGGCGTGATCCGCCTCTCGGACGATACGTCCATGACCATTTTCAATACCACGAATTCGCGCCTCACGGGTTTCCCTGGCCACGAATCCGAACCGATCATTCAGGCCATCGCCTGCGAGGAGAACGGCACGGTCTGGTTCGGTAATTTCGCCTCCTATGTCCGAAAACCGCTCGTAGCTTATACGTCAGATGCAGAATGGAATGATTTCGGCGTCGCGGACGGTATCTACAATGACCGCATCAAGGTACTGATGATAGACAAGGTCGGTCGCAAGTGGATCGGTACAGAAACGGGCGGCGTTTTCGTCTATGACGACAACGGCACACCGATGGATAAAACCGATGATGTATTCGCGGGATCGCTCAATACATCCGACGGCCTCGCGAGCAATGAAATCACCGCGCTGGCGGAAGACAGGGACGGTATCATCTGGTTGGGTACCCGGATGGGGCTGTATACTTATATCGTGGGAGAACCGTCTGTGACCCGTATCTGGTGGGTCACATCGGACAATATCAATGCGGTTGAAATCGACGGCGTGAACAACATCTGGGTCGGCCATGATGCGGGGATCTCGTACCGGAGAAGCGACGATTATTCCTGGAATCATATTCATGCGGACAACAGCCCGATCGCAAGCAACCTGGTTTTTTCGCTCGCATCCGATCACGAATCCGGACTGCTTTACATCGGCACCGCGGCGGGACTATCCATCCTTGAGACGCCTTTCTCGAAACCCCGTGAAGAGATTCGGGCGCTGCGTCTTTATCCGAATCCTTTTAAACCCGCGGAACATCAGGGCGTCACGATAGACGAACTGACCGCAAATGTCACCGTCTCAATATTTACCGCCTCCGGATTCCCGGTTCGGTATTTTCCCCGTAATCAGGTTCTGGGAAGGCGCATTTTCTGGGACGGACGGGATGATAACGGTCAGTTCCTTCCAGGCGGGATTTATCTGATTGTCGAGAAATCGCAATCGGGTGAGAAACGGATCGGCAAACTCGCCCTGGTCCGATAAACACACATTTTCACTTAGGATTCGATCCAATCAGGCCGATCAACACATGCTGAAAGAACTGTACATCCGGAATTATGCATTAATCGAGGAACTCCGCATCGCTTTCGGTCCGGGGCTGAATGTCCTGACCGGTGAGACCGGTGCGGGGAAATCGATCATCATCGGTGCGCTGAGTCTGCTGCTCGGTGAACGCGCCCAGCGGGATGTCATCCGTCAGGGTCAGTCTGTGGCCCTGGTGGAAGGTATTTTCGATATACCGGACCCGGCCGGGTTTCCCGGGTATGCGTATCTTTTTGAAGCTCACGGAAATGAGGTTCTCCTGCGCCGCGAAATCCATGATAACGGCCGTTCGCGGAGCTTTGTGAATGACACGCCCGTCCCGCTGGCGACACTCACGGAAATCGGTGACCTGCTGGTCGATCTTCACGGACAGCATGATCATCAAGCCCTTCTCAAGACCGAAAAGCATCTCGCGTATCTGGATCAATTCGGGGTCGATCCCCTCCTGTCGGCGCGGATGAAGGAAACATACCATCGATTCAAAGATACGGAAAGCCGCCTGAGAACACTCCTCGAAAAAGAACAGACTCTGGTCGAAAGACGCGATATGCTGACTTATCGTGTCCGCGAAATCGGGCAATTCGCACCAGGACGGGAAGAAGAGGAGATGCTCGAAAAAGAGGAACGTATCCTGAAAAACAGCGAACGTATTCATGCCTGTTTCCAGGCCCTGAATGAACTGCTGTATGACGGAGATGGCGCCGCCCTGGACAGCCTGAGTGTGGCCGAGGCGCGTCTCGACGAATTGAGGGAGGTGGATAAACCCTTCGCGAAATGGCGTGAAATTTGTCATGCTTCGCGGATCGGTATCGAAGAACTGATTCGTGGATTTCAATCCTTTGTCTCTGAAATCGAATTCGATCCAGAACGCCTGAATACGATACGCGATCGGCTCGGTCAATACGCCCTCCTGAAAAAGAAATATGGCGGTTCCACAGAAGAGGTGGTCCGGGTCTGGAGGGAGGCGGAGTCGGAATTAGCCCAGATCGGATCCCTGGGAACCGAGATTGAAAAACTACGCAGCCACCTTGTATCGGAAACAGAGATCTTGACGACTTGCGCGTTGGAATTGTCGATGGCCCGTACAAAGGCGGCGCAGGCATTATCCCGGAAGATCTCCGAGATTCTGTCCGAACTCGGGTTGGACGGAACCGTTTTCATGGTGGATCAACGCTGGGTCGAACAAGCCAACAGTGCGGTACTGATCGGCGAAAGACCGGTGAAAATCGGGGAGAAAGGTGGGGAACGGGTGGAATTCATGATCTCCACCAATCCGGGCGAACCGCCCAGGCCGTTGCAGCGCGTTGCCTCCGGAGGTGAAATTTCCCGGATCATGCTGGCTCTCAAGACGGCTCTCGCCGAGGCCGATGACATACCGGTCCTGATTTTCGATGAAATCGACACGGGTGTTTCAGGACGTATGGCCCGGATCGTGGGGCAGAATCTCAGGAAATTATCCGAAACCCATCAGATTGTATGTATTACACATCTTCCGCAAATAGCGTCTCTGGGTCATTTGCACTATGCTGTATTTAAGGCCGTTCAGGACACCGATGTCAGGACTCTGGTGCGGAAGCTCGATGAGATGGAACGGGTTTCGGAAATCGGAAAATTACTCGGCGGTGAGTCAGTCACCGAAACGGTGCTTCAGAACGCCAGAGAATTACTGGGAGTCGATGCGATCGATGCCGGTACTCGATAAACTGATTCTGGTCGGCGGTAAACGTCTCGAAGGGACGGTGCAAATCAGCGGCTCCAAGAATGCCGTGCTCCCCATCATGGCTGCGTCTCTGCTTGCAGACGGGACATATACATTCGGCAATGTGCCCCGCCTCCGTGATGTCCGGACCATGCAAAAACTGATCGAAAACATGGGAATCTCTGTTACCCTGGACGGTCATACGCTGCGGATTTATTCACAACCCTGCGAACATTGCGAAGCCCCCTACGATCAGGTCAAGACCATGCGCGCTTCGATCTACGTTCTCGGACCGCTTGTGGGGCGGTTCGGACGCGCCAGGGTGTCTCTTCCCGGAGGGTGTGCCTGGGGTCCCCGTCCCGTCAATTTGCATATCGATGGATTGACGCGACTCGGGGCAAAAATCCATTTTGAAAAAGGGTATATTGTCGCCTCGGCCCGTCGTCTGAAGGGTGCACGTGTTTCTTTCGACATTCCCAGTGTCGGCGCGACAGGCAACATCCTGATGGCCTGTGTCCTGGCCCGGGGGACGACCGTGATCGAAAATGCCGCACGAGAGCCCGAAATCACCGCACTCGCCGGATTTCTCAATCGGATGGGCGCCCGGATCGAGGGGATCGGAACTTCCCGGCTCGAAATCGAAGGGGTGGATGAACTCCATCCTGCAGACACGGACGTGATTCCCGACCGGATCGAAACCGGCACTTTTCTCGCCGCCTCACATTTGACAGGCGGGGATGTAACACTTGAGAAAACCAGTCCGGCCCTGGTGAATTCCATCCTCGATAAACTGAGAATCGCAGGTGCAGAGATTACGGAAACAGACGAACAGATTCGTATCAAATCCGACCGGTCCATCCGGCCCGTGGATGTCACGACCTCCGTTTATCCCGGATTCCCAACGGACATGCAGGCCCAGTGGATGGCCCTGATGAGCATCGCAGACGGATCTTCCGTGATCACCGATACGATATACAGCGACCGTTTTACCCATGTCGCAGAGCTTCGGCGACTTGGTGCGAACATCACGCTCGATCATAATGTGGCCGTGGTAAAAGGCGTCCGAACACTGTCTGGCGCGCCGGTCATGTCCACCGACCTGCGTGCGAGCGCCTCCCTGATCCTGGCCGGCCTCGTGGCCAAAGGAAGGACGGATGTTTCCCGTGTCTATCACATCGATCGCGGCTATGAGACGATCGAGAAAAAACTCCAGATGCTTGGCGCGGAAATCTGGCGCGAACAGGAAAAACTGGTAGTCTGATCATGTCTATGTCTTCCTTCATTCATTTGCACAACCATACCTATTTCAGCCTTCTGGACGGGGCCTGCCGCATCGATGATCTGGTCGAACAGGCCAAAAAGTTCAAGATGCCGTCGCTGGCCATTACCGATCACGGCAACATGTTCGGTGCGATCCGGTTTTACGAAAAATGTGTGAAACAGGGCCTCAAACCCATTATCGGCTTTGAAACCTATGTGGCTCCGCATTCAAGACACGAAAAAACAAGACAATCCGACGAAGATCGTTCGTATCATCTCATCCTGCTCGCCAAGGATCAAACCGGATACAAGAACCTGATGAAGCTCAGTTCCATCGGTTATCTGGAAGGGTTTTACTACAAACCCCGGATCGACAAGGAAGTCCTGGAAACACACCGCGAAGGACTCGTCGTCCTGTCCGGTTGTATCAAGGGTGAAGTACCCACACACCTCATCCGGGGCGATCGGGATCGCGCCCGGGAGGCGGCATGCTGGTTTCTGGAACGTTTCGGTGAGGATTATTATCTCGAACTCCAGAATCACGGCATTTCCGAAGAAGCAGACGCGATCAGGGGGATGCTCGATCTTTCACAGGAACTGAATATTCCCGTCGTAGCCTCGAACGATACCCACTATCTCCGGCGTGAACATGCCGAGGCCCAGGATATTCTGCTTTGCCTGCAGACCGGAAAGGACTGGGACGACCCCAAACGGATGAGATTCACCACGGATCAGGTCTACTTCAAATCGCCCCAGGAAATGTCGGACCTGTTCAGGGATATTCCGGAGTCGCTGAACCGGACTCTCGAAATCGCCGAAAAGTGCAACCTGGAACTCGATTTCGAAGATCAATATTTCCCAAAATTCGAGGTTCCCGATTCCGGAGGCGGGATTTCACGCGATGAGTATTTCGAGAAACTGGTTCAGGAGGGGGCTGAAAAGCGCTATCCCGTTATCACAACGGAAATTCGGAAACGTCTCGAATATGAAATCTCCGTAATCAAACAAATGGGGTATCAGAGTTACTTTCTCATCACCGCCGATTTTATTACCTATGCAAGGGAACAGGGCATTCCGGTGGGACCGGGTCGCGGTTCCGCAGCCGGGAGTATGGTTTCTTATGTACTCGGCATCACGGATGTGGAACCGCTCCACTACAATCTGCTCTTCGAGCGGTTTCTGAATCCGGAGCGGGTGAGCATGCCCGATATCGATATCGATTTTTGCTATGAACGTCGTGAAGAAGTCATCGAATACGTCAGAAAGAAGTATGGAGGAAACAACAGTGTCACCCAAATCATCACATTCGGGAGCATGAACGCCCGGGCCGTGGTGAGGGACGTGGGACGTGTACTCAGGATACCCTATGGCGATGTGGACCAACTTGCCAAACGGATTCCTCTCAATTTCAGGCTTGATGAAGCCTTTGAAAAAGCGTTGGAATTCCGGGAGGCCGTCACGTCGAGCGAAGTCAATCAACAACTTCTCAGGAATGCGCAGGTTCTCGAGGGAGTGGCCAGACATGCCTCGACCCATGCGGCGGGTGTGGTGATCGCGCCCGGGGAGTTGACCGATTATGTACCGCTCTTCAAGTCTCCCCAGGGCGACATCACCACGCAGTACGACATGAAATCTCTCGAACGTGTCGGTCTGCTCAAAATGGATTTCCTCGGACTCCGCACGCTGACCGTGATCGACCAAACGGTCAAAGCTCTGAAACGGCGCGGAATCGAAGTCGATTTGGATGATCTCCCTTTGGATGATCCGAAAACGTATGAAATTTTCTCGATCGGACAGACGGTCGGTGTCTTTCAGTTCGAATCGAGCGGGATGCGGGAATATCTACGCAAACTGAAACCCGAATGCATCGGCGATCTCATCGCCATGAACGCCCTGTACCGTCCCGGACCCATGGACTGGATCGATGAGTTCATCGACCGGAAGCATGGCCGTATCCCGATCGAATACATGCATCCCATGCTCGAGCCCATCCTGAAAGAGACATACGGCGTCATGGTTTATCAGGAACAGGTGATGCAGATCGCCGCCAACCTGGGCGGATTCAGCCTCGGAGCCGCCGATATCCTCAGACGGGCCATGGGCAAGAAGGATGTCGAACTGATGAAGAAACAGCGGGAGGCGTTTATTGCGGGGGCGGCAACAAACAATATTCCCGCCGACAAGGCGAACGCCATTTTCGATCTGATCTATAAATTCGCCGGTTATGGATTCAACAAATCACATGCGACCTGCTATTCCATCGTCGCCTATCAGACAGCCTTTCTCAAGGCGCATTATCCGGCCGAATTCATGGCGGCGAACCTGTCGAGTGAAATGCAGAATACGGACCGCATCGTGATCCTGATCGAAGAATGCCGTAGGATGGGAATTCCGGTACTCCCGCCCGATGTCAATGCCAGCGTCGCTTGTTTCGTCGCCGTTGAGAAAGGTATCCGTTTCGGTCTTTGCGCCATCAAGAATGTCGGGAAGGGAGCCATTCAGTGCATCCTGGAAGCCCGCGAACGTTTCGGTCTTTCCGCGACTCTTTTCGAGTTCTGCAGAAATCTGAACCTCCGTCAGGTCAACAAGAAGGTCATCGAGAGCCTGATTCAGGTTGGAGCGATGGATGCGCTCGAGGGTAACCGCGCTCAGAAAATAGCGATACTCGACACGGCGATCGCATTTGCGCAGAACGCCCAGCAAGAGGCCAGTCTGGGTCAGTTTTCCATATTCGGCGATGCATCCTCCGGTGAGGTCGTTTATCCCGATTTACCCGATCTGGAAGATTATTCCGAGAAAGAACGGCTGCAACGTGAAAAAGAACTGCTCGGCCTGTATATTTCCGGACATCCGCTCGACCGGTTCCGCCGGGAGGTGTTGACCTTTTCGGATCCGCCCGTCGAACTGCTTCCGGAGACGAACAACGGTTCAAGAGTCAGGCTATGCGGCATCGTCTCCGAGGTGATAACGCGCCTGGACCGCAAGAACAATCCCATGGCATTTTTTACCCTCGAGGATTTCACGGGATCTGTCCGCTGTCTCACCTTTTCTGAGACATATAACAATTTCCGGGATGAGATCCGTCAGGAGAATCTGGTGGTCGTCAAAGGGAAACTCGATCGCAAGGAAGAAACGGATGAATCCGTCATCATGGTATCCGAAGTATTGCCCCTGAAAAGTGCGATAGAGAACATGGTGAAAGGGATGGTGCTGCGGCTCGATCACGACGGGCTGACGCACGGTGAACTGGACCGTCTTAAAGTGATGGCGGAACGCTATCCGGGAGATTGCCCCATCGTTTTTATCGTGAGTATGGGGGAAGATGTCTGCCGCCTCAAATCGAAGTCAATCAAGGTCCGCCCCTCTCCCGCGCTGATTGAAGGATTCAGGCAGGTTTTGGGGCCGGAGGGCGTCGAACTGAGGGGATAGTTCTTTATGCATATTCCGATTCAAATCATCTGGAAGATCCTGTCCTCTTACCGTTTCCGCCTGACCGGACGGCGCCTGTTCAATTTGCTCCATATCGTTCTGGCCATGGGTCTCTCCCGGATTTTCCGAAAACCCGTGGTCCGCGGCAAACCGGCTCTGCTCATGGTCGAACCGACCAATTTGTGCAACCTCCAATGTCCGATGTGTCCCTCCGGAAACGGGGATCTGAGCCGTCCGCGGGGAAAGATGAATCTGGATTCCTATCGCAGGGTCCTCGACCGTATCGGCGACACCCTGCTGTTGATCCAGTTCTGGAATCAGGGGGAGCCGTTCCTCCACCCCGATTTGGTGGAGATGATCCGATACGCCAAACAGAAGGGCATCGCCGTGATGACGAGTACGAACGGTCATTTCCTCGACTCCGAATCTCGTGTGGACGATCTCATCCGGTCCGGACTGGATGAAATCATCATCTCGCTCGATGGTGTGGATCAGGAGAGTTATGAAACCTACCGGGTCGGCGGCCGCTTTCAGAAAGTCGTGGACGGTGTCCGGTTGCTCGCGGAGAGAAAAAAGAAGATGGGATCCAGGACCCCGCTCATCAACCTCCAGTTTCTGGTCTTCAAGCAAAATGCGTCCCGGCTCGGTGAGGTGCGGAAACTGGCCCGGGAATTGGGCGCCGACATCTTGCAATTGAAGAGTCCGCAGGTTTATTCAACGGATCAGGCCGCCGCGTTTCTCCCGGAAGACGAATCCTTCCGGCGTTATCGGATCGAAGGCGAAGCCTTGCGGATCAAATCGACGGTCCCGAACTGGTGCAAGTTTCTCTGGTACGGCGCGGTATTGAACTGGGACGGTTCACTCGCGCCGTGCTGTTTCGACAAGGACGGCCGGTTCGGGTACGGGAATGCCTTTGAGGATGGAAAGGATATTCTCTCACTCTGGACGAATTCCGTCAGCCACGAATTTCGTTCCGGGGTGCTTCGGAATCGAAAAGAAATCGAGATTTGCCTGAACTGTTTTGAGGGCATGGAACAAGATTTCACGCAATATATCCCCATGATACAGGAAAAACGACCCGGATGACTTCGTTTCGCGATACCATAAAAGACCAACTCATCCTTATTGATGGGGCGATGGGCACGTATATCTATCAGAAGGGCGTCTTCATCGACAAATGCTATGACGCCCTGAATCTCTCGAATCCGGATCTGATCGAATCGATTCACCGGGAATACGTCGAGGCGGGCGCGTGCGTGATCGAAACCAACACCTACGGCGCGAATCGGTTCAAACTCGCCAGACACAGTCTCTCCGATCGGTTGGCAGAGATCAACATGCAGGGAGTACGCATCGCCCGGAAGGCGGCGGAGAATGCGGTCTACGTGGCCGGCTCCATCGGGCCCCTCGGCGTGGAGATCGCGCCCTTCGGAGGAATATCACGCAAAGAAGCCCGCGACGCTTTCGCAGAACAGTCCAAACCCCTGCTTGAAGAAGGCGTCGATCTCCTGATTCTGGAAACCTTCCGAAATCTGGACGAGATCGAACAGGCGGTGCTGGCCATTCGATCCCTTGCCGCGCTGCCGATCCTCGCGCACATGGCCGTGCTCGAAGACGGGACGACCGAATACGGCTCCACGGTGGAAGAAACGATCAGGAGACTCTCCGGACTCGAGGTGGATGCAGTCGGATTGAACTGTGCGGTCGGCCCCAAATCCATGCTCGACTTTCTCGAACGCACCGTGTGCCTGACCGGGAAACCCATTTCCATCATGCCGAACGCCGGACGTCCCCATTCTCACGACGGCCGGACTTTCTATATGTCCACCCCGGAATACTTCGGGGTATACACGAAGCGGCTGATCGAGGCTGGCGCAAGGATCCTCGGCGGATGCTGCGGGACCACCCCGGTCCACATCCGGAAAATGGCGGACGCACTTGCCCAGAAAGAGACGCGGACGCGTATCCGTCCCGAATCTTCCATCACCCTGCACGAGGAAAAGGCCGCGCTCCCGGAACCGGTTCCGTTTCCAGAAAAATCCCGTCTGGCGGATAAACTGTTCCGAAAGGAATTCGTTACCCTGGTCGAGATGGTTCCGCCGCGAAGCCGTGAACTCGAAAAACATCTTTCCGGCGCTCGGCTGCTCCAGGAAAACAGGATCGATGCGATCAATATCCCGGACGGACCGCGTGCCTCCGCGCGTCTGAACGGCCTGGCCCTGGCCGTCCGGCTCCAGACCGAAATCGGCATCGAGACCGTGCTCCATTACACCTGCCGGGATCGAAACCTGCTCGGCATGCAATCGGATCTGCTCGGAGCGAGCGCGCTGGGGATCAATAATGTCCTTGCCATCACGGGCGATCCCCCGATGATGGGCGATTATCCGGCCGCAACGGCTGTTTTCGATATCGATTCCATCGGTCTGACTCAACTGCTTAGCCGCCTGAACCGGGGACTGGATATCGGTCGGCGCCCCGTCGGAGCGCCGACCGGATTTTTGATCGGCGTGGGCGTCGATCCCAACAGCGTCAACGTGGAACGCGAGGTCGCACGTTTCCGACAGAAAGTCGAAGCGGGCGCGGAATTCGCCATCACACAGCCGGTGTTTGATTTTGCCGTGCTGGAAGGGTTCCTGGAAAAAATCCTGGACTTCGCGCCGCCCGTTCTGGCCGGAGTGTGGCCGCTCGTCAGTCTGAGGAATGCGGAATTCATGAAAAACGAGGTACCGGGCGTGGTCGTCCCGGACAGTTTGCTGAAACGGATCGGACGTTTCGACACACGTGAAGATCAGCTCAAGGCCGGCGTTGAGATCGCGCGAGAGATGGCGGCGCATGTCCGAAAACGGACGCAAGGGATTCAGGTCAGCGCACCGTTCGGACGCTACGGTACGGCACTCGACGTGATGCAGGGACACTAAAAAAAGCCGTTGTGTCCGGCATGGCATAATGTGTTTGTGAATTGACTGAAAAATTCCCATATTTGATACAGTCCTTACAATCAGAGGTGTCCATGCCCGAACCCCTTCTTTTTGAAATCAGCTCGGAGGGTCGGAAGGGTTATTCTCTCCCTCCGATGGATGTACCGGAGAAAAACGCGCGGAGCCTGCTTCCCGAAGCCCTGATCCGGAATCGGAAAGCCCGTCTGCCCGAAGTATCCGAACTGGATGTGATGCGCCATTTCATCCATCTTTCTGTGCTGAATTATCATGTGGACAAAGCGCTGTATCCGCTCGGATCCTGCACGATGAAATACAATCCCAAGATCAATGAGACTCTTTCCCGCCTTCCCGGATTCATGAATCTGCATCCGTTCCAGGAGCGGGATGGTCTGCCGGGTGCCCTGAAGCTGATGGGCGAACTGGCCTGTTATCTGGCTGAAATCTCGGGCATGGATACAGTCACACTCCAGCCGGCCGCGGGTGCGCACGGAGAGATGACCGGCATCAAAATCATGCGGGCCTATCATGAGAAAAAAGGCAATCCGCGCCGGAAAATCATTCTGCCGGATTCCGCGCACGGGACCAATCCCGCCAGCGCCGCGATATCCGGTTACGAAACCGTTCAGATCCGGTCCACGGAGGAAGGACTGGTCGATCTGGACGATCTCTCGGCACATCTCGATGAAGACGTGGCCGGATTCATGCTGACCAATCCAAACACGCTCGGACTGTTCGAGAAACAGGTGGTCGAGATCGCCAAACGGGTGCATGACGTGGATGCGCTGCTCTACATGGACGGGGCCAATCTGAATGCGCTGCTGGGTTTGTGCCGACCAGGCGACATGGGATTCGACATCGTCCATATGAATTTGCACAAGACTTTTTCCACGCCGCACGGCGGGGGGGGGCCGGGCAGCGGACCGGTCGGGGTCAAAAACCGTCTTTCCGGGTTCCTGCCGGTCCCGGTGATTTCCTGCCGGGGACCGGATGTGTCTCTGAACTGGGATTTTCCGGAAACCATCGGGAAAATTCACGGATTTTACGGCAATTTCGGCGTGATGGTCAGGGCGTATGTATATATCCGCATGCTCGGTCCTGAGGGTTTGCGGCGTGTGAGCGAAAATGCGATCCTGAACGCGAATTATCTCATGCGGCGCCTCGAAAAGGATTTTATACTGCCGCATCCGCAGCATCATATGCACGAATTCGTGCTCTCGGGTGACCGGCAGAAGGAAAACGGAGTCAGGACCCTCGATATGGCCAAACGCCTCCTGGATGAAGGATTCCACGCCCCGACGGTCTATTTCCCGCTCATCGTCCACGAGGCGCTCATGATCGAACCGACAGAGACCGAATCCCGGGAAACGCTCGATGCCTTTGCCGACGCCATGCTGACCATCGCCGGGGAGGCGACGAGAGATCCCCAAAAAATAAAATCCGCACCCCGGACAACGCCGGTTTCCAGGCTGGATGAAGCGCTGGCCGCCCGGAATCCGGATGTCCGTTATTCTTTTGAGAGTCCGTGAAAGAATTGAATAAATCGATCCAGGCGGCGGAACAAAAACTGAGGATCGACGTCATGACGCGTGACGACGAACTGTGGAATATCCTCGACATCTGGTTGACACAGAAAGGATTGTTCTTTCGCCGCATCACGTATCCGGGTGAGAATAACAAAGGGTCATCCCTCCTGATCCTCGACGGACGGATGGGAACATTTTACGGGGATTGGGGGAGGGAGGCTGCGGGGATGGATCCGGATACTCCGGTCCTGTGGATCGTGGATGAGAACGGCCCGTGTCCGGACCCGTCGATGAACCGGTCTGCATTTTCTGAAATCATCCGTTATCCGATCCGTGAATTCGAATTCCATCGCCGGTTGTTCAGTCTGACGCATTTGGTTGAAATGAAAAACATCATGGATGCACGGGACCGGTCACTCAGATCCGAAACATCCAGATGGAAGAAAAAAGCGTTCACCGATTCCATTACGGGTCTTTACAACTATCGCTATTTTACAAAGCGGCTGACAATGGAGATACGGCGCGTGAAGCGACTGAATGATCCCATTTCACTCGTGATTTTTGATCTGGATGATTTTAAGGTGCTGAACGATCAATACGGACATCTGGCCGGAAACCGGTTGCTCAGGGAAGTCGGCCGCCTGATCCGTCGTTCAGTCAAGAAATCCGGCGTGGTCGCCCGATACGGCGGGGATGAATTCATCCTGATTCTGCCGTCGGTCGACAAAAACACGGCGGTCCGGGTGGCGGAGAAAATATCCAGCCTCTTTCAAGATCCTTTGAAAAATTCCGATGTACTCTGCCGGATTACGCTCAGCGCGGGCATCGCGGAATTCCCCGTTGATGCGGATGAGATTACCGCCCTGATCCGTTGCGCCGACGACGCCCTCTATCATGCCAAGGCGGGTGGAAAACAGCAAATCCGGGCGTATCAATCGAAAGACTGGATGCGAACGTGAGAAAAGCCGCACAGAGAAAATCCGTGAACTGGCAGAATTTCTGGAAAGTGATGCTGTTTTTTATCGGTTTTCATGCGCTGTTCTCCTTTTTGGCCGGTGTTATTATATGGGTTAAACCGTTCACCCCGGATTTAGGGAGTCCGGAAGCAGAATGGCGAAAAGACGGCATCGCCCTGGCCCAACGGATCGAATCGAACCATGTGTATCGATGGAACGGGATCCTGCAAGCGCTTTCCGATTCATTAAACCGGCTGCCTTCCGATCAATGGCAGCGCCTGATCGAACACTGGCATGGACAACATCCCAACGTTTTCTCCGTCACCGTTCATAGTGTTGAGTTGCGCTGGCCGGTCCATCAGATCGATTCAGATTTCTGGGAGTATTCGGAGGTACAGAATCTTTCAGCTGCTTCGCGTCAGAAGTTGTTTGATTATTTACTCCAGCGTCCCGATGAAATTTTTCCTCCACGCACCCAGACCCTCTGGATATCGAGCGTCCTCTCGACGCGGATACTCGGCTATCCCATCGTGACATTGCATTATAAACGTGAAAACGATACCAAAAATTTCTCGCTTCAGATCCGTTTCTCGGATATACAGACACAGATTAACAGGCTCGCACCCGAAGGATTGGAATTCGCCCTGATCGATATGGCCGGAGACACCGTGTCCCATTCCGCCGGATTTTCCCCCGGTATCAACCGAGCAACGACTGAAGACCGGGTTTTTACCATGCCGATCGATTTTTCTCTCCTGCCATGGCAACTCATGGTTCAAAAAGAAATCGGACACGAAGGTGTGACTGACTTCACGTTTCTCATCCCATTCGGCGCGACCGTTTATCTCATCGGCCTCATTCTCTCCGTTCTGATGGTCACACGTTGGATCGATCGTCCCATGCAACCGCTCTATGACGCCGCTTTCCAGATGAGCCGGGGAAATTTCTCGATTCGTGTGCCCGAATTAAAAAACGAAAAGACAAACCGGATCGGACGGATCATCAATTATATGGCCGAAGAGATGGACCATATTCAACAGATGAATGTGAGCCGAATCATCATCGAAAAAAACAAAACCGAGACCATTCTCAGGAATATCGCAGATGGTGTTATTGTAACGGACAACATAGACCAAATCCTCGTCATCAATCCCGTGGCTGAACGGTGGTTTGATCTCAGAGAAACGGGTGTCCGGAATGAACCGGTAGCGGAGCATATCAAGGCCAAATTACTGGTGTCGCTCATTAAAGAGGTCCGTGTTTCACAGGAAGCCACGTCCATTGATTTCCATCTGAGAGTTATCGAGACCGATGAGCAGAAAGTGTTTCATGCCCATGCGGCTCCGGTGACGACGGAGGAAGACCGCCACATCGGTGTTGTCACGATTATCCGTGATGTGACGGAGCAGCGTGAAATCGAACGCATGAAAACAGAGCTGGTCTCCATGGTGGCACATGAGCTCAAATCTCCCCTGACATCCATCTGCGGTTTTAGTGAATTGCTGCTCGGAACCGGACTCGATAATCCCAAATCGCATGAATACGCCCATGTGATTCTCGAGGAATCAAACCGTCTGACAGATCTCGTCAATAAATTTCTTGATTTGTCGCGACTCGAATCCGGTCGCACGGAACCAAACATTGAGCCCTTCGATTTGAGGGAATCCATCACACGGCTTTTGGAAGCTCATACACAACTCGCGAAATCAAGACAAATCCGCGTCATCACCGAATTCCCAGGCCATCTGTCCGATGCACTCGGTGACGCCGCCATGATCGATCAGGTTTTAATCAACCTTTTCAGCAATGCAATCAAATACAGCCCGGACGGGGCCAAAGTCGGCATCGAAATCAAGGAAGAGGAAACAGAACTGATTGTCAATTTTATTGATAACGGATGCGGCATACCCAAGGAAGAATTACCGAGGATTTTCGAGAAATTCTATCGGGTCAGGACCCAGGAAGAAACGGATCGACCGGAAGGATCCGGTCTCGGATTAAGCCTCGTCAAGCAAATCATCGAAAGACATCATGGCGTAGTCCGGGTAAAGAGTCAACCCGGAATCGGGTCGATTTTTTCATTTACGCTGCCTAAGAAAGTATAATGGGCATGAAACGATCGTCCGAGACAACACGGATACTGATTGTCGCCGAAGACCCCCGGTTGTCGGACGGACTCCGGTCGCCGTTCGCATCGGATTCCTATCAAATCCGAGTAATCCGGTCGACGGAAGAAACGGACCGCATTCTGAATGAATTCAAACCCCATCTGATTATTTTAGGTCTATCAAAGAGCGGGTCATCCGAACACGATTTTGTTTGCGCGCTGCAACAAAGCGCCGCCCTCTTTGCGCATCACGAGATTCCCGTAATACTCGTTTCCAATCAGGACATGAGAGACCGCTTCGCCGCCGAACTCTTTGCCCGCGGACTTGCAGGATGGTATGTGCTGCCGATCGGACCGCATGAGATACATGAAATCATCCAGAACGTCCTGATCCAAAACCGGTCGCTGAAGCATGAATCCGAACTGATGCAGGAGGTCAAACGATCCGAATACCGTTACCGGGATTTGCTGGAAAACGCCAGTGACCTGATCCTGACCCTCGATGAATCCGCGAGGCTCACCTCTTTGAACAACCGGTTTTTCACCCTTACCGGATTCGAGAAATCCGAGTGGCTCAACCGGTCGTTTCTGGATCTGATTCATCCGGACCGGCGCACCCTGGTCCGAAAACAGCTGGAACAGGTTCAGCACGGCCGATCACGTCGATTCGAGACGGAAATCCTTTCGGTTTTCCCGGATTCACCTGTTCTTTCATTCAGCCTGACTCCCATTTTACTCCGGGGAACCATCCAAGGGGCGATGGTTATTGGACGGGATGTCACCGAGGAGAAAAGGCTGGAAAGAGACATTCACGATCTCGAAAGTTTCAATGAAAGCATCATTCAAAGCATGGAATCCGGATTACTCACGCTGGACCTGAAGGGGCGGATCACTTCACTGAATCAGGCCGGCGAAAAAATACTGGAATGGTCTGTCCGAGAAATCGCGGGGAAAACACTTTTTTCTGTCTTTTTGGAGGAAGAAGCCCGGATTCTCCTCTCGGATTCGGCCGGGGTGGCCCCTCTGACCCTGAATCAGGAAGCACGGTTGACCGTAAAATCCGGAAGACAGATTTTCGTGGGTTTCAACAAAACCGACTGGATCGATACGACGGGGGAGAAGGTCGGTATGTTGATTTCTTTCAGGGAGATTACCCAGCTCAAACAAATGCAGTCCGAGGTGTTGCGGATGGACCGGTTGGCCTCACTGGGCGTCCTGGCATCGGGTATTGCACATGAGATTAAAAATCCGCTGGCCGGCATCAAGATGATGGCTCAGGCCTGCGAAGAAGAGATGGATGCTTCTGATCCACGGAAGGAATATTTGACCCGTATCGTGCGTCAGGTCAACAGGTTGGACGATCTGCTGAAAACGTTCTTCACCTTTGCCAAACCACGCAAACCCGATCGGTCACTCCATGCACTCGGCGATATCCTCGAAGATGTCCTGCAACTCATCGAAAAAAAACTCAGCTATCAGGACATCACGCTTTCTCTCTCGATTCCTGATACGCTTCCCAGAATCCCGGTCGATTCGCAGCAGATGCAGCAGGTTTTTCTGAATCTGATGCTGAATGCCATCGATGCTCTGCCTCAAGGCGGTGATCTGTCGGTCTGGGCGGCCCGGGATTCCGTTGACGACGAAGAACGCCCCGCTTTGTTAACGGACAGGACGGGTTCGAATTTTATCCGGGTCGCGGTCTCCGATACGGGTCCCGGAATTCCGGGAGAAATACTCAACCATGTTTTCGATCCTTTTTTTACGACGAAATCGGATGGGATGGGATTGGGGTTATCGATCGTCTATCGAATCATCCAGGAACATCAGGGAGAAATCCGCGTCACCAGTGAATCGGGAAAGGGAACCACGTTTCATATCTGGCTTCCCTCAGGAGAATCCGTATGAACTCTGCAAAGATACTCATCATCGAAGACAATGAAGATCTGGGGTTCGGCCTCGTGAATGTCCTCAAGAAAGAGGGATATCAGGTGTTTTTCGAAAAAACGGGGGAGACCGGTCTGGAGACCCTGGGCAAGGAACTGATCGATCTGGTACTCCTCGACCTCAAACTCCCCAAAATGGATGGACTCGCCGTCCTGTCCGAAATCAGGGAAACACATGAAGATTTACCCGTGCTGATGATGACTGCGACATCAAATCCAAAACCCGCTATCGAGGCCTTGAAAAATGGGGCATATGACTATCTCATGAAGCCCTTCGAACTGGACGAAATGAAGGCAATCGTCCGGCATGCGCTCGAAAATACCCAGCTCAAACGAGAGGTGCTCCGGCTCCGCAGACAGAATCAGGATCAGCATCCGGCAAACCAGCTGCTGGGAAAGAGCAGACAGATCGAAGAAGTCCGTCAGCTCATTCAGATCGTATCCGAGACCCCGCGTACTTCCGTGCTCATTCAGGGAGAAAGCGGGACCGGAAAGGAACTGGTCGCCGGTGCGATACATCATACAAGCGCCAGAAGGGAAAAGCCTTTTGTGACCATCAATTGCAGCGCCATCCCCGAACATCTGCTCGAAAGCGAATTGTTCGGTCATGAGAAAGGGGCATTCACGGATGCAAAGTCACAGAAGAAAGGGTTATTCGAACTCGCAGATGGCGGCACCATTTTTTTGGATGAGATACCGTCGATGAAATTGTCCCTTCAACCCAAACTGCTCCGTATTATCGAGACCCAGACGTTCCGAAGGATCGGCGGAGTCAGCGACCTGAGAATCGATGTCCGAGTCCTCGCAGCTGCGAATACCGACCTGAGAGAACTGGTCACGAATAAAGAATTCCGCGACGATCTATATTACCGGCTCAAAGTCATGGAAATCTGTTTGCCGCTTCTCAGGGAAAGGCCGGAGGACATTCCGCTGCTTGCCAGGGTCTTTCTCCATCAGTTTAATAAGGAATTTAACCGCAAGGTCCGGGGTTTCTCCAAAGAAACTGAAAATCTGCTTCTGGCGTATCCCTGGCCCGGTAATGTGCGGGAACTCAAGAATGTTATCGAGCGGGGCGTCATTCTTTGTCAGGGAGAGTTTCTGCTCCCGGAACATCTTCCCATTGAATTACACGGCAAACAGGGTGTACAGACACACGGACAGATCCCTCTTGGAAAAGTTTCACTCGGTGAAATGGAAAAAGTACACATACTCGAAGTTTTAAAGTCGGTTGACGGAAATAAATCACATGCCGCAAAGATTCTGGATATTTCGCGCTCGACGCTTCGGGAAAAATTAAAAAATTATCAAATTGAACTGTGAACAATTTTCGATCATTCACAGACGGATTCAGCATACGGTACGACCCGCCTCGATTTTCTTACTTTAACCCTTAATAATTGAATATTATCAAGATAAATCAAGTTGATAAGCTGAAGCGTATTGCGGCATATCTTTTGCTTTTGCTCTGACTAGACTCAGAAGAAAGGCCGGCTGGCACATGAAGAAGATGTTGATTGTGGATGATGAAGAGGATCTGACCTGGTCGCTGTCACGCGGACTCGTCAAAACCCTTCCCGGTTGGACAATCATCACGGAAAATTCGTTCCATAAAGCCCGGCTCCTGCTCAAAGAAAACGCATTCGATTGCCTGATCACCGATTTCAGAATGCAGGAAGGCGACGGCATTGAATTGATCCGGACGGCCAAGAAGCATCAGACCACCGGATTGTTGATCCTGATGACGGCGTACGGTTCTGCCGATGTGACCCAGAGGCTGAGTCAATTTCCGGATGTCGTGTATTTCGAAAAACCTTTTGAAATTGAAATCCTGCGTGAACTCATCGCAACATGGATCGCAGACCCAGACTCGACAGCCATTCGATCCAGGAAAACACGTTCGAATCGGAGAAAAAAACGATTCGGTCCGATTTACTCCTGAAAAATGTCTCACAGTGAAACAATTTTCTTGCTTTTTAATCCATCTCCGCTTAAATTCAAAGTGATAGCAGAAATCAATCGCCTCAGGGGAAGGAGAATGGGTATGGCTTCTGAAAACGTGAGGGGAGAACAGTCGCCTTCATCAGAAATCCTCTCTTACCGGACCATCGTGAAGGTGCTGGGTGCCGGAGGTTCCGGAAACAACACCGTCCATCATGTTTCGACCGCCAATATCAAAGATATCGTGACCATCGCCGTCAATACCGATGGCCAGGATTTGCTTTCCATCCGTGCGGATGAACGCATCCTGATCGGACGCAGCCTGACGAACGGGCTGGGCGCCGGCGGAGATCCGGTCGTCGGCGAACGATCAGCCGAGGAGAGTCGTGACGCCATTATCCGGTCTATCGAGGGAACAGACCTGCTCTTTCTGACCTGCGGCATGGGGGGAGGGACAGGAACCGGGTCCTTGCCCGTGATCGCACGCATCGCACGGGATCTGGGTATTTTGACGATTGCCGTCGTGACCATGCCGTTTTCGGAAGAAGGAGTGATTCGCTGGGAAAACGCCCATATCGGTCTGGATAAACTCCGGAAAGTGGTCGATACCGTCATCGTTCTTCGAAACGACAAATTAACCGAACAATATCCGGATGTCCCCTTCCATGAGGCCTTTAAGAGGGGCGACGATATCCTTTTCAATGCACTATCCGGCCTCTCCAGCCTGATATTCAACCGGGGATTGATCAATCTAGATTTTGCCGACATCGGCATGATCCTGCGTGACGGTCCTACGGGCCTGATCGGGCTCGGTGAAAGCAATTCCGAGAACCGCGCCGAAGAGGCCGCCCGTCGCGCCGTCACGCATCCGATGATGGAATCCTCCATCGCCGGCGCACAGAGCGTCCTGGTCCATATCGCCGGCGGTATGGACATGACACTCAAGGAAGCGCGTGAGGTGGTCCGGATGATTGCCCGCAATGTCGATCCGTATGCGCGGATCATCTGGGGAGTCACGATCGACAAGGCATTGAAGCAATCCGTGCGCGTGATGCTGATTGTCACGGGTATCGCGGAGGAAAAAGAACCCGAACGAATGCAGATTGAAAAAGCTGAAAAACCGCATCCGGTTCAGACCGAGGCCGAGGAAGCGTTCGAAATGCCCATTTTAAGCAACGGGCAGAGTATTTTTGACATTAAAGAGTCCATCCTGGCAAATGGCAACGAATTGGCCCTCCAGGCTAAAACGGCGAAACCCGTGACCCAGGCGACCAAGCTGTTCTACACACTTTTTGAAGAGGAAGCAGCAAGTGACCTGAAACGGTTTGACCGGTCTGTTCATGTGTTGCGCATGAATCCCGATAATCATCGTGCCGTGATGGATGCCCGCCAGTCCTGCAAGCTGCTCCAGGCATCCGCACAGATGTTCGGATTCGATGAAATCGGTCAGCTACTCGGGACCATTGATGAAATCTTCTCATCCGTACAGTCACGTGAAATCAGGCTGGATACCAAGATCCTGGATTCTGTAATCCTCGCGATGGAAATGGTCGTCGATCTGGTTGAAAACCGGAGTGACGGCCGCGGAGAAACCGGCCACATCGTCGACCGGCTCAGGGAACTCAAGGATGAACAACTGCAGCCTTCCAAATCCACTTGATCGGATTCCAACTATCGATCCCAAAAGGGCAGCGATGCCCTTTTTTTGTATCCCGCATGGAGTGAGAAGATGAATATCCGTATCCACGGACATGAACCGCGCGATGATCAGGTATCGGAAATCCTTTTTATCGATGATCCTGTCCGGATACGGGAAAGCTATTCCCGTTATCTTCTCGATGAAAGCCGGTTCCAGGAAGGGCATACGGACGGGATCTGGTTTCCGCGATGTGAGCGTCAGGTTCGGGACATCCTCGTTCAGGCCGGCCGGAACCGGATTCCACTCACTCCCTCCGCGGCGAGGACCGGGATCTTGGGGGGGGCGGTTCCCTGCGGAGGCCACATCCTTTCTCTCGATCAGATGCAACGGATCTTGTCGGCGGAAGCGGACGACACCGGGATATGGCGAATCACACTCGAACCGGGCGTGAATCTCGACCGGCTCTCCCGATTCCTCGATTCCAACGGGACGGATGAAAAAGAGTCTTTTCCCGGCACATCAGGATTCTTGTCCGTTTCCGATCAATGGTTCTACCCGCCCGATCCCACGGAAATGTCGGCTCATCTTGGAGGAACGGTCGCCACCGATGCCTCAGGAAGCCGTTCTTTTTTCTATGGCCCGACCCGGAATCATGTGTACGGCCTGAGGGTGGTTTTGGTTAACGGCACCGTTTTGGAACTGAAAAGGGGAATGTCTGTACGGGCGGGTGAACGGATCGAATTTCCTGGTCCAGGCGGATCGTTATACCTCACGATCCCGCCATTTAACAGAAAACGGATTAAAAACACGGCCGCATATCATCTCGATGATCCGCTGGATCTCGTGGATTTGTTCATCGGTTCGGAAGGGACGCTCGGAGTCATTACGGAGATCACAGTTGACCTGTCCCGGAAACCGGTTTCACTCCTGGGTGCGGTCTGTTTCTTTAAACAAGAGATCCAGGCAATCCGGTTTGCCAGGCGCATTCGCCAGGAAAACAGAAACCGGAATTCGGTGATCACGGCCTGTGCGCTCGAATACTTCGATCAACAGTCATTGTTTTTGTTGAGAGAGAGGTCTCCGTATGCGACACGGGTTCGGGATGGAGCCATGGCGGCCATTTATATTGAGCAAGATATGTCGAATGCCCCGCTTGAGGAAATTCTGACAGCCTATGACCGTTTGCTTCAGGAACAGGGTTCCTCCCTGGAAACGGCCTGGGGCGCCTGGGATGCCCGTTCGCTCAGAGAGATGAAGGATTTCAGGCATGCCGTCCCGGAAATCATCAACCGGATAATCGAAGAACACCGGGTTCGTTGTCCTGCGATACACAAGATCGCAACCGATCTCGTCGTTCCTGGACACCGGTTCGAGGAAATAATGGCTGTATACCGGAAAGAAGCGGAAGATGCTGATTTGGAATATGTGATTTTCGGTCATATCGGTGAGAGTCATGTTCATGTCAACCTCCTGCCTCTCGACGAGGTCGAACTCGATCGTGCAAAAGCGGTTTCCATCCTCCTGTCGAGGAAGGCAGTTCAGCTCGGAGGTAGTGTATCCGGCGAGCATGGAATCGGTAAAATTAAAAAAGAGTTGTTGAAAATCATGTTCACCGATGCGGAAAGAAGTAAATTCAGATCCGTAAAAAATGCTCTCGATCCGCATGGGCTTCTCTCACCGGGAACCCTCTTTTAAGGATGATTGGACGGGTTTCATATCCTAAATATTTCTTGACTTTTGGGGTAAATCATGTTACATTTAAACCCAAGAATTTTTGGGCGATTAGCTCAGGTGGTTAGAGTGCTTGCTTGACATGCAAGAGGTCACTGGTTCAAGTCCAGTATCGCCCACAAAATTTTTTTTATCCGAATTTTTTTAATAGTTTTTTATAATATTATCGAGGGGTCTTGTTTAATCTTTGGAATCCATCAACGTTAGAATAGATCATGGCGACGAACAGCGTTGCACACCGGGCGTCACGATTTTAGAAGTACTGAAAATACAGCATCCTGATTTATTCAAATCTGCAGTAGCTGCCGAAATCGAGGGGCGGCTTGTCGATTTAATTCAGGTGCTGGATCGTGATATGAACCTCCGTATTATCACGACCGATGAACCGGTCGGAATGGGGGTTTTCTGGCACAGCACCTCCCATGTGATGGCACAGGCTGTCAAGTCTCTCTTTCCGGAAACCAAACTTGCAATTGGACCCGCGATCGAAGGAGGTTTTTATTATGACTTCGCGCTCGATCGCCCCTTGACGACAGACGATCTTCCCCGAATCGAAGAAAAGATGCGGGAGATCATCAAAAAGGCGCAGCCCTTCGTACGGAACACCCTGTCGAAAGCCGATGCCATCGCTTTCTTTGAAGAGCGGGGAGAACACTTCAAGGTCGAAATCATTCAGGAATTCCCGGATGATATCATTTCGGTTTATTTCAATGATGGTTTTGCAGATCTCTGTCGCGGCCCCCATCTGCCGAGCACGGATTATGTCAAACACTTCAAATTACTGAACATCGCAGGGGCATACTGGCGCGGGGATGAACGCAATGCCGTACTTCAGCGAATTTACGGTATTTCTTTCCCGACGAAATCTCTTCTCGATGCACATCTGCGGCAGTTGGAAGAAGCCAAAAAACGAGATCACAGACGCCTCGGCAAAGAACTGGATTTATTCAGCTTCCAGGTCGAGGGTCCGGGATTTGTGTTCTGGCATCCCAACGGCATGATTCTGTACAACACCATTCAGAATTATATGCGTGAGATGTTCTTCAAGCACGGATATCAGGAAATCCGGACCCCGATCATTCTGAATGAAACCCTGTGGCACCGAAGCGGACACTGGGATAATTACAAAGAGAATATGTATTTCACTTCTGTCGATGATCAGGCCTATGCCGTTAAACCGATGAATTGTCCGGGCGGATTACTGGTCTATAAGAATTCACCGCATTCTTACCGCGATATGCCGATTAAAATGGCGGAGATGGGTCTCGTACACCGTCATGAGAAATCGGGTGTACTGCACGGTTTGTTTCGCGTTCGTCAGTTCACACAGGACGACGCCCATGTATTCTGTATGCCGGATCAGCTGGAAACGGAAGTCATTCGAATCATCGATATGATTACTGAAGTCTATGAAGCATTCGGTTTTTTTCAGTATCAGATTGAACTTTCGACCCGTCCCGCTAGATCGATCGGAGATGCTTCGATGTGGGAACAGGCCGAAAAGGTACTGCAAAGTGCCCTGAACCGAAAAGGAATTCCCTTCGAAATCAATCGCGGAGAAGGGGCGTTTTACGGGCCGAAGATCGATTATCATATCCGTGACTCGATCGGACGCCTGTGGCAATGCGGCACCATTCAGGTAGACTTTTCCATGCCCGAACGGTTCGAACTCGAGTATGTCGGAGCGGACGGCGAGCGTCACAGGCCCGTGATGATTCATCGGGCGATTTTCGGATCGCTCGAACGGTTCATCGGCATATTAATTGAACATTACGGCGGTGCGTTTCCGATCTGGCTGGCGCCGGTGCAATGCGTGGTCATTCCGATCAGCGAGAAACATAGAGATGCGGCATCAGACACGATGACACGCCTCACTGAATCCGGACTCCGTTGCCGGTTTGATGCGCGGAATGAAAAAATGGGTTACAAAATCCGTGAAGCCGAGATGCAAAAAATCCCTTATATGTGCATCATCGGCGATCGTGAAAGCCAGGATCATACCGTTTCCGTGCGGAAACGTAAAACAGGAGATGTCGGCTCCAGGCCGGTCGAAGAATTCATCGCCACCCTGAAAGAGGAAATGGCAAGGAGGACCAGCGATTAAAAAAGATCGTATTCGTCTGAACGAGGAAATACGGGTTCCCGAGGTACGCGTTATCGGTGATGATGGTGAGCAGCACGGTATCATGTCCCCTAAACGCGCCATGGAACTCGCAGAGCAGGCAGAGCTCGATCTGGTCGAGATCGCGCCCAATGCGTCACCCCCCGTTTGCCGGATCATGGATTACGGCAAATATAAGTATCAGCAAAGCAAGAAAGAAAAAATCAGCAAAAAGAAACAACATGTCATCCATGTCAAGGAAATCCGGTTCCGGCCGACCATCGACGAACACGATGTGATGTTCAAGGTCAAACAGGCACGCAAATTTATTGAATTGGGAAACCATCTGCGGATTCGGATCCTCTTCAGAGGCAGACAGATCGTCCATCCTGAGCTGGGTGAAGACGTCTTAAAGCGGGTCACCGAGCAATTGCTCGACATCTCTAAGTTAGAAGGCGATCCGGTTTTCGAAAATCGAAGCATCACGGCCATTTTTGTGCCGAAGTAATGAAGGAGTGTTCAATGCCGAAAATAAAAACAAGACGCGGTGCAGCCAAACGATTCAATCTGACCGCCAAAAAGAAAATCAAAAGGGATAAGGCTTACGCGAGTCATATCCTGACCAAGAAAACTTCTAAACGTAAACGCAATCTGAGAAAATCGGATCTGGTTGACCGGACTCAGGAAAACCGCGTAAAGCGTATGCTCGTCGTTTAAATTGACTCTTATCTGACCATGAGGAAAACATGCCGAAAGCAACGAATGCCGTCGCATCCAGACGGCGACGGAAAAAAATTCTAAAGTCCGCCAGAGGGTACCGGGGTGCCAAGAGTAAACTCCTGAAAACCGCCAAGGAAAGCGTCGAACGCGCGATGCTCTATGCCTATCGCGATCGGCGGGTCCGCAAGCGTGAGTTTCGTCAACTCTGGATTGCCCGTATCAATGCCGCCGTGAGGCCTTACGGTTTGAGCTATTCTCGTTTCATGGATCTCCTGAGCAAAAATCGGATCGAGTTGAACCGTAAAGTACTGTCAGACCTGGCCGTATCGGACCCGGCTGCTTTCTCTCAGATCGTCAACCGGATTAAAAGTACATAATACCCGATGAAATCCGATCTGAAAACACGGATTCGCCTGCTCGAGTCTGATTTCGATTCGGCGCTTGCGGAAGCATCGGATTTACAAGCGCTCGAACAAATCCGGATTCGATTTTTAGGCCGAAAAGGGTTACTGGCTGGTCTTTTCGGGATACTGGGTTCGCTCGAAGGGGATGAAAAACGCGCATCGGGACATTTGCTCAACACCCTGAAAGACAAGATGAATACGGTGTTTTCAGAAAAAGCCCGGTCGCTGGATATGCAATCCCATGGTGAATCATTTTTTGATCATTCCCTGCCTGGTAATATCGGTTATATCGGCCGGCTTCATCCGCTGACGACATTGCTCCGTGAAATCAAGTCCTGCTTTCAAAGTATGGGATTTATCGTAGCACAGGGGCCGGAAATCGAGACGGAATACTACAATTTTGATGCGCTGAATATCGCAAGGGGGCATCCCGCAAGAGACATGCAGGACACCCTGTTCATCGACGAGGAACAGGAAATTGTTCTGCGCACGCATACTTCTCCGGTTCAGGTGCATGTCATGGAAAATCAGCCTCCCCCCGTACGAATCATCGCACCCGGTCGTTGCTATCGACGGGATACCCCGGACGCTACGCATTCGCCCGTTTTCCATCAGATCGAAGGACTTTACGTGGACGAGGGCGTGAGCTTCGCGGATTTAAAAGGAACGATACTGACTTTCGCACAGCGTCTTCTGGGATCGGACATCAAAATCCGGTTCCGACCGAGCTTCTTTCCATTTACGGAGCCAAGCGCGGAATATGACTTTTCCTGTCTTATTTGCCGGGGCAGGGGATGCCGCGTCTGCAAACAATCCGGATGGGTGGAGATTTCGGGCGCCGGTATGGTCAACCCCGCGGTGTTTGACTACGTAGGATATGACCCCGAGAGGTATACCGGTTTCGCATTCGGCATGGGGGTGGAACGGATTGCGATGCTGATTTACGGCATACCTGATATCCGCATGTTTTATGAAAACGATGTGCGTCTGTTGAAGCAATTTTAGGATGTATCCGGATGAAAATCAGTCTGAAATGGTTAAATGAACTCATACCCGTTTCTCTGCCCCCCGATGAACTGGCGGATAAACTGACCCTGTGCGGTCTGGAGGTCGAGGAAGTCATCCGGACGGATACCGGATTCGAAGGCGTGGTCGTGGGTGATGTGTTGCAGGTCGAGAAACATCCGGATGCGGACCGGCTGAGTGTCTGCCGGGTGGATGTGGGCGACGAAACACTGTCGATCGTTTGCGGGGCCCCCAATGTATCCGAAGGCCAGCGCGTGCCAGTCGCCAGAATCGGCGCCAGGCTTGCGGGCGGTCTCGAAATCAAACCCGTGACGCTGCGCGGGGTGAAATCAGAGGGTATGATCTGTTCCGAGCGCGAACTCGGAATCGGGCATTCACACGAGGGGATTCTGGTCCTCGATCCGACAAGCCATGAAAAAGGGGCTGCTTTTACCGGTCCTTCAGACAGACGGGATACGGTTTTCTCAATCAATGTGACTCCCAACCGGCCGGATTGTCTCAGCCACATCGGAATTGCCCGGGAAGTCGGCGTCCTGACGGACGTCAGCCCAACCTATCCGGATGATTCGGTGAATGAATCCGATGAGGTATCGTCAGACTGGATTTCAATTGAAATCATGGATCCGGCAGCCTGTCCGCGTTACACGGCCCGCATTATGAGGGATGTGCAGATTCGTCCCTCTCCAGACTGGATCAAGGAGCGGCTCGAGGCGCTGGGCGTCCGTTCCATCAATAACGTCGTGGACGCGACCAACCTCGTGATGCTGGAAACCGGTCAACCCCTGCATGCCTTTGATTACGATCTGATCGCGGAAAAGAAAATTATCGTCCGTCTGGCTGAAGGAGGGGAATCTTTCACCACCCTGGACGGTTTAAAGCATACATTGACCCAAAATGATCTGCTGATCTGCGACGGCAGGCGGGGAGTGGCGCTGGCCGGGATCATGGGTGGCGAGAATTCCGAAGTTTCGGACCGGACCCGGAATATTCTCATAGAAAGTGCCTATTTCGATCCGCCGGCCATCCGCAGGACCTCAAAACGTCTCGGAATCAGCACGGAAGCCTCACAACGTTTCGAACGGGGATGTGATCCGAACAACACCGCCTATGCGGTGAACCGCGCGGCAAAGCTGATCTCTGATCTGACCGGAGGCAGTGTCGTCAAGGGGATAGTCGATTCTTATCCATCGAAAATACCTCACCGGATTGTTACCCTCCGCCCTGAGCGGATCACACATGTTCTGGGCATTGAGATTCCGGTTTCCCGGGTGATTTCGATCCTGTCCGGCCTGGGACTCAAGCCGGACGATTCAAAGCCGATTTCCGTGACAATCCCTTCATTCCGTCCCGATCTGAAGCAGGAGATTGACCTCATCGAAGAAGTCGTGCGTCATTACGGTTATGACAGGATTCCTGATGCGACCCTGTCGAGACTCCAATTAACGTCTCAGGAAAACCGTGTCGATCGGTTCGTCGAGGAACTGAAGGACTTCTTTGTCGGACGGGGATTCTTTGAAACCGTCAGCAACAGCATGGTGTCAGAGCATGCCGTGAAACCGTATCGGGAAATCCGGAAACCCGTTCCCGTACAGAATCCCCTCAGTCCGGATACCGCTTTCATGCGAAGCAGCCTCATACCGGGCCTCCTGGATACGATTGTCTGGAATCAGAATCGTTCACAGTCCAATCTGAAACTCTTTGAAACCGGCCGGATTTTTGAATCGACAGGCCGCTCCTCTCCGGCTGAACGAGAAGTGATTTCCGCGGTGCTGACCGGTAATGATCGTCCGGTTCATTACTGGAATGCTTCTGAAAAGAAGTTTGATTTCCACGATTTGAAAGGGGTTGTTGAGGCACTACTCCAGAAACTGCATGTGGAAAGAATCGATTTTGAGATCACCGGATCTCCGATTTTTAGTGATCAGCGTGCCATACAAATGCAATCCGATGGACGCATCATCGGCCATTTTGGTCTGATACACGAATCGATATGCGCAGACTGGGACATCAGGAATCCTGTTTTTTCACTTGAAATCGATATCGCAACGCTTTACGGAATGATAACAGAAGAAAGAAAATTCATTCCTTTCTCCCGTTTCCCCGGCGTCAAACGGGATCTGGCGATCATCGTGAATGAGTCCGTATTGGCGGAACAGGTTATCGACGTGATCCTGAAAACGGGGGACGGGACCCTTCAATCCGTTGATTTATTCGACATTTATCGAGGCAAGGCGATTCCACCCGATAAAAAAAGTATGGCGTTTTCCTTGACTTTCTCGTCTCCGGATCGCACATTGCAGGACAGCGACATTGATCCTGTCATGATGGAGATTGTCCGAAAACTAGAGACCAGAATACAGGCCCGTTTACGTACCTGACTCGAAGGGAGGAGTAACTATGACGCATCAGACCTTCGATGTATTGGAAACAAAAATCGACCAGATCATTCAGTGGGTCGGCAAACTCAGGAAAGAGAACCAGGAACTCAAATCAAAAAATCAAGAACTGACATCCATCATCACGGAAAAAGAAAAGAAGATCCAAGTATTGACGGAGGAAGCCGAACAATCGCGGGTTGTACAAAACGAGATCGCCGGATTCCAGGACAAACAACAACGCATTCGTACAAAAGTCGAGAACTTACTGGAGAAATTGCAGGAATTTGAAAAGTTGGAATGAATCGATTCTTAGCCAGGACTTGTTGAAGGGATCAGGTAAAATATCAATCCAATGACAATATCAGGACCTTTCCGATGTGTTCGGATAAAAATGTCCTCAAAGTGAGAATTTACGGCGCCGACTATGTGATCCGTGGACAGGCGGACGCCGATTATATCAAAGCCATAGCAGATTATGTCGATCACAGAATGCGTGAGGTCGATCAGAGTCTCCGCGTTGATTCTTCATTGAAGGTGGCGATACTTGCCGCAGTCAATATCGCGCATGAACTCTTCGAAGAACGTGAACGGCTCGAGGACAGGCTTCAACATCTGAATTCCCTGATTGATCAGCAGTTAAAAGAAAAATAATAAACTTTTTCACCCGAACCGGATGAAAAAGTTTGACTGATTCCCCGTATTCACACGTCCTTCAACAGGTGGTGAAAGAAGTTCGATTCAAGCCGCAAGATGTTGTGAGTGTACGGGTTTTTTTTTGGAATGCCGGTTTTCAATTCCGGAAATCCAATCCCGTGTATTTCAGAATCGAAAAGGCTTGCCTGCAACAAAATAAGTCCCTGATGCAGATAGCCGAATTGGAGGAATTGATATGGAAATGGCAATTTTATTTATCGCTGCGGCAATCAGCGTGGTGATGTTCTTTCTGGGATGGGTGTTGAGCAACAAAATGGGACAGGGAAAAGTCGCGAGCGCGGAGAAACTCGCGGAGAAAATCGTTTCCGAAGCGGAGAAAGAAGCCGCGGCGATTCGCAATCAGAAAATTATCGAAGCGAAAGATGAAACGCTTCGATTGAAACAAAACTTCGAAAAAGAAACAAGGACACAGAAGCAAGAACATGAAAACCGTATCCGGAAACTCGAACAGAGAGAACAGGAACTCGAAAAACGTCTCGAACACCTGAACCAGAAAGAAAATGAAATCAAACGGACAGAACAGAGTTTTAAAGACCGTAATGAATATCTGACCCGCAAACAGGAAGAATTAGAAGCCGTTATCGCGGAGGAGAACGAGAAGCTCGAACGGATTTCAGGCATGTCACATGATGAGGCCATCAGGGAATTAAAAAACAATTTACTGGGCAAGGCCAAGCAAATGGCTGCTCAGGAAGTCAAGGAAATCCGGGATCAGGCCCGTCTCGCGGCAAACAAGGAAGCCAAGGAAATCATCATCTCAGCCATACAGCGTACCGCCGCCGATCATTCATCAGAAGCCACGGTTTCCGTTGTGCATTTGCCCAGTGATGAAATGAAGGGAAGAATTATCGGCCGGGAAGGGCGAAATATCCGTGCTTTCGAGAATGCCACGGGCATTGATGTGATCGTCGATGATACTCCGGAAGCGGTCATCCTCAGCGGATTCGATCCTTATCGTCGGGAAATTGCCCGCCGTGTACTCGAAACCCTGATTACCGACGGCCGGATTCATCCCGGAAGGATCGAAGAAGTCGTCGAGAAAATGACCAAAGAAATGGAAGAGACCATCGTCGAACTGGGTGAACAGGCCATGCTCGAAACCGGGGTACACGGCCTGCATCCCGAACTGGTCAAGCTGCTCGGAAAACTGAATTTCAGGACCAGCTACGGCCAGAATGTGCTCAAACACAGCATCGAGATGGCCCATCTCGCCGGTTTGATGGCCGCCGAATTGAATCTGGACCCGGTGGTGGCTAAACGCGCCGCACTGCTTCACGATATCGGCAAGGCGGTCGACCGCAACACCGAGGGAACCCATTTCCAGATCGGCGCCGAACTGGCCAAACGGTTCGGAGAAGGCCCAATCGTCGAGAACGCGATCATCTCTCATCACGGCGAAGTTGAGATGACGTCTCCCATTTCCGCCTTGGTCCAGGCGGCAGACGCGGTCTCGGGATCACGTCCCGGTGCGCGGCGCGAAACACTCGAGGGGTATATCAAACGCCTCGAAAAGCTGGAAGGGATCGCCGAATCCTTTCCGGGAGTCGCCAAAACTTATGCGATTCAGGCCGGCCGGGAAGTGCGTGTCATGGTCATGCCGGACAAGACCTCCGATGCGCTGGCAGACCAGCTCGCATCCGATATTTCTGAAAAAATCCAACAGGAGATGGAATATCCCGGTCAGATCAAGGTGACGGTCATCCGTGAATACCGCGCCGTGGATTACGCCAAATAATATCTGATGAGTCAGCTGACAGTCAAAATATTATTTGTCGCCGATGTGATCGGCCACGAAGGCTTCGAAATCATGGCCGAAACGATTCCAAGACTCGCGAAAGATTATGATTTCGACCTCATCGTGGCGAACGGAGAAAATGCCGCATCCGGAAAAGGCCTGATGCCGCGAATCGTCGATGATTTTATGGCTTCCGGTGTACATGTGATCACAAGCGGGAATCATATCTGGAATAAACAAAAGATTTTCCCTGTATTGAACAATCATCCGCACGTATTGAGGCCCCTGAATTATCCGCCCGGAACGGTCGGACGAGGGAGCTGTATCTTTGAGACGTCGGGGGGATACCGCATCGCCGTGATCAATCTTCAGGGACGGAGTTTCATGCAGCCCATCGATTGCCCGTTCCGCGTCGCAGACCGCATCATTCAGGATCTGCACACCCAGGGGATCCGGATCATCCTGATCGATTTCCATGCGGAAGCCACCGCAGAAAAACTGGCGCTGGCCTATCATCTGGATGGACGGATTACCGCACTGCTGGGGACGCACACGCATGTTCAGACAGCGGATGAACGCATCCTTCCCAACGGCACGGCCTGCCTGACCGACGCAGGCATGACCGGTCCTTCCAGATCGGTCATCGGAATGGATATATCCACGGCCATCCAGCGGTTTATGACGCAGGTACCCGTCATTTATAAAATAGGGGAGGGCAATCCCGTCTTTTGCGGCGCAATTGTTGAAGCGGATGCCATCAGCGGACGGGCGCAACACATCGAACGTCTTCAAATCAGGGGATAATGCGAAATGGCAAAGCTCATCGATGGACGGAAAATCGCAGAAAACATCCGCAATGAAGTGGCGGACGAGGTCCGTCGCCTCAAGGATCGGGGGGTGAATCCGCATCTCAGTGTGGTGTTGGTAGGCGACGATCCGGCCTCGAAGGTGTACGTCCGGATGAAGGGCAAGGCGTGTCAGGAGACGGGGATCGGTTCGGAGACCCTGATCTTCCCGGAATCCCTGTCTCAGGATGAACTCGTCCGGACGATCCGACGCCTCAATGCCGATCCGAAAATCAACGGCATACTCGTGCAGTCGCCCCTGCCGCGACATCTCGACGAGCATGCCGTCATCGAACTCATCGATCCGATCAAGGATGTGGACGCTTTCCACCCGTACAATGTAGGGAAACTGGCGGCCGGATTCACGGACGGATACCTGCCCTGCACGCCCGTCGGCGTCCAGGAACTGCTCCTCCGATCCGGGTATTCCCCCGAGGGAAAACACGTCGTCATCGTCGGCAGGAGCAATATCGTCGGCAAACCTCTGGGCCTGATTCTGGTTCAGAAGGCGAAAGGCGCCAATGCCACGGTCACGTGGTGTCATTCACGGACCCGTGATCTTCCGGAGATCACACGGTCGGCGGACATCCTCGTCGCCGCGATCGGCCAGGCCGAATTCATCACGCGGGAGATGGTGAAACCCGGAGCCGTCGTGATCGATGTCGGCGTGAACCGGGTACCGGATGAGGCCTCGGACAAGGGATACCGCATCGCGGGAGATGTGGCGTTTGATCCCGTATCGGAAATCGCCGAAGCCATCACGCCGGTTCCCGGCGGTGTGGGACCCATGACCATCGCCATGCTATTGCGGAACACCGTACTGGCCTGTCGTCGACAACATGGAATAGAGAAAGGAGTGTGACGATTTGAGGCTTTCTTCCGCCTATATACCCACCCAGAAAGAAATCCCCTCGGATGCCGTCATCCCGAGCCACCGGCTCATGCTCCGCGCCGGCCTGATCCGTCCGCTCGCCGCGGGCATCTATACCTATTTGCCGTTGGGATGGAAACTGATGCAGAAAGTCATGACCGTCATCCGGGAGGAGATGGACCGGATCGGCGCCCAGGAGATCCACATGCCGGCCCTGAATCCCATCGAACTCTGGGACGAGACCGGACGGAACGCCGCGTTCGGGGACGAGATGTTCCGGCTCCGGGACCGCAAGAAACGGGAAATGTCCCTGGCACCCACGCACGAAGAGATCATCTGCGATCTGGCACGCAAATTCGTGAAATCCTATCGGGACTTGCCCCAGATTTGGTACCAGATCCAGACCAAATTCCGTGATGAACCGCGTCCCCGTTCCGGGGTCGTCCGGGCGAGACAATTCTTCATGAAAGACGCATACAGTCTGGACGCCGATGCGAAAGGTCTGGACCGGTCATATGATCTCCATGCGGAAGCTTACAGACGGATATTCACGCGTTGTGGTTTGAAATTTTATGTCGTCGGCGCTTCGAGCGGATTGATGGGGGGGAGCAGTTCACAGGAATTCATGCTCGAATCTCTCCATGGAGAAGACACGCTTGTCCTGTGCACGCAATGCGACTATGCGGCGAACCTCGAGGTGGCCGAATCGCGGTCCTCCGAGGTGTCTTTTTCTTCCGAAGAATTGGAGAAAGTCCATACGCCCGGCCGCCGGACCATCGAGGAGGTTTCGGAATTCCTCGGCCGCCCGAAGACGCAGTTCATGAAATCGCTGGTTTATTATGCGGGATCGAAACCCGTCATGGTCCTCCTGCGGGGCGATCATGAATTGAACGAGGCAAAATTGATGGGTTTTTTGAAAGACACGGTACGGCCCGCACATCCCGATGAAATCAAAGGTATTTGCGGCGCGGAAGCGGGTTTCATCGGCCCCGTCCGCCCGGCTCGGCCCATCGAGACAGTCGCGGATGCCGCTTTGAAGGGGCAGGAGGGGCTGATTACGGGTGCCAACGAGAACGATTTTCATTTAAAAGGTATCGCTCCGGATCGGAGTGTGCCGGACCTGATTTATGCCGATCTGCGTAATGTCGTACCGGACGATGACTGCATCCAATGCGGCGGCCCGCTCCGAGTGACCCATGCCATGGAACTGGGACATATTTTTAAACTGGGCACAAAATATTCCGAAAGCATGAAAGCCCTGTTTCTGGACCCATCAGGTCGATCCATACCGATTATCATGGGCAGTTACGGAATCGGTGTCGAACGGATCATCGCAGCGGCCATCGAACAGAATCACGATGAGAAGGGGATGGTGTGGGACAAGATCCTCGCCCCGTACCAGGTGCATCTGATCGCCCTGAATATGGACGAGGAAACCGTCAGGAGGACGGCCGAGAATCTCTATGACGCGTTGCTTTCCCGGGAGATCGAGACGCTGTTCGATGACCGGAATGTCTCGGCCGGATTCAAGTTCAAGGATGCGGATCTTATGGGTATGCCTGTCCAGGTGGTGATTGGGGCGAAGGGAATCGATGAAAATCGGTTCGAAATCCGCTGTCGTAAAACGGGGGAGACCTTCCAGGCGCCGGAAGAGTCGCTTGCGGAGAAGATCGTCTCAGTCCTCGAAGGAATTTCATAAAAACTGTCATGGGGGGAGATCATGCCTGTTCAAAATACGAAAAAGATGATGATGGCCAGGCTGACCATGAACGCACTTCAGGAAGATCCGATTTGTGAAAATCTTCCCGGTGAAAAACTGGATCCTGAAACGCTCAGGAACAAAGTACTCGCACATTATCAGACCAGTTCAGGCCGCCTGAATGCCCTGATCAAGGGGGACGAACTCATTCTCAGTTGGCAACCGCCACATATCGATGAAGCCGCCGAATCTCTTCATCATGAAGCCATGAGCCTGATTCGCTCGAAACAATACGCGCGCGCAGGTGAAAAATGGAAACATGCGATCGCGTTAAATGAAGAAGATGCGCAATATCATTATCAACTGGGGCTGGTCCATTTTGAACTGAAACAATATCAGGATTCTCTAGAGTCGCTGCAGAAAACGATCGCGTTGTGCCCGATCCACTCGAAAGCCTTTCTGGTATTGGGTGCCGCGTCCCTCCGGATGCGAAAAATCTCGGATGCGGAAATGTACTTGCTTGAAGCCGTCCGTCTCGACAGAAAGAGTATGCTGGCAATGCTGCATCTGGCAACGGTCTTCAGTATCCAGAAGAAATTCAATGAAGCCATCGATCTGTTCGAGGAAATACTGAAACAGTCACCGAAAGAGATCCGGGCATATCTCGGTCTGGCAAAAATTCATTATATTCTCGGCGATTTCAAGCGTTCGAACCGATATTTTCATCAGGTCATCGAATTGGCACCAGGAACCAAAATGGCGGATTATGCAAAACGTTCGCTACAGGTCGATCAATCTGCAAATCCGGAACTAGATGCCATTCCGGATGAAATGCGTGAAGAACAGATCACCGAAGGCGTCCAGTACTATATCTCCGGAGATTTCAGGAAGGCCGCCAATAAATATCAGGGATATTTGAAATTAAAACCCTCCGATCATTATGTCTGGTATCTACTTGGCGAAACAAAGATCAGACTGGGTGAAACCCAGGAGGCGGCTGATTGTTTTAAAAAAGCGATTCGAATCAATTCAAAACGTGGCCTGTATTACAAGGCGCTCGGAGCTGTTTTGCACCTGGCCGGAATGCATGCAGAAGCCGTAGAATCACTAAAGAAAGCAATCGAACTGGGGAAAAAAGATCCTTTAACACGGACATTATATGGTGTGAATTTGCTGAGAAGAAAGAAACCGGACGCCGCGATCGAGGAATTGCATGCCGCGTACAAACGCGATCCGAATAATCCGCTCGCCCTGTATCATCTTGCATTGACGGCGATTCAGAAAAATATGAAATCCGATGCTTCGGATTGGTTACAAAAAATCAAGAACTATTGCCATTACACACCATTCATGGAACAAGCGGATCATTTGATTAAGAGCATCAAATAGTACTTCTTATAATGTATATTATGTTTAATTATGTTTTGACGTCTTTTGCTTAAAGGGGTCCCCTGCCGTGTCATTCGGTCTGAGAATCGTGCATGAACTGGATGAAATCCTCTGGAGGCGGTTTGTCGACCATCATCCTTGCGGCACGGTCTTTCATCTTCCGGAATTCTATCGGATTTTCAGTGCCTCCCGGGGACACGAACCGCTTCTATGGGCCTGCCTGGATTTAGAAGGCCGCATCCAGGCCCTGTTCCTTCCTGTGTTGGTTTCACTGTTGCGTTCCGTACGGCTTGATTTCTTCCGCAGGGCGGTCGATTACAGTGGTATTCTCTACGAGAACACTCCGGCCGGCCTTTCCGCAATGCAACATCTGATGCACGCCTACAATGCGCTATATGATCATCGCATCTTATTTACGGAGATCCGTAATTTAAATGATATTTCGAGTTGTCGGAGCATCTTCAAAGGATGCGGATATCCCTACCGGGATTATTTGAATTACCTGGTCGACATCGACCTTTCCGAGGAAGCCCTGCTTCGGCAAATCGGCAAGAACACGCGGAAACGGATCCGCCGTGAAGTCAACCGCGAGACCGTCGCCTTTCATGAAATTTCCGATCCCGAAGAGATCCCAAAGGCGTATCGGCTCCTTGCAGCGACCTATCGACGCAACCGCATCCCGCTCGCGGATATTTCGTTGTTTCAAAACGCGTTCGAGACGCTTTATCCGGCGCAAAGAATGTCCGTTTTTTTGGCGCTCATCGATCACCGGATCGCCGCGGCATCCTTCGAATTGTTTTACAAAGACGTCGCGTACGGTTGGTATCAGGGATCGGACGCGCGGTTTCTGAATTATAATGTGAACGAGATGCTCATGTGGCATGTGTTGAAATCGTGTGCTCAAAAAGGATATAAGGTGTATGATTTCGGCGGTGCGGGTTATCCCGATGAGAAGTATGGTGTACGGGATTTTAAGGCGAAATTCGGGGGAACGCTCGTGAATTACGGGCGGTTTCTGCGTGTCCATTCCCCGTTCTTATTCTCGGTTTCGCAGTGGGGGTATCGGGTGATACAGAAAATGCCGCGGATAAAATCGATTTGATTTTTTGAGGGATTTTGCTTACATTTTTTTTGTTTTGCCCCTGTAGCTCAGTTGGACAGAGCAGCTGACTTCTAATCAGCAGGTCGGGCGTTCGAATCGCCCCGGGGGTACTACTTGATGATTCAGTACTCAAGCCCAATTTTCATTGGGCTTTTTGATTTATTTCTTCCTTTCGCCAAGCCCCGAATTACCGCCCGCCTCGCATAAAAGTCGATGCAGTCCGAATTTATTACCCCGGAATAGAAATCGATATACTTTCTCTGGGGGCTGCGCACCGCTAGGAGATCACCAAGAATCCTCAGCAGAGCCTCCATTCACAATGCTTAACCCACGCAAACAACTTCACAATTCACACAATAAATAATGGAGGGTAAAACGTGAGGAGATAAAAATCTGTAATCATATTTATTTTTTGTACTTAGCGCTAAGAAAAAGGGGTGTGCAGTTCATTCAGAACTGCACACCCCGGTTACATATCCAATCCGCTTATGGACCGCCGCCCGGTCTTGCATCTTCCTCCGCGAGAGTGACCGGGGAGGGTCCACCCACAGTTTTGTCCTCCTCGACAAATCGGGCAGGATACGGTCCACCGCCAGGCAGGGTATCTTCTTCTGCTTGTGTGCCGGGAGAGGTTTTTCCCTTTCCCGTCTGCACCACCGGTTCCATCTCGATTAAATCCGGTGAAATAGGCGTGCTTTGTGAACACTGCAGAAAGATCAGCGCGCATGTGGCGAGGCCCGCGAGTGTGAGAATGTGTTTCATGTCCTTCTCCTTTCCTGTAATGGATGATGGGTGAATCGGCCTGTATCGGTCACAGGCCTTATTATATAGAGACAGAGAAATCGCCCGTTTTTCCCGTCACTTTTTTCAAAAGACAGCAAATTTCCGACACTTCGTAACAGATCCGTATCCGGACGCAATAAATGCTTGCATAAATGACCTGATTTCCTATTTTGGTTCATACGTAAAAGGGAGAATCCGAGCGAATCGAACCCCGATATGGATTATACCTCGCTGTCAAACGCCGAACGGGTCCGGCTCTGCGGCCGGGAACCGAAAAACAGATCCGCCTGGATCGAATTTCATACCCGTTTCGATCAACGCATCCGGTTATTC